>JAPYTK010000131.1 GCA_029941785.1 Polyangiaceae bacterium | reverse complement strand
ATGGTAAACTTAGTGAAGCTCGTGCCCTATCGCCCGGCGCCTCGGTCCGGCCGGGAACAGCTCCGAGCGCCGCCTCAACCCAGGGCCGGGGAACATCTCCAGGACAAGGGGTAAAATCTGGGGATCGGCACACCAAGTCCCGGACCAAACCCGACATCATTCTCGTCACGCTCGACACCGTTCGAGCCGATCGCACGTCATTGTACGGCTACGAAAAATCTACCACGCCCGCATTGGTCGAGCTCGCCAAGCGTGGGGTCGTCTTCGACCACGCCTTCGCGGTCGCTAGCGACACGCAACGAGCACTGATGCCCCTGGTCTCAACCCAGCCCCTGTCGAAAACCGCGCGCACGAAACTCAGGTGGCCGGCCATCAAGACGGAAACGGTGACTCTGGCCGAACGGCTCAAAGTTGTGGGGTATCACACCGCCGCCGTCAGTTCCTTCACCTGGATACGAAAAGATCTGGGGTTTGACCAGGGCTTCGATCATTTCTCCGAACAGGCCTTTCGTGACTTTCATCCCGAACGCATGACGACCGGTCGGGTCGCCGTGCAGATGGCAACGAAACTGTACGATCGGATGGCCAAACAAGAGGCCCCCCTGTTCTTGTGGCTTCATTTGTTCGACGCTCACGAAAAATACCTGGCCCATGAAGGCATCGACTTTGGGTCTTCGCGATCGGGCCGCTACGATGGCGAGATCGCGTTTGTGGATCGTCAGCTCAAGACCTTGATCGAACACGTTGGCTCTGGGTCTCGGGCCGCGCACACCACGTGGATCGTTCACGGTTCTCACGGTGAGGGTTTTGATGAACACGGCTTCCGTGGACACGGCACCGAACTTTACAACGAGATGTTGCACGTTCCCCTTCTCATCGCCGGCTCATCGACGGCAAGGGGTCACTACAAAGTGGCCGCCGTCAGCACGCTCGACATTGCGCCGACGATTCTGGACCTCGCCACCGCGAGCCTAGAAAACTCGGCCGGTCGCTCGCTGAAGGCCATCGCGCAAGGGGCTTTGACAGCACCCCACACGCCAATCCTCGCGCATGCCTGGCGCCGACGCTGCGTCATCGACTGGCCGTTCAAACTGATGGTCATTCGACGGGGGAACAAGCGAGATCGGTTGCTCCTCTTCAACCTTGACCACGATCCACGAGAACGCCAAGATCTGTCGGACAGTCATAAGGACGACTTGAAGCGGATGAACGCCCTGAGCGTGCAACTCGGCTAGAGGTCAATCATGAACGACCACACCATCAAGTACATTGTCGCCGGTGGATTCGTCGTCGCCGCCTTCGCTGGCGGTGGCATGTTCTTTCTCGTCCGTTCTGGCTATCTGACCTGGGGAGAGCCCAGCGGCTACGATGCACTGATGCCGAGCGGCCGCACCTGGCGTTCGGTACGAGGCAAACATTGGCAAATCGTCTCCACCCGGTACGAAGAGGCGAATGTCACGGACGCGCGAGAAAAGACTCGCGGCGACTGCCCGGCGGGCATGGTGCACGTCCGTGGGAACATGAAACAAGAGCCCGACAACAACCCTTACTCGTCCAAGCGAATCGACAAACTTCAAATATCGACCTGCGTTGACTGGATCCAAAAACGTTATCCAGAACGCTGCCAGCGATTCGACCGGGCCAAATGGGAAGCTATCGCAGAAGGCTTGCCCACCCGTGCGATGAGCTTTTGCATCGACCGCTTCGAGTATCCCAATCGCCGCGGACAATATCCTCTCATCTACGCCAACTTTCACGAATCGAAGAAGCTCTGTGCGAAGCAGGGCAAACGCCTCTGCAATGAAGACGAGTGGACCTTCGCTTGCGAGGGCGAGCAGGCCAAGCCCTATCCCTACGGTAACGGCTACGTCCGAGACCCCAAAAAGTGCGTCACCGATAGAACGTGGATGCCATACAACGAGCAGTCGATGGTGCCGCGCAATGGCAAGGCCGCGGGCAAGGAGATGGATCGCCTCTGGAAAGGACACGCTTCCGGAGCGCAAGGGGCGTGCCGTAGCGAGTTTGGTGTGTATGACATGACGGGCAACATCGACGAATGGACGGTCTCGGCTCGCAAACATGAGCGACCCTCCATACTGAAGGGTGGATACTGGGGCCCCGTACGCACACGCTGTCGGCCAACGACGCGCTCCCACGACGAAAACCACATGTTCTATCAGCAGGGATTTCGCTGCTGCGCGAATGCCAATCAGGGAAAAAGTGCCCCCGTACCTCCCGCCGCGGCTGGCCCGATCGACGGTCCATTAAAGTGAGAGCCTCCGCTTCAGCACAGACGTCCGCGCCCAACCAGCAGCCCTCGCTCTCCGACGCGCCACGGGCTCGCCGATGGACACACCGGCTCACCGTCATCGGGTTATTGCTGTCAGGATCCTTGGTGTTCGCGACAGCCGCTCCGCTGCTGCTGTCCTCGCGGCAAGCTCACGCGGCGCAGCCCTTCATCGCGCGTGCACTGCACGGAAGCGGCGTCGTTCCGATCGGACCGTGGAATGACAACGATGCACGTTCGGCCATCGGTGCTTCCAGAGCCCATTCTTCCCTCGAACCAGCCATCCCCGCGAAAACAGATCGTGCACGGGAGCTCGCCATCGTCCTCAAGGCAACCGACTTGCGCAAACGCGGAGCGGCGGCGGCGTCCGTCATCGGACCGCTGGCACCGGGCACCGTCCTGTTGTCGATGGACGAATCGGAAGGGTGGCTCTTCGTCGCGCACACTCGCGGCGGCGAACTTCAAGTAGGCTGGGTGCGGAGCGACGACGTCAGGCGCTTGCCTTGAGCGCACCCCAAGAACTGGCACGCGGGTCCCGGTTCGGGACTACAATGGCAGACCATGACGCCGCCCCGCGAAGAGACATGGGCCCTCCGGGGGCCGCTGCTCACACCCGAGGCTGACGGTGGCGTGCGCTGGGATCGGGATGGAGCCTTGGTCTGCGCCGGGGGAGCCATCGTCTACGCCGGCCATTTCCGGGGCATGAAGGGGAAGCACAAGGGACCGGTCCGGGATGTCCGACCGTGGGTCATCGCACCCGGGTTCATCGATACCCACACGCATTTCCCACAGACGCGCATCATCGGACAAGCAACCGGTCCCCTTCTCGCGTGGCTGAGAGATAGCGTGTTTCCAGAGGAGGCCCGGTTCGCTCGGACGCCGTATGCGCGGACCGTCGCTGACGAGTTCATCGACCGCATGTTGACCCAAGGCACGACGTGCGCGGCCATCTTCTCCAGCTCGAGCGAGCGCGCCACGCATGCCCTGTTCGAGAAGTTGGCCGACCGGGGGATGCGGGCTGTAGCCGGTCTTACGCTGATGAACCAACATTGTCCCAAGGCGCTCCAAGTCAAGCGGAGGGATGCCATCCAAGCGTGCGAACGGCTCATCAAACGTTGGCACGACTACGATCGACAACGGTTGCGATTCGGCATCACGCCACGGTTCGCGCTGAGCTGTTCCAAGGGCTTGCTCGAAGACGCCGGTCGACTCGCCAACGAGGCGACCTTGCTCGTGCAGACGCACATCGGGGAAACGCACGAAGAGGGGAACAAGACGCTCGAGGCCCACGGCTATGCGCACGATTATCTCGATGTGTATGAGCGCGCCGGACTGGTCCACGAACGCACGATCCTCGCCCACGCCATCCATTTATCGGCAAGCGAATGGGCCCGTACCGCCAAAGCAGGCGCAACCATCGCGCATTGTCCCGACTCGAACTTCTTTCTCGGGAGTGGCCATATGAAGCTGAATCGAGTCCAAAAGAGAGGGATCCCCGTCGCGCTCGGGAGTGACGTCGCCGCTGGGCGGGCCTTCTCGATGAGGCGCGCAATGGCGAGCGCCTACGACAACAGCTTGTGCGTGGGGTCCCCAGCCCAGACGCGGCAGCTTTATCGACTCGCCACGATCGATGGCGCCCGAGCGCTCCACTGCGACGAACATACGGGCTCCCTTGAGAGAGGCAAGGATGCGGACTTCATCCTTCTCGACGTCGGCTCACCCGGCCCCTCGCTCGACGATGTGCTGTCGCAAGTCCTGTTCGACAACGAGAGCGCGGCTGTCCGCGAAGTTTACGTGCGGGGCAGCCGACTTGCTCTCACGACCTCGTAGGGCTAGGTCTCCGGACAACATGTTCAAGCGATGGGTTTTAGCAAGCCTCCTGGCTCTCGGTGTCTTTTCGACGCGCACCGCAGACGCCATCGTCGTCGAGCGCGTGGTGGCGGTGATTGGCGAACGAGCGATCTTCCTCACCGACCTCCGCACCCGATCACGTCCCTTTCTCGAGTCGCTCCACCGCCGCGTTCCCGCCGGACCGCAACGAGCGGCAGCCGAGTCCAAGCTGTACCACCAGCTGCTCGACAGAATGGTCGAAGAACATCTCGAGTCCATCGCCGCCACCCGCTCCCATACAACGGTGAACAGCCGCGAGGTCGATGAAACGCTGGCAAAGATCGCTTCCTCGGCTAAGCTCAGCGTGACTGAGCTCATCGCCACCGTGCGAGCGCAAGAAGGAATGACAGAGCAAGAGTACCGCAGCGAAGTTCGCAAACAGGTGCTGGAAGGAAAACTGCTCAATCGATTGATGCAAAATCAGCTCCGCATCACCCAACAGGAACTGAGGAGCACCTACGAGCGAGTGCGCGAACAAGAACTGAAGTCGCGACTGTACCGACCCGCATGGATCGTCGTGAGGGTGGGAGACAAGCCGAGCAAGAGCGTCATTCGGGCGGCCAAGGCCAAGCTTCGCCGCGCAGCCAAGCGCGTGCGAGCGGGCGAGCCCTTCACGGACGTCGCGGGGCAACTTTCCGAAGATCCCGAAACACGAGACAGCGGAGGCGATCTGGGGATCCGAGCGCCGAGCGGATCGCAGGCAGATCTTGCAGGTCGTAAACCGAAGCTCGCACCAGAACTCGAGAAGGTTGCTCTGGGTACACGTATCGACGAGATCAGCGAGCCGTTTGCTTATCGCGATGCCATCGCCATTCTCACGATCCACAGCCGGCAGCCCTCCCGTTACACGACTCTCAAGGCGGCACGCGGCGAAATGATGCAACGCGTCCGCGCGCGCAAGCTCGACAAGGCAAAGAAGAAATGGCTCAAACAGCTACGCCGCGGAACACATGTAGATGTACGGCTCTGATCCGCGATAATCTCGATTTGTGAGCCCGCAAACGAACGCATCGGCACCCGAGTGCACATCCTGCGGATGCTGCTGCTTTAGTGACGACCCCGAATGGATCCGAGTTTTCGCTGCGGATGAAGGTCGGATGAGCGCCGACGCCCTCGCCCTCACGCGACTCACCCAGGAGACTCGCTTCATGCGATTCGAAAACGGACATTGCGCCGCGCTCGTATTCGACGCCAAGGCCGCAACGGCCTCCTGCAGTATTCATCCCGAGCGGCCGGACGCCTGCCGCTGGCTCGAACGAGGAAGCGGCGAATGTCTCCATCAAGTGGAGACCAAGCAACAGTGGGTCCAGCTTCGAATCCTGCGCACATGACTGTCCCGCTCGCCCAAGGGCGGCTATGATGTGATCATGCAGAAGGTTTCCGGACATCGGGCCCAATGGGTTTTCTTCGGCTGTGGGCTTGCCGCCTTTGTCGCGTTGGCTGCATGCGGTTCGGAGACGACCACGGCAGGATCCGCAGGACCGAACACCGTAGGCGCCGGTCCCGCGTCGGTCGGATCGACGCACAGCGCCGTCACGAGCTCGACAGGAAGCGGCACCGGCGGCGATGGAGGCATGGGCGGCGCAGGCGGAAGCGAGCCGATGAACGTATGTGGCAACGGAAAGATCGAAGTCTCGGAAGAATGCGACGACAAGAATTCCGCAAATGGTGACGGATGCAGCAACAGCTGTCAGGTCGAGAAGGGCTACGACTGCGACGGCGAACCGAGCATGTGCAAACCCACTGAACCCGTCACCTACACGGTCGGACCAGGGATCGCAGCGGTGCTGAAGTACGGACTTTACGACGGCTCGCTCGAGAGTATGGAATGCATCTCGGTCATGGTGCCAGACACTGGACATGACGACATCCAATGGGTCCAGGCCACGCTGGGAATCGACCACGATCACATCGGTGAATTGATCATCAAAGTACGCAGCCCCAAACTCACCGTGACGACCTTGATGAATCTACCGGGTTACGCAGAGATGGTTGACGACGGATTTATGGCCTCGGGCGGAGACAGTTCGAACCTCGACATGAATTACCCCGTGCTCTTCGACGACGACGCCGTGAACGATGCCGAGCAAATGGGCGACGGGCTCTGGGCGTGGAACGAGGTGTGCAAAGACGACAACAAGTGTGCCTGGTCGCCCAACGCGGGCGCCGGACCCGGTACGGGCTTGAAGGATTTCAAGGGCGAGTCGCCGGTCGGAGCTTGGCGGGTATGCGTCGGCGATGCCTTGTTCGATCATTTCGGTCAAGTCGACATGGTGTCACTCACGATCCTCGCCTGGTAACGACGACACGATTCCGCGCCACGCCTTGCCCACCAGGAGCCGCTCGCGGCAGCGGACCGGACCAACTTCGCCTTGGCATCATCCTTGCGATGATTCCTATCCATGCATCAAGGACCCGCTCACGCGCAAAATGTCATCGAGCCCGAGGCGTGGACAGACACCGGCGTACGTCGAACAAGGCGCGAGCCGGACTCCTACCGGGCTCTCGCCAAGCGGCTATGGGACGACAACCAGCGATTGCGACGGCAGGTCGAAGAACTGTTGGCTTTCCAGGAACTTGCCTACACCGATCCGCTCACCGGTCTCGGCAACCGCCGGCGCTTCGACGAACGGATCAAACAAGAGTGGTCCCGTTGGCAACGCTACGGAGCGTCGTTCAGCGTGGTGATGATCGATCTCAACGGCTTCAAACAAATCAATGACACCTGGGGTCATGCAATTGGCGATTCAGCTTTGTGTACGCTCGCGTCGTACCTTGTAGGTGCAGCGCGGGAAGTCGACTTCGTGTGCCGACTCGGCGGTGACGAATTTGCCCTCCTCTTGCCCCACACGACCAGCGAGGGTGGCCAAGCGCTCATCGATCGCATCGGTCATACCCTACGCACCGAGCCACTACGGCTCGCCGAGGGACAGGAGCTTTGCTTGGAGGCAGGCTTCGGCATCGCAACGACAACGAGCGATACGGCGAATGCGGCGGAGCTCATCGAACAGGCCGACGCCGCCATGTATCACAGCAAGCGCAGCAGCCATCTGCGCACCGTCTAGCGAAAGATCAATTCTTGGGGCGCGTCTTGAGCCGCTCCAAGGCCTCGCGGATCTCCGCTTCGGTGTAAGGAAGCTTCGCAAGCGCCGCCTTCTCGTCGGCCAGCGCACCTTCCATTTGTTGCTTCGCCTCGCGCGCGCGGTTCACCCAAAACGATGACTCTTTCGTGCGCTGGGCCATACGCAAGGTCGCCTCCATCATCTTGAGTCCCTTGGTGAGAAGGATCCGATAACGCAAGCGCATAGCCCCTTCGAAGAGTTGCTTCTTGGCTTGCGTAGCCTCCGCTGGCGAAGGGATCTGCATCGCCTCGCGATGGAGCTGCTGATAGAGCTGCCCAATCCGAAACCCTGCCATGGCAGACCAGTGGGCGTCACGACTGCGCATCGCGTCCATATAGGCGCGCTGCGCGTCGAGCAAGGCGCCACAACGCTGCTCGAGCACTTCCACGAAGTTGGCAGGAACCGGCACGAGCTTGATTCGCTCGCTGCGGACACGCCGAACCTCCCCTTCCGCAAATGCCACCTGGGCGAGCTGCACGGGCGGCACACCGGCCTGACCAAAACGATTTTCTTCGATGATATCCCGGGCCCGATTGGCGAATCGCTGCGCGTCATCGAGTCGTCCCTGCGCCACCAAGGCGAGCGCAAGAGCCCCCAAGGCCTCGATGCGGTCCATCACCGGCAAGCTCTTTCGCGCAAGCAAGAGGCTGGCCGTCTCTTCGAGCTCAGGCCAGCGCTCCAAGTAACCAAGCAAACGACTGATCCGCACCAAGCTGGCCTTCACCACGCGGGAACGCGGATAACGCCCCAACAGTTCGCGATGTCGCACGAGGGCCTGTTGTCGATCTCCCATGCCTTCGTACGCCACGCCAGCATTGAACAAAGCCAACGCGACGAGGCGAGGATCCGTCGCCAACTTGCTGAGCCGCTCGAAACGCGGCGCGGCTTCGGCGTAGCGGTCCTCCATCAGGATGACACGCGCCTCGTCAAACTCGGCTGAGAGTTGTTCGGCCGTGTAGGCCTTGACGATGATCGGCTCGAGAGAGTGAACCTCCTCGCCCGACTGCTCCGATGGCATACGACTACTCCGCGTTGTGCCCGTGCTCGCACACCCGCTCGACAAGACGAGCAGAAACGCCATGAAACTCGGGTTCAAAGAGACAGCCTTCATTCGTCGTTTTCCTGCCGCAGATTCTCGTCCATCACCGTCGCTTGCGCCAACAGACCGGGCAATCCCCCGGTATGAATGAATAGCACGCGCTTGTCCTGCAGCCGGCCCGAAGCACAATGACGCCATAAGCCGTCGAGAGCCTTGCCCGTGTAGACAGGATCGAGAATCAAGCCAGAGAGCCGAGCCACTTCGATGATGCGGTCGCGCTGCTCCGAAGAGCTCCTCGCATAAGCCGGCCCTTTCGCTGAAGCATCGACCGACCAAGCACATGGCTGCCCCAACTCGCTATCGAGCTGCCGCGCCTCGACCATGATCTCCTCAATGCGTTTTTCGAAGGTCGGTTCGTCGTCGCACACCGCCATCGACCAAGACGCATCCGCAACACCATACAGCCCCGCCCCCAAGGCGATCCCCGCTGAAGTCCCACCGGAACCACACGCGTGAACGATGAGATCGAAAGGCGGATCGGAAACCTCATCGAGCTGTTGTCGAACCTCCCTCATCGCGGTGACATATCCCAACGCTCCCAGACCGTTGGAGCCGCCCTCCGGGATCACGTAGGGCCTCGCGCCCAGGCGGCGCGCTCCTTCGGCTGCTGCCTCCATCAGCTCGTGACGGCGCCGGTAGCTCGCCGCCGTGATGAGGCGCACCTCGGCCCCCACCATGCAATCGACCAACAAGTTCCCATCGAGTGACCGAGCCGTCCGACGAACGGGGATCCCCCGTCCCTCATCGTCATCGCTCAAGCACGTATCGCGTAGAAAAAGAAGAGATCGCAAGCCGAGCCGCGCCGCGAGGGTGGCCGTCGCCCGGGCATGATTGGACTGCACACCGCCGCAGGTGATCACCATGTCCGCCTCACGGTCGAGCGCGTCGGCGAGTAGGTACTCCAACTTGCGGATCTTGTTTCCAGCCTCCGGCCCCCCCGTGGCGTCATCGCGTTTGACCCACAGATCGATGCCCAGTTGCTCTCCCAAACGAGGCACGCACTGAAGCGGTGTGGGTAGGTTGGCCAAACGCAAACGAGAAACGATCATGTCTCCTCGCCAGGAGCACCGATTCGCAACAGCACCGCACCGCTCTCCACGTTCTCGCCGACCGTCACGCCGATCTCCGTGACGACACCGCCCCCTTCCGTGCATAGCTCGTTTTCCATCTTCATCGCCTCAACCACGACGACCGGGGTCTTCGGCCCCACATGTTCACCGAGTTCGACCAGCAACTTGACGACCCGGCCGGGCATCGGCGCGCAGATTTCGTCGCCAACGGACCCACCACTTCGTGACGCCTGGGTCGCCACACGGGCACGCTCACTCTGCACGAAAGCCGCGGTTCGTTGACCGTCGGCCGTCACGCGAAGTTTGGCACCGTCTCCTTCGAGCCAAAGATCGAAGACCCGATAACCCACCTTCACACTGACCGCCCCGTCCGCATCGACCGCGTCCACCTCGACCTCACGGCCGTCTACCGTCACCTCAAGCCGGCCGCCCGGGCGCCGATTCACGTCGATCGCGAGTTCCTCACCCGCCCCAATGGTCACGTAGTATCTCATCGCGGCACCGGTCCTGCCCTCTAGTAGTGAAGCCCCATCTTCCCGCGCACGAGGTATTGCAGCGGCAAGCTCTTGTCGGTGTCATCGTCGAAAGCGCCACCCGGAAAGAAGACTCCGCCCTCGGTCCCGAGAGTGAGACGAAGAGCACGGCCCAACGGAATGCGAACGTCCGCCCCCGCATCCACCTCGACACCGAGGTCATGCTTCCTCGGATCCCCATTATCGTAATTACGAAAATTTCCCTGCGCCCCGTAACGCAAGGGGTCGACGAAGTCAGACGTGGTCTGAGCGAACACGGCGCCCACCTTCAAGTCGATCCAGCTTCGCGGTCGGATGACCGCCGTCGGGTAGAGATAGGTCGATCCAAACACACCGCCGTCCGAAGACATGAACTGCGAGCCTGCTGCCGCTCGTCCGACCAAGCCGGCATCCGCGGCGAGCGTCGCAGCACGTGCGGTCTTCCAGGCCATGACGTGGTCAAACAGGATGAGTCCGACGTTGTGGTTCTGGTTGAAGGTGAAGCGACGGCTGGTCCCGTCTCCCGGATCCGCATCGCCTGAGGCGTAGCCCCACTCGATGGCCAACTTGAAGTCTCCCCATTTCCCATCCGCGTTTTCGGCCTGCCGCACAACGCCGATCCGAGCCGCCGCTCCTTGTGCCGCAATTCGCTCACGCTGTCCCGAGGCCGCCTGAATGATGCTGCGAATCGCGTCCGTGTCACCACGGGCCACCGCCACCTCGGCATCACCAAACAAGAACGCATCGATACCAGGCACGGGCGCATTGAATGACAGAGCCGCGTCGATAACATGGACACGCAACAACTCGTTGAACTGCGTCTGGGTGCTCGTGTTGACCAGTCGGCGCTGGTTTCGGGTCACGCTGTAAACGCCCAGAGTCAAGCGGGGCGTTCGCCACCGCAAAGCCACTACGCCTTGCAACGCTCGATCGCCTTCCAACAAATTGGCGCGCGCATCCTCGAAGACGAGATCGGCGGCGACCGCCAATTCGAGCGGATGAGAGGGACCGAGCGGTCGGGTCGCGAAGAGCAAGCGCTCGCTGATTGTGCCCCGCCGAGGATCGCCGAAGGTCGTCGCGTGGTCACCGTCGTTCGCCACCAGCCCCATTCCCCAATGCGAGGTCTGTTGCCCGATCCTAAACATGCCGACAGGCGTCATGTACTGAAGGTACAGTTGCCGAAGACGTGCGGCCTCCAGCTCCTTGGTGCTGTCGCTGTCCCGGACGGCGTCGACCCATTGGGTGGTCTGACCGATCATCATCCCCCGAATCAAATCGAGCTCGGCGAGCAGTTCGATGCGGTCGCGATAACGGATGCGGGGGGTGATGCGGAGCCACTGGTGAAGAGCGTGCCGCTGGCCGAGAGAGTCAGCGGCCTCCTCGGTCGGAGTGAGCGGCGCCATCAAGGGCAAAGCGCTGGTGGTTCGAAACCGCATCTGCAGCGCGCCGCGGGCCACCACCGAGAGCGACTCGGCCGTGGCGGCAGGCACGGGTATCCGGCCATCGTCGACCAGCCAGGTGGGAGGCAAGGTGGCCACCGCGCTCGATTTGGACGAAATGTCCTCACGCGGCGAATCTGTCGCCCCACTAGCGGCGGAGTCAGATTCCATGGGTGCCGATTTCGACTCTTCCGCAGCACCCGCAGGGAAAGAAATACCGAGCGCTGCAAGGCTGGCGCAGGTCAAGAACATCGCAAACGAAGAGCGGTTGGACATGACGTGGAGACGATAGGGCAAGCGCTGCACGATGGCCACCGGCACGCGGCTGTGGCACACCGCCATGCATGATCGACGAGCACGTTCTCCCGGTAGCGCTCGGCCAACCCATCGGTCTGGGCGATCTCGAAGCTCTCGCGCGCGGAAAGAAGCGAGCCGTGGTAGCGGATGATGCGCGGAAACGCATCGCTGCAGCGCGCGCGGTGGTGGACAAACTAGCGGATGCCGGAGACGAGGCGCCCGCCGTTTACGGCGTCAACACCGGCTTTGGAGCTCTTGCCGAGACGCGAGTAAGTGCCAGCGATATCCTAAAATTGCAGCGTAATCTCGTGCTGAGTCACTGTTGCGGGGTCGGACCTGACCTGTCGATCGAACAAGTGCGCGGGATGATGGTGCTACGTGCGCAAGTCATCGCGCAAGGTCACTCCGGAGTGCGGCAGAAAGTCGTCGATCTGCTCGTGAACATGCTCAATCGGGGCGTCAGCCCGCGGATCCCTGCCCAGGGCTCGGTGGGTGCTTCCGGCGATCTCGCACCCCTGGCGCACCTCGCCGCGACCCTCATCGGCGAAGGTGAGGCCCACTTCGAAGGCCAACTCATGCCCGGCAGGGAGGCCTTGGAACAAGCCGGCCTCGAGCCAATCGTGCTGGCCGCCAAAGAAGGACTCGCGCTCATCAACGGCACTCAGTACATGGCGAGCCTTGGGGCCCTCGCCCTGTGTCAGCTTCGGCGCTTGTGTACGGTGGCCGACATCGCGGGGGCCATGTCACTCGAGGCGCTCAAGGGATCCAAGCGTCCCTTCGACGAACGACTCATGACGGTCCGCCCGCATCCCGGCCAGGCGCAGACGGCGAAAAACTTGCGGGTTCTACTCGAGGATAGCCAAATCATGGCGAGCCACGTCGATTGCTCCAAAGTGCAAGACCCCTATTCCCTGCGCTGCATGCCGCAGGTCCATGGAGCCACACGCGACGCGCTCAATTGGGCACGCGAGGTGGTCCGTCGAGAACTCAACAGCGTCACGGACAATCCGACGATCGTGTACGGGGAGGGAGAGCCGGACATACTTAGCGGTGGTAACTTTCATGGCCAACCGCTCGCCCTCGCTCTGGACCTGGCCGCGATGGCGGCCGCCGAACTTGCGAACATCAGCGAGCGCCGGGTCGAGCAACTCGTCAATCCCTCGCTGTCAACCGGCCTCACCCCCTTCCTCGCGCCGGACAGCGGGCTGTGTTCAGGCTTCATGATCGCGCAGGTCGCGAGCGCGGCGCTCGTCAGCGAAAACAAGATATTGTCGCATCCCGCTAGCGTCGACTCGATCCCGTCGAGCGCGAACCGGGAAGATCACGTCAGCATGGGCAGTATCAGCGCGCGCAAACTCGATCAAATCGTCACCAACGTCACCAATTCCTTGGCGATCGAGTTGCTCTGCGCTGCCGAAGGGGTCGATCAGCGCAAACCCCTCAAGCCGAGTGAAGGCGTTCTGGCCGCTCGCGACATCATCCGTCAGCACGTCGCACCGCTCACCGACGATCGCGCGCTGTACATGGACATCGCAGCCATCAGTGGCCTCATCGACGACGACAGCCTTCGAGAGCGGGTCGAAGCTGCCGTTGGTACCTTGTCCTGACTGACGCTCTCACGATCTCGGGCGTCGCGCCGAGTCCGCCCGGGAGCGCAGCGGCCTGACTCGTGCGCTGCGGCGCACGACTACAGGCCCAACCATGCGGACGCATCGAGAATGGCCTTGTTCCGACGCAATTCGAAGTACAGCTTGGGGTCCTGGCCTCCCTCTCGACGCACCCAGGCGATCTCTCCTCGCTCTTCGACATCGTCGCCGCGCCGAACATCCACATGCTGCAATTCGCCGTATAGACTGTAGTATCCACCACCGTGATCCACCACGACAGTCTGACCATGATCCGTGTGACCGGAAAAACTCACTCGGCCGGCGTACACACTGCGTACTTGCGCGTTACGGCTGACGAGCAAGGTGATCCCACGACCTGGTGAGGGGCCGGTCAGCAGCTCTGCACGACCAGCCAAAGGAAACGACAACCGACCGCGGAGTTCGCGAAAGCTCCGAACGGACCGCGTGAGACCAGAGCTGCTGTCGGCGCCGTAAATGGCGACATGAGGCTCCGTGTCCGAATCCCCAAAGGCACGCTGGAAGGCAGCCCGGCGTTCTTCAGCTTGTTGCATGGCGCTCCGCGCCTGGGCGAAAGCCTGCCGCTGCAAAGCCAATGGAGCACGCTCGGCCCGAACCCGGCGAAGCTTCTTCGCGAGCTCGACGCCCTCCGTCTCGACACGCTCGGTGGCCTTGATATCGGCGGCGAGCGCGTCACGCAATTGTTCGACACGCGTCGCGTGATCGACGAGCGCATCAAAGCCGCCGCCCACAGGCAGAAGACCGGCTTTCACGAGCCGATAATAGGCACGGCCACGAGCGATCATTCGGCGCCGAATCATCTGGAGCTTCGGACTGCTAGCAGCGAGTTCGGCGGTCAGTCGACGCTCCTTGGCGTCGAGCTCCACGAGCAATCGCTTGAAGTCGCGCACATCCACGCTCGTGGAAGACTTTACCGCATCGGCAGAGCGGCCTCGCATCGGATCACGAGGAACGTAAGCACCGGCCGTCGTGGCAGCGAGTAGCACGGCCAGCGGCGCCAGCCACACCCGTCTCAAGCCTTCACCGCTTTGCGCAGGCTCAACCACGCCGTCATTCCGCCGAGCGTCGCACCGACGATGAGCATGCCCACCACATACGATAGAGGAAGGAAGGCTGGAGAGATTCCGAGCAGGGAAGCTAGTTCATCATCAAAACGACCACGAACCAACCCATAGAGAAAGCCCAACAACACCACGGCGAGCCCGGCGCCGGCTGCCCCTTGAATGGCTCCCTCGATGATGAACGGTCGGCACACAAAGCGAGTCGTAGCCCCCACCAGACGCAAGACCTCAACCTCCAGTCGACGCCGCTCGAGCAACAAGCGCATGGTCGATGCGACGACGCTGACGACAGCGCCAAACACCACCAAGGCCAAGAAAAGACTCGCGGTGACGCCCCCGCTCAGCAGCTTCGACAGTCGCTCGGTCCACTTCTGGTAGGTATCGACAGTTGCCACAGTGGGAAGCGCGCGGAGTTTCAGCGCGACGAGGCTGAGCTCCATCTCGCCGATGCTCGTGTCGAAACCCAGATCGATGGATTCGGGAAAAGCCTCGGCAGGAAGGGCCGCGAGTTTGTCGTCGCCCTCCGATACCACCTGGCGTCGTGCCATCTCACGCGGCACGTAGCGGACCCGGGAGATGCCGGGCGTCGCTTCGAGAGCCTTTACGAGGGCACGAACATCCTGGCGCGTGACTGAGTCGCGCAGGTACACCGTGGCGCGCCCAGCGCGGGACCACCGATCCCGAACCTGAGCGAGATTGGTGACGACCAATAGCGCCGAGGCGAGACACACGAAGGCAACGGCGACCGAGAACACGCTCTGCGCCTGCACGCGCCAATTGCTTCGCCCGGCACGCCAGGTGCCGAGAAATCGATATGCCCGCCGGTCTGCCATCGGTCTCGCGCGCACGCTACCCAGCAGCGAGCAAGCCCTCCTCGCCAATGTCGACGATGTCCAGCCCCTGTTGGGCATCGATAGCCTTCCCATCATCGAGCACCACGACGCGGCGCGGCCGGACGTCGAGCAGGGAACGATCGTGCGTCGCGAAAATGACGGTCGAACCCGTGTCGATGATGTCTTCGAAGAGGCCTAGGATGTCGATCGAGAGCTGTGGGTCGAGGTTGC
>JAPYTK010000130.1 GCA_029941785.1 Polyangiaceae bacterium | reverse complement strand
GTTAGCTAATTCTGGGCCTTGCGCAACACGATGCTCCGACCATCGCCCAAGCTCCAGCGCAGGCGCTCTTTGCCGATAAACTCGAAGTGAACATCGTCCTTTGCACCGTGAGGGCGCAAGAAACGTAAATGGATGCGCGTCGTGTCAACCTTCGCGATCTCGAACGTTCCTCGCCGTGGGGGTTCGGTAGCGATGGCCACCGTCACTCGTCGTCCATCGAACGAGAAACTGGTGCCTGCGGCCCAGTCCTCTGCACGCTTTATCTGGTCCGTCGGAAATTTCTCTAGGCTCTCACCGACCCATCGGCCTTGCAGCCGCTGAGTAGGTGATTGCGCACAACCCGACATCAACAAAATCAATCCGATGAGGCCCGCAAGCCCCGCAACCGATGGCGCCACTCTGATCCGCACGATGAAAATGGTACGCCTACTGGACGGAGATCGGCAACAATGTGGGCAAGTTACCTACATATGCAAGCTTGCCAGGACACCCATGGCTGAGCTGCTATTCGACTTCAAACGAACGATGCGCAGGGCATGTTTGCTCGGCATATCAAGCCTAGCCTTGGGGGCGTGCGAACCCACTGGGTTTCAACCGGGTCCTCGGCCGGTACGATCGACAGCCTCATCGACATCTCAAAGCGATGGCACCGCCCCTGACACGCCCCGACCTGTGGAGGCGGTGCGCGTCCTTCCTGGAGGGCGTTCGAGTGCCTCTGCATCCAGCGCAAGTCCCGCACCGCCGCCCGCGTCGTTCACGCTCGACGGGAGCGTCCGCCGAGTTCGTCCATACGAAAAAGAGGAGATCAGCAACGTCGTCCTATCAGGTGGCTGGACGTGGCGGGGGCGTCCCGATCCGGCCACCGACGCAAGCCCGAAAGGCGTGGGCCGAGCCAAGAAGGCGACGGCGGCCGATTGGCGTATCGACCTTTCAACTGGAACGTATGGACGCATGCGCATCGCCCTGCCGTCCCGCGGTTTCAGCGTCCCAGCGGGCAGCGAACTTCTCGCGCTCAAATCGCACTACGGCACCGTCCTCAGCTGGCCCCGACATTCCTTTTATCGAGTTCTGGCGCCGGGGAGCGTGCGCCCGCTGCTCGACGAGGGTCGGGCAGATGTGGTCCCTCTCGCAACAGGACAATTTACGAAGAAGGGCGCCAGTCGACGCGCTGACCGTGCCACCAAGAAGTGGCTGCTCACCTCACCCATCGGAGAGCTCGATCTCGAAGTGGCGCTGCTTCCCGAAGCCGCGCAAAGTGGACCTCTTTTATGCCGCCTCTTCGTGGAGCTGGTTGGAATTCATCCCTCGAGCAAGGTTTGCCAGGCCGGCGAAGTCCCCCTGTTCGCAAGTTACCGCTGGCGTCTGGACGACACCGTCAGGAGCGGGAATTGGTTTGAGGTCACGCGCATACAGCTCAATCCTGTCCCAGCTACCAACCGGATCGTCGTTCCACCTGCCGGGGCAAAGGCCAGCACGCGGGCTCTGCCGCTGCCTAAGAGCCGCCTTCTTCTCACCGGCGACGAGCGCGCCGCCCTACGTGGTAGCCAGCCCGTTTCCGCAAAACGGAGTCGTTTACGGAACGGCAGCGAGCGAGCTCTGTATCTCTTGCTCGACGGCGTTGCAGTCGCGTGGGTTGAGCCTGACGAGGTCGTTACCCTCGGCAGCCTCCCGGCAGGGTCCTACACGGTACAATGGCGCAGCTTTCTTGGCGATGTGGTAAGCGAGACGACCGAGAAGGCCTTGCCTGCACGGATCGATTACAAATTCGCCGATCCACTCAGCGACGCCAGCGCCACTCCTCAAACCTCGGCGACCCCACCGCCAAGCCCGTCCAAGCCCAGCGACTAGACCATCGAGCAGATGAGCACCGAGCCAAAACGTGACGACACCCGATGCGTCGTTTGTCTGGAACGTATCGGTAGCGAGCAACAGGTGTGCCCCCATTGCGACGAGCACCCAGGGCAATTCGACTTCGCGGCCGCCAGCCCGGCGTCCGTCGCCCCTCCACCCACGCTACGCGAGGGCTGGTGGCGGCAGCATTGGCGGCCCACGGTGACCATAGGATTGGTCGGCTCCTTGCTCGTGGCCGGCATTGCTTTGCGCCATCTCGCCCCCGAGCGCTATCAGCCTCCGCGCCGATTGAGCGGGCCAGCCACAGCAAAAGCCGTCTGCGACAATCCGTGCTGGGCAAGCGAGAGCTGTCAGCTCGGGAAATGCGTTTGGCAAACACCGAATGACGTCGCACATCTTGGCAACAGTCCACGCATCGCCGGACCCATACAACTTCCCGACGACTTCGTCGATGCCTTGGTCCTCGACGAAGAACGCATCGCCGTCTCCCATCTGCACGGGGTGCAGATCATCAACGCACGCAACGGCCAGCTCCGCAGCCTCATCAGCGATGCACCGCAAGCGCAGAAGCTCTTCCGCGTCGGCAAGATGATTTACGCTTCGGCACCCGAACGAATCTACGTCATCGACGCCGCCAGTGAGCGCGTGCTCAAGTCGCTTGAAATGGGCGGCGCCATCGACTCCTTCAGTCTGGGCGCAGCGGGCTGGCGCGTCACCGCCTCGATCCCATCGGTACGCTCAGCGGCCATCATCGCCACCGACTACCACGCCGAGATCAGCCGTTTCCATTTCGGCGACGACCCTGTCGGCCCCGTCGCGATCGACGACTCGGGAAAACGGGCCATCGTGACGACTGGGCGCGTGCCCTTGGGAGGCATGGACCCGCCCGCCATCGCCACGCGTTACGGCGCGATGTACGGCTTTGATCCGAGCCGCCTTCCGACGCAGCAGGATCGCGTGCGATCCGCAATGACAGAAAACGCCGTCGACATTCTGATGCTGCCCGACGGCAAGACGAGTTATCTCCTGCTGCGCAAGAGCAGCGAAATCTTGGTACAGCAGCATCAACCCTCAGGCACCGTTCGCCAAGTGCGGCGACTCGACACATGCGAACAACCCGAGGCGGTACGCTTGGTGCGTCGGAGTCGGCGAGCCTTGGTGAGGTGCAACGCCGGTCACGCAATAGATGTCATCGATCTCGATACCCATGAGCGCCATCAGCGGATCGCTCTGGGCGTCCGCGTCAGCGATCTCGCAATCAGCCCCGACGGGACGCAAGCGATCGCCGCCTTGCCTCAAGGAAAGAAGGGGGCCATCGCGGTGATCGACTTGTCGGAGGGCACCGCTCGACTTCACAGCCTGCCCGCTGAACCTCACCGCGTCCGCCTCAGCCCAAAGGGCACGACCGTCCTCGTCCTCTCCGATCGCTCCAAGGTCGCTTGGGTGTTGAAATGAACGACGAGAAAAATGTTGCCGAGTCCGAGATTTTGCTCAGCGACACAACACGGCGCCACAGCTGCTCGTATTGCGGAACGATGGTGGTCGTAGGAGCCCAAAAATGCCGAGGTTGCAAACGCTGGCTCCAGCCGCAGGGTCGGCACGCGTCGCGGTTTTCCCGGTCCTTGGCTTTGGTGATTGCGGCTGTCGTCGCCGTACTCGCCGTGCTGACCTCGAGCCGTCCTTCGCCCGTCGGGGAGGCACCGCCTCTGATGCGGGTGAGTCCAACGGCCATCGGCAGTACGACCAAGAAGGCCCCGCCGACTTCGCCCCATGCCGCCGTTAGCACTGCAACCTCAGCCCCCGCCGATTCGCCGCCGTGGCGATCCGGCTCGATTCAACTCGATGTCCACCCACTCGACCTCGTCTTCAGTAGCGACAACAAGACCTTGTACGTCAGCGGCGACGATGCGTCGGTGCGCGCCTACGATGTTGCGAGCAAGAAGATCGTCCACATGATGAAGGTCCCCGCGCAGGGGGACCGCCTTCGGCTACTCAACGATCGCTACCTCGCTGTGATCCGGAAAACAGATGCGGCTCAGATCCCCATCATCGACGTCACCGCATGGGAGCGCGATCCTGTGCTCGTGCCTGTCGGTGCCAACCCGGCCGACGTGGTCGCGCTCCCGGATGGGAAAACAGCCGTGTCCGCCTCCAGTCGCGGCCGCCGGCTGACCTGGTTTGACCTAAAGAACGGACACCGGCGCGACAACATTCGCCTGCCACATGAGACCCGCCAACTGCTCGTGGTCCAAGCCGACGGCCATCCGGCAATCGGAGCGATCGGCCGACTCTCCTACGCGGGGCAACCTGGGGGGGCGTGGCTCGATCTGTTCGACCCAGCCGAGTCCCCCTTCGGCGCCACACGGCGAAGCATCGCTGTCGGACGCGATCCACGACAGAGTGCCATCTCTCTCGACGGTCGCCGATTGATCCTCGTCGATCACGTCGCGAACACAGCCAGCTTGCTGCGCGTCGACCAACAGACGGAGCAGCGCGTCATCACGATCGACCGGGGGCCGATCGCGGCGTTCTTCATGCATAACGATTCCATCGGCGTCGTGATCAACGCACAGAGCCATACCGCGACGGTTATCGACGTCGAGCGCTTCGAGAAAAGCAGCACGATCATGCTCGCGGGAACGCCCAGCCATGCGGCCGTCACGAAACAAGGGGACCACTTGGTTGTCGCTCTCGGTGGAGAGCAGTGGCCCCCCAAAGAATCAGGAGCGGTCATCCTGAGCGGCTCACCTCTGCGCGTCAGCGCCACCATCGACACGGGACGAGGCGCCTCTCGCGTCGCCACGGCGCCCGACGGGTCACGCGCCGCTGTGGCCTGCTACTACGACATGGCCATCACGGTCATCGAACACTGAAACGCGGGCGCTCAACTGCCGCCGGCTCCGCCCGCTCCGCCTGCTCCGCCTGCTCCGCCTGCTCCGCCTGCTCCGCCCGCTCCGCCAGCTCCGCCGGCATCTGCGCCGCCGCCAGCTCCGGCGGCATCTGCGCCGCCGCCAGCTCCACCTGATGAGGCGTCGACTCCGCCTGCCCCGCTCGTGCTGCCCGCAGCGCCCGAACCGCCGCTGGTCGACGCAGACGAGGCCTGGCCATCATCGGACGCGCCGGTACGACTCTCGCTACCGCAGCCACTGTCACTATTGGCTCCTGGAGGTTGGGGCTGTGGGTTGAAGATACACGACACAGGCCCGGCGCAGAATGCCACGACCGCGAGCAAACGCAGGTGTTGCCAACCACGCCAGCTCACGGGGTACCGCCCGCTCCAGCTTCGCCGCCAGCTCCAGCTTCGCCGCCCGCTCCAGCTTCGCCGCCCGCTCCAGCTTCGCCACCGGCTCCACCGGCGCCACCCTCTCCAACTTCGCCACCCGCTCCACCGGCGCCACCCGCTCCACCAGCGCCGCCGGAACCTTGGGTGCCACTGCTCGCGCTCGCGCTCGGGCCCGCCGCCGCCGCGCTGTTCGACACATCTCCGCTTCCGGTACTCGCCTGTGAGCCACCCGCGCCGCTGGTGGACCCACCGGCTTGCAAGCCAGGCGGCTGAGGCTGAGGATTGAAGTTGCACGCCGCCAAAACCAACCCGAAGGCGACCAGGAATTTGCACTCGAATGAAATTGGCGAACGACGCAGCATGTAAAGCTCCTCTTTTCAATTATGCACTTATCATGCCGAACGGAAACTGGCTAAGTATTGAATAACGGGCTCGGTCACGACCGGAGAACGCTCTTCCTACTGGCACAGCCTGGCACAGCTGTCCGCCCGCGATCACACGAGACTCCCCCTAATCGTTGTGGCAATGTCGCGTCCATGGGCCTCGGCGCAATCAGACGAACCGCACTCGTGACTGGCGCGGCTGGCTTTGTTGGCTCCCATTTGGTGGATCGTTTGCTCGCCGAGGGGTTTGAGGTGGTCGGTCTCGACAACCTGATGACGGGCGACTTGAGCAATCTGGAGAACGCGCGGCGCGACCCACATTTTCACTTCGAGATCGGTGACGTTCGTGAACCGCTTGGCGTCTACGCCGAGTTGATCTTCAACTTCGCCTGCCCCGCCTCACCGATTCACTATCAGCACGATCCCTACGCGACGCTCACGACCAGCGTCTTGGGTGCCCAACGCGTGGTGGAAATGGCCCGCGGTCGCCCCTGTACCGTCATTCACGCGTCGACGTCGGAGGTCTACGGAGATCCGCTCGTTCATCCCCAGCCGGAAAGCTATTGGGGCAACGTCAATCCGATCGGCGACCGCTCCTGCTACGACGAGGGCAAGCGCTGTGCGGAGACCTTGCTGCACGATGCCCACCGACGCTGGGGTCTGGACGCCCGCATCATTCGTATCTTCAACACCTATGGTCCCCGCATGGCCCTCGACGACGGCCGGGTCATCAGCAACTTCGCGGTGCAAGCACTCCGTGGTGCGCCACTGACCATCTACGGAGATGGATCTCAGAGCCGCTCCTTTTGCTATATCGACGATCTTGTCGAGGGGATCTATCGGATCGCTACCCGCGCCGCATTCTCTGGTCCCATCAATTTGGGAAACCCTGGTGAATTTACCATTCTCGAACTGGCGAAACGGGTCCTCTCCCTGACGAAATCCGAGTCGCAGCTCGTCAACAGGCCGGCGCCCAGCGATGATCCAAGACACCGGCAGCCCGACATCACGCGTGCCCGCGAGCTCTTGAACTTTTCACCGAAGATTTCACTGACGGAGGGCCTACAGCTCACGATCGCCGATTTCCGCAGCCGCATCGTCATCTTGCGCGAACAACAGATCGCCAACGCCAAGCAAGGTCAGTCGGACAATCCTGCCGAGGTAGTGGCCCGGCGCACCGACGACCCCTCCCAAGAATTGAGCCTGGCCTTGACCGCGATGACTGCCGAAGCAGCGGCATGCGGCCATGCCCACCGGACAGGCGACCACATGGCCGCCGCGCAGAGTTTCATTCGCTTCGTCGACAAGGTCACCCGCCTCGCGCCCGCCTTGGAAGTCGCCTTTGGCAAAGGTGATCCCGCCAGTAACACGATGAGCCAACTCGTGGCCCTCATCGAGCAACTGTGCTCCGCCCAGCAAGCCCAGGACACCATCCGTATCGCGGATCTTCTCGAATACGAAATGCAGCCCTTACTCCAGGGCCTGTGCGACATCGTCGCCACCTAGGCCTCGCCTGACGATTTCCTCAAGCATCGCCGCCACTCGATGGTGCATGGTGTGCTTGTTCATCACGAGCTTCCGGCCGGCCTCGGCTAGCGCTCGCGCGCGCTGGGGATCATCGTTCAAGTCGCCGATCAGACGAATCAACTCTGCGTCGTCGCGGTACGTCGCAAGATGCGTGTCAGCCGAAAACAGTTCGAGCAGCTCACTCGACGGCTCCGTCACCAACACGCCTCCACACAAGAGCACATCGAACACCCGCATCGTCACGATGTCTCGTTGGTAGATACGAGGAACGTCGAGGTTGACCCTGCTTGCGTTATAAATCGACGTCAGCTCATCGCCGTGCTCGGCGCGACCGTGGTACAGGTCGCCACATACTTCCCAGCCCTCGTCGCCATAAGCCCGGATGCCATACTGCCGGCACGCACTCACCCGATCGAGACGGAGTCGATGAGACAAGGCTCCATTGATCCGATCGCTCGCCTCGATCGGATCCATCTCCGCCGAAAGCCCCTCGGCCAGCCATTGCGGCGTCTGCGAACCGTCCTCGGCCAGGCCGAGATAGCTCATCTCCCGGCCCTCGGACTGAAAAGTCTGCTCAATGAACTCCGTCATCCGTTGCTCGAGGGCATCCGTCCCGCCAAGGTGGCGCATCCATCGCAGCAATGCGTGCTCCTCGACCACCAGGGAACTTCCCACGAAACTGACGTTGCAGCGGTACGGTGCAAGTCGCGCCTCATCCTCCACCTGGAAACGTTTGGCCGCTGGCGCCGCGAGCGGAAGATAGCCAACGTCTTCGAGACCGATCCGGCGCAGCTCTTCGACCAAGACACGACGGTGAGCGAAGACAACGCATAGAGAAGTGTCGGTGCCTTGCAACACTCTGAGGCGCGCCGCAGGGATCGGATCGATTGTCCACGACACGTAGGGCAGGTTCGCACGAGAACACAGCAACGCGATCTCAGGGCTGTAGTTGACCGTGAACATGAAGCTCGGTTCGATTTGGCCAACCAGCGCCTGGAAGGACCGCAGCGTCACGTCGGAGGAGTTGACTGTCCGCACCGCGAAGCCCCGTTGCTCGAATAGCTCGGCCAGGTCGGATGCAAACAACTTGTTGTGCACGACGATGATCTTGCCCCGCGCATCCTGGAGATGCGTGAGATAACGGAAGTGACGCCGGTGGTCGGCGTACAGAGGCCCGAGCACCGGATGGGCGACCTCGCCATCTACCGAGGCGAAACTCGACAAGGCTGCAATGTCGACATCGGACGACGTCATCAAGGTCAGACGTCCCGTCCGAAAATACTCGCGACAATCGAACAGGCTGAGCATCATGTGCAAAAACGGTAACTCTGGCTCCAGCAACATGAGGCGAAGGTCTGGACGTTCCAGGAGGGTAAGGGGCAAATAGCCAAGCCCAGCGCCGAGGCACAAGATCGTTCCGGCTTCCGGCGGCACACACTCGGCCTGTCGCCGCGCCTCGCCCCCCGGGTCGTAGGCAGAGTGGACCAAGCGCTCCATGCCATCGACGACGATCTTGCAGGTCGGTTCGCCATTATGCGCCGCACCGATTTGTGCTGCCGTGGCGCGCTGAAGCAACATGGCGAGAGCAGGCTGTCTCTGAGTCAAGACCTCCAAGTTCTGCTGGAGCAGTTCCTCCGATGGTGCAGCTAAAACGGTCATGTGCCCCTGTTCACAGATCCTCGGTTTCGGCCGTCGCGGCAACGCCCAATTTTGAAGCTTTGTCCTCGGGTCGGGGCCATGATGCACCAAGTCGCCGCCAAAAAACACAAACATACCCACTCGCAGTGACCGATTACACGATGAACATCGCCCAAAAGTTTCGTACGATCGATCAACGCGTCGCGGCGGCGGCGCATCAATCCGGGCGAGAAGCCGCTTCCGTACGTCTCGTGGCAGTGTCGAAGCGCCAATCAGTGGCCGCCATGCGCGAGGCCTACGCGGCAGGCTGCCGTGATTTTGGCGAGAATTACGTTCAGGAATGGGTCGACAAGGCCGCCGAGATGGCGGACCTCGATGGAATTCGCTGGCATCACATCGGCCGACTGCAACGGAACAAGGTCAAGCTCGTCCTTCCGCTCGTCGATCTCGTCCACGGCGTAGACAGCTTGCGGCTGATCGAGGCGATCGATCTGCGCGCTGGAGCAGCCCAAGTACGATGCACCGCGTTGATCCAAGTCAATCTCGGCGAGGAGGAGAGCAAGAGCGGCTGCCGGCCCGGAGATCTCCGAGAACTGCTCGAAGCGGCCTCCCGTTGTGAGCACATCGACCTTCGTGGACTGATGGCCATACCGCCACCCGGAGATCGAACCGAGAGTTCTTTCCAGCAGCTCGCCTCCCTGCGCGAGGCGCATGGCGGAGCCTCGATTCTGCCGGAGTTGTCGATGGGAATGTCGCACGACTTTGAAAAGGCCATCGCCGCTGGGGCGACGATCGTCAGGGTGGGGAGCGCGATCTTCGGCCATCGCGTATAATCTCTGTCGGGAGGTTTGGTGTGGATCTGAGCCGGATGCTGAAAAAGTGCTTGCGCGACCAGTGGTCCGTCGACGACTTGGATTGGTCGCTGACGCCACGAAGGCTGTCGCGCGACGATGAAATCTCTATCGTGCAGTACTTCACGGACATGGCCAGCATTGAGCGGCTGGCCAAGGCCCTCTTCGTGGAACAGGCAAAGCGCGCGCACGATCCCCTCTTGAAGGAGATCCTCGAGAGCTTCATCGAGGACGAAGAACGGCACGCCGTGGTCGCAGAGCGCTTGGCAAAACACTACGACCGACATCAGTACCGAGAGTACGAGACGAACCCCCACTTGTTGCGTTTCGCCCCCTGTTTCATCGCGGCCATCCAGCAAGTGTCGGCCGAGGTGGCCAACGCCTACATCACGACCGGCGAGATCTTGCTCGACGTGGCTCTGTTACGGTCCTTGTCCGACTTCGTCGACGACGCCATGTGCGACGGGGCCATGGAGTTCATCGATCGGGACGAGTCGCGGCACATCGCGGTCGATTTTTACATGCTCGAATATTATTGCTCGGACCAATATCGACAGCACCTCACCGAGGCACCACGCAAGACGCTCATCGCACGGGGCAAACAGCTCAAGACCTTCGTCTCGATGCTCTATCACTCCGGTCCGTTCGCCCGAGACGTCTTCTTCGGACCGATGGACATGTGCGATCCGAGCGGTAAGCGCATGCTCCAAGCGTTCAAACGCATCCAGCTCGTGGCCGCCAAGCCGTCCGTCGCTCGGCGCCCGATCACGCGGTTTTTTCGAGTGATCCAAGTGCTGTTCAATCACCCGATCCTCGGGCGGCTCTTCGGCCGGCTTCTCGCAAGGGTCATCGGGCTCGATCCCCGTGTCTTGCCGGAACTGTACACGCAAGCAGAAGAACGCCGCGCCTCGTCGATGAGCTTCGATGACTTCGCCAAAGAGATCCTCGCGATCAAGTTCGCCTCCAGCTAGCGACGCACACGCTCACGACGGACCCGCATACGCCAGCGCAGGTTTGGCATACGGCCCAGCGTCAGCACGAGCTGCTCCTGCAAGGGTCCGTAGAGCATCTTTCGTGCCTGTTCGATACGCTTGATGGGCACTCCGCCGATCGCGAGTAGACGATCCCCGGCCCGGATCCCCGCGCGCTCCGCCTCGCCACCGAAGGGAACGTGCTCGAATCGCACCAAGGTCAGGTCTTTCGCGGTCACCTCGCCGAGCGTCACCGCGAGACTGCCGGCACCACGCCACGGCGCATGTGTAGCAGCAGGGTCACGATGCATGACGATTTGTACGTCCTGCACCGTGCCGCCCGGGCGAACGTCAACCTTCGCGAGGTGATCTCTACCGAGCCCCGGTTTGAGAGCTTCGACGCTCGTCTCGCCAGGAGCGATGTCTTTCAGCACGAAACGGCCGCGAGAATCGGTGAAGGTCACGCCAAGAGGCAGAGGGCCCACGGGAAGATAGCTAGGCACACGTCCCGCCGCCACACGCGCGCCAACGATGGGCTCGCCCTGGGTGTCGGTCACGCGGCCGGACACCGCACCGCCGAGAGCCAGCTCGATATCTCCGAGATCGATAGGCGATGAGCGATCCTCGACGATCTCCAAGGTCCGTTCGTACGAGACGTAGCTCGGCGCGACGACCAACAAGCCCGGCATGCCCGGCGCGAGATCATCGACAACGAAGATGCCATTGCTGGCCGTGCGCGCCAGACGCGTGCCCGTGGCGGTGAGCACGCGGATCCGCGCGCCGGCGATGATGCCGTTGCGAGAAACGACACGTCCCGTGATCGTGAGCGCCGGACGGAGCGCGATCTCCACTTCCGCTGGAGCAGAAGGCAGTTCGAGCACGCTCGGGGCGCGCTTGGATCGCGAGGCAACGACTCGGAGCGGCAGCCCACGAACCTCGTGGGCGACGACCTCCCCCTTCGAGTCGCTGAACAAGGTCCACTGCGCCGGGGTCTTCGGGTCGAGCGATGAGAGAGAGAGTTGCACCCGGTCGAGTGGAAATCCTTGGGCATCCGTTACCCGGAACGAGGTTGCCTCACGCAAGGCGGGCAGGACGATGTCCAAGGCCCGCCGCTCGCCCTCTTTGACGTCCACCCCCATTCGAACCGCAATCCGGTCGGGAGATTGGCGTCGTGACACCGTCAAGGTCACCGATTGAGGCAAGGCGCTGAAGGCAAATCCTCCATCGTCGGCCGTCAGGCTCGTGCGATCCACCAAACCATCTTCGGACAGAAGGTCGATGCGGGCGCCTGCCACTGCGTGGCCATCTGCTTCGAGCACCCGACCCTCCAAAATGCCCCCGCGTCGCATCGTGAGCTCGACCTCTGCTTTGCCCGCTTCGGCGAGTTCGAAGACCTCGGTCACCGCCGCGAGCAGCTGCGGGTGACGGGCGATCACGCGCACCCGGCCTGGCGTGACGGGCTCGAGCGTAAAGTGGCCCTTTGCGTTGCTCACCCAAGGGGCCTTGGTGCGCAGACGCCTCTGCACGACCGTCGCCCCTCCACCGAGAGGCACATCGGGAACGATGGGCATGACGCCGAGTTGGCCCATCGGAATGAGTGGCCTGGCGCCGGGAAGGGCGAACGAGAAGTGGTCGTCCCGAAAGCCCTGTAGCCTGCTGCTCTCCGCAATGACCATGCCTTGGGTGTCGACTCCGACAACCTCGAGGCTAGCCCCTTCCACTGGAAAGCCGCTCTCGTCGACCACTCGTCCGGCGACGCGCCCTCCTTTGATTAAGTTGACGCGCACCTCCTCATCCGATCCGTCCACGACCACTGCGCTTTGCGCCACGTAACCGTCGGCCCGCGCCGAGACGGTCGCTTCATCACGGATCGGACCGAGCGACACCTCCCCCGAAGCGTCGCTTCGGCCATACAACGGAAAGGACGACAGGCCGTACTCGACGAGCGCAACATCGGCGCCTGCGATCGGCTGCGCCTCTTGTCCGGCGCCGGCCCGAACCAGCACCCGCACCATCCGCCCCGGCAGCAAGGTGAGCGTCATCTCTTTGGACTCGCCTCGCTCCAGAAGAACACCGAGGCTCGATTCGCTGACGAGCAAGTCCTTCGTCGCACGTACCTCGTAAAATCCTCGTGGCAAACCGCGCATCGCAACCCGACCCGTCTCATCGCTCTGGCGACTGCGCGCCGGCCACAGCGAAGAGCCTGCAACCAATACCGTCGCACCAGGGGCCGGCCGGCCATCAGCGAACAAGACCCGAAGGTCGAGCCCAGCCAAACGATCGAGCTTCACGAAGAGGGGAGATTGCTCGGCCAAGGCACTCGAAACGACCGTGTGGTCAAAGCCCGGCGCCCGCGCCTCGACACGATAAGGCCCCCCGCCGAGCGATCCAAACGCCGCGAGTCCTCGCGCATCAGTCTTTCCTTGGAAACTCAGCGCGTCATGACCCCAGACCCGCACCTGGGCTGCCATGACGGGGTGCTGATCGGGATCCACCACCACGACCTCCAGCACCTCGGCCGGTCGCAAGCTCAGTTCCACGGAGCCGGGAGCATCTTGCAACACGAGCCGCCGACTGACTCGCGCCAAGCCCTCGCCCCACGCAAGCACCCACAGCTCACCGCGGGGCACCGCCTTCAACGCCAAGACACCCAGAGCATCGGTCCGCCCACGACCGACCAGAACCGAGCGGTCATCGACGGTCGCGTACACGACCACCTGCACATCGGGCAGCGGCTTGCCATCCGCCCGTCGGGCGCGCACCGAAAGAGGAGAGCGTTGCCCCTGCACCTTCACCGAAGGTGGAGCATTCGATCGCGAAGGGCCAACATCGCGAAAGCTCGCGACGAACAACAAACAAACGCACGCAGCAAGCCAGACGGTGAGCCGCCGCACCGCGCGCGCCATGCCCCTCTCCTCAGCTGAAAGGCCGAGCGGCAGGTTGCTGCGTCCCGATCCTTCGGCCCCATCCGACATGGTCATATGGGGCGCAAAGCGCGCTACACGCCCGCGAGCACGGCGTGGATCTCCTCATCAGAGAGGATATGCTTCTCGCTCTTCGCCTTGCTCAAGATGGCTTCGACGCGGTCCTTCGTGGGCTCGATGTTGTTTTCCGTCAGCCAGTGGTTGACGTTCGACGCTCCTGACATGTAGCCGATGCAAATCTCCTGCTTGCGGCCGAACATGCCGGCCGGCACGCCGGAATACACGCGGTCGGCGAGCCATTGCTCCCCCTTGCGATTGGCCTTGATGATGGCCGCCGCATGCACCCCCGTCGCCGTCCGAAAGGCATCGCGACCCACGAGTGGATAATTGATCGGCACCTGCCAACCCATCGCTTCAGCGGAGACCCGGCAGTACTCGAGCAGCTTGGTCAGGTCCTGATCTTCCAGCAAGCCGAGGAGCTTCAGGTTCAGCAAAATGAGTTCCATTGGGGCATTGCCGACGCGCTCGCCGATTCCGAGCGCAGTGCCATGCACACGATCGGCACCGTACTCGAGCGCCCAGAGGGCATTCTCCAGAGCGAGTCCGCGATCGTTGTGACCGTGCCAATCGATCCCCACCTCAGCCCCCGCCCCAACGATGACGCTGCGGGTGAATTCGATGAGGTTGCGAACGCCATCGGGCGTAGCGTGACCCACCGTATCGCATAGACACAAGCGCGACGCGCCGTGCTCGATCGCCATCTTGAACAGCGAGGCGAGCACCTCGGGTCGTGACCGGGTCGTGTCTTCCGTCACATAAGCGACGGGCAAGCCCGCCTTGACGCCAACATCGATCGCTTCGGCCGACCGCTTCAAGATCAGATCCAGGTCCCAATTCTCGGCAAACTGACGGATCGGACTCGAGCCGATGAAGGTGTAGATCTCCACCGGCATGCCAGCCCGCTGCGAAATCTCGATCATCGGAGTGATGTCGGACTCGACGGTGCGCCCCGCACAAGCCACTTTGATGGGGAGATTGTTGTCCGTGATCTCCTTGCACATGCGAAGCACGTCGTTGAAGGCCCGCTCCGAACTGCCGGGTAAGCCGATATCAGCGACGTGGATACCCACTGCCGCCATCAAATGCAGCAGTTCCAGCTTTCGATCGATATCCGGGTCATCCACCGAGGGATTCTGCAGGCCGTCGCGAAGCGTCTCGTCGAAAAAGCTAATGCCCTTTGGAATGATACGCCCTTTACGGCCGAACTCGTTCCAGTCGAAGATGAGTTCTTCGCGGCTCACCGTGCTCGCATCCGCCATGCATCGAAGTATAGTCAACCCAGGCGAATCATGAAGCAGTACCTCCAACTCGTGCGCCACATTCTCGAGCATGGCGAGGAGCGCGACGACCGCACAGGCACGGGCACCCGCAGTATTTTCGGAACGCAGACCAAATACGACCTGCGAGAGGGTTTTCCGCTCGTCACCACGAAAAAAGTCCTGTTTCCCGCCATCGTGCGAGAACTGCTGTGGTTCTTGCGCGGTTCGACGAATATCCACCAAGGACTGGCCGAGCACACTCCGATTTGGAACGCCTGGGCAGATGATCAGGGCGAACTCGGTCCGATCTACGGAGCCCAGTGGCGCAACTGGGGAGGCTCAGCCGAGCCAGACGCGGCAGCCGGGAAGGGTATCGATCAGATCGCCCGGACCATCGAACTTCTCCGTGACAACCCCTCGTCGCGGCGGATCATCGTCAGCGCATGGAACGTCGGCGAGTTGGACCGCATGGCCCTTCCGCCCTGCCATCTTCTGTTTCAGTTCTACGTGGCCAACGGTCGGCTCGATTGCCAGCTGTACCAGCGCTCGGCCGATGTCGCGCTCGGCGTACCGTTCAACATCGCGAGCTACGCCTTGCTCATGATCATGATCGCGCAGCCCCTGGGCCTCGTGCCGGGGATCTTCACTCACACCCTGGGCGATGCTCACGTCTACCTCAACCACATCAAAGGTCTCGAGAAGCAACTGACGCGCGAACCTCACCCCCTGCCGCGAGTCGAGGTCGCCAACAAAGCCCTCGACGACGTGCTCTTCGAAGACATCGAGCTGTCGAACTACGAG
>JAPYTK010000129.1 GCA_029941785.1 Polyangiaceae bacterium | reverse complement strand
GCTGAAGAGGGAGGCGTGGTCACCATCGCTACGCGCACGCATGACGCCGGCTGGCTGGAGATCGCCTTCTCGAATCAAGGGGAGGCGTTGACGGCGGACGAGGTCGAACGCATTTTTGAGCCCTTCGTGACGACGAAGGCCGTCGGGAGCGGCCTTGGTCTTGCCATCGTGCGGAGCTTGATGGTGACGCTACAAGGGCGGGTGGAGGTCGGCTGCGATGGCGAGACGATCACGTTCTCGATACACGTTCCCACTTCCCCTCCGTCCGGGTCTACGTTGCCGCCGTCCGACCCATAGCTAAAGCTCCGACAAGGCCTTGAGCGCCTTGAACGGGCCACTGTTCGAGTACGCGATGAACTGGAGATTGCCGTCGAGCAAGCTCATTGCCGGGTAGGACTTGACCCCGATGTAATCGTAAAGCTCGAGCTTGGTGTCGGCCAAGACAGGGATGTCGGGGTTGGGATAACTCTCGTGCCAGTCGGCGCTATCTTGCTGGATCGCCGGCCCGGATTGCTCGTTGGTCGAGAACAGGATCGTGACCCATATGATCTCGCCGGATGTGACCTTCTCTCGGATCGGGGCGTACTCGGGTTTCCACCACGCGTACTCTTGTACGGGTGTCGTATCTCCTGTCGCGAGCCACTCGGCCATGTGTTTGCACGGCTGGCACCATTTGGTCCCCATATCGAGGACAACGGGCTGCCCAACAAGGTCGTAGAGATCGACGAGATCGCCGTATTGATCGACCGCGGTGTAATGCGGAAGCCGCGCGCCTATCTCGGCCGTGCTGGCCCAACCGGGATCCTGGATTTGGTCCTTGTCGCGGTTGTAGGGCCAACCTCCCACGTAGATGACGTCAGTCGCGTCGGTTGGATCTGTTCCGGCGTGCACTTCGTCCCCGTCGCTGTAGCCGTCGCCATCGGTATCGACTTTTAGTGGATCGGTGCCGAGTTCTACCTCCTGCCCGTCGTCTACTCCGTCCTGGTCCGTGTCGGGTAGCTCAGGGTCGGTGCCGAGCGACTTTTCCTCGTCGTCGCTCAAGCCGTCGCGATCGGTGTCGATGACCGAAGGTTCGCCTCCCGAAGTCGTGTCTGCGTCGGTGCCGCCACACGCCGCGAGGAAGATGACAAGGGGCAGGATCCGTGATGGACGAAGTCTCATGAGATGAGAATACAGCACGGTTCGTGCCAGCGTGCCTTTCATTCGAAACACGCCGTAAGTTACTGAAAGCACGGCGCGAATGTCCGTTGTTTAGGCGATCGCGATCGGATCGCGCCAGATCGGCCAAGCGACCAAGGCGATGCGTTCGCTTCCAATCGGAACGACAGCTTTTGGCGTCGGCTCGGTCTTCTGTGTACCGACCTGCACTTGACGGGGGGCCGCCAAAGCTGTGCCCATCATACTTGGAGGAAACTTGATGAAAATCCGGCACGCCTTAACAGCGCCAACTACATCAAGGACCACATGGGCAGCTGCTCGGGCATCGTCTCAAGAACACCCTGGGGTTTGGGAGTCAGCAATAGAGCTACACCTCGCAGACGAGTGACGGCGCTGTCGGCGAGTACTGTTACATCAGCGGCGCTGTGGTTTCCTACAACAACGCAGCCTGCAATGTCTACAACGGCGGGGGCAATGGCAACTGCACGCCGGGCGTCTTTACGCTGAGCATCTAGTGCGTCGTCTACGCGCAACCATCGCGCGCGGTTGACTGCCCTCGGGAACACAAAACGACACGGGACCGCGGCCATTTTCGGCGCGGTCCCGTGAGCGTGCGAAAAGGCAACTATTCCTTGTCGCCGTCGATTTCGGCTTCGAGTTTGGCGAGTTCGTCGTCGAGGTTCTCGTCGGTTATCTTCGTGGCTGCTTCACCGTCGAAGTCCTCGGGAACCGGAATATCGGCCTTGTCGATATCTTCGTCGCTACTCGGCACCTTTTCCGCTGATGCGGATGTTGTGGGTGCGGCAGATGTGTCCGCGTTGCTCGCCTTGTCACAGGCGTTGAGCGACAAACAGGCAACGCATAGCAATCCCCATCCATAGCGGAGAGCGGGCGCGACGTTCTCTTTGTTCATGTCTTTCATTGCGTTATCCCTTCCTCAGGACGGCGGCGCGGCGTTGGTGCCGGGTCTTTTCTTTGTCGATGAGCTTCTGGATGTGTGCGGAAAGTTTGTCGCGACCTTCGGCCTCGGCGACGTGCTTGGCCCGGCGGAGATAGGCCATTCGGCGAGCGTGCTTCTTCAGTTCGACGCGAACGGCTGGTCGGGCGTATTTGGCTCCCCAAGCGGCGATGACGGCGCGGCGGGCGCGACGGCGAGATACCTTGAGCTGCGTCTTCTTCTTCTTGTACCGAGCCTTGAGTGTGTCGCGACGAGCGTGACGTTTGGCGTGGTTCTTCTCCATTCGCTCCATCTCGGTTTTTTCGTCGGCTGTGAGCGAGCCTGCGGTTTCCTTCTCTTTCAGTTCGGAATGCCGCGCCTTCTTCGTTTCGTGAATCTTCTTTAGTTCACGATGGCGTTTCCTGAGCTTATGTCGCGTCTTGCGGAGATCCTTGGCCTTCTCGTGCGCTTCCTTCACCTTCTTCTTGGCGCGCTTGCGCATCTTCTTTTCAGCCGGGCCAGCCGAGGCATCTGTGCTGATCGTGAGGCCGGCGCCTCCGATGAGCAGGGCCAAGGCGAGGACCATCGCATGGTGGAACAATCTCATATAAAACTCCTTTATGGCTCTCGTAGAGAAGAGGGAGGCGACGGTAGTCTTGACGCAAGGAGCCGACAAGTCGGCGTTCAGATATTCTCAGGGGGATTGCGTTCGAGGACGCACAGGTGGCGACGCTCTGAGCCCTGTCGCCGGAGGCTGGCGCGATGTTCAGAGCGTGAGCCGGAAATCCTCGACGAGTACGCCTGGCAGGCGAGCCGAACCGGTGCTTCGTTGCCCGTAAGTGCTCGCGCTCAGCAACAGTTCTCGTTCGCGCGTGAGTCCGATGAGGCCTTCACCCAGGATCCGGTAGGCCGAGTCGTCGAAGCGCATCACGTTGAGTGGCGCGACAACTTCGCCGTTCTCGACCCACATCGTCGCAAAACGTGTCATGCCCGTCATCCGGCACGCGGGCCGGTCGCTGTAGTTCAAGTACCAGAGATTGTTGATCCATAACCCGGTTGAAAGTTCATCGAGCAGCTGGTCCTGGGCGAGAGAGCCGGGGGCCATTTCGAGACTGTTCGGTGACTCGCTCGCGCTCGCTCCGTTGGTGGGCACATCGTATTCTTTTGCGCTCCGGGCCGATACCAAGGCGCTTTCGAACCGTCCTTCCTTGATGAGCTGGACCCTGTCGGGCTTGATGAATCCCTTGCTGTTGAAGCTTGGGCTCAGCCCGGCCGCAGCGTGTTCATCCAAAAAGATGCGCTCGTCGAATCCTGCCGTGCCATCGACGGCCCGCATGAGTGGGCTGACCTTGCTCCGGTGAGCTTTCAGACCAAACCCTCCCCATGATAGCAATTCGACAATCTCCAGAAGTGCGGCAGGTGCGAGGTACGCACGGTACGCGCCGGGAGGGATGGTGTGGGGAGGACGGGCCAAGATTTCCAGTTCGGTTCGTGCCTGGCCCATTCGCGCCTCGAGGTCGGCCCGGTCCCACTCGGTTCCCGCATAGCTATTCTTCGAGGCCTTGTCCGCTTGGTGGTAGAGGCTCCAGTCGAGGTGGAAGTTGTAGGTGCTAAACCAGTTGCGTTGACCGAGTGAATTGGCAAATCCTTTTGCGATCTCTCCTGAGGCCCAGATCCCCACGAGGTCGACTCCGTCGGCCACGGAGATGATCTCGTCGATGGCGTCGGCTGCTTCGGGGAGGTGGTCTTCGCCAAGCTGGGTCGTGGATTGGACGTCGGTGCTGTAAAGCAGGTGGGGGTCCTCGGGGAGCGAAGGCAATTGATCGCGCAGCAGGCGGAGCGCCGTGATGCTTCGCTGACGGTCTTGCTTCGGATCACCACATAGCGTGATGTTTGCGGCGGCGTGCCTCTTGCCCCGGACCAGCTCGATGGACAGCGTGGCTTGCTCGACGCGACCTGCCTGTCGGACTCGCGCGTGATTGAAGCGAACGAAGTCGGACCGTTCGGCACTGATGGACAGCAGGAGGACTTCGGTTTCCTGGATCGCGCCGACCAAAGCGTCCGCCAGGGAATAAAACAGACCTTCGTTCATGCGCCTCCGAAGACCTCGACGTCAGCGAACAGACATGCTGGCGAGGCGTGACCGACGCGGATGACTTGGTTTGGTTCGCCCTTGCCGCAAAAGGGCGTACCGAGCACCTCGAAGGTGTCGGGCCGACCCACACCCACGAGATTTCGCCAAAAGGTGGCGGAGATCCCGCGATAATTGGGTTTCCGTACGACTCCCTTGAGCTCGCCGTCTTCGATGAGCCGACCGTACTCGCAGCCAAACTGAAACTTGTTCCGGCTATCGTCGATCGACCAGGAACGATTGGCTGCCATGTACACGCCTCGCTCGACCTGCCCGACGAGTTCGTCAAAACTCTTGTCGCCGGGCTCGACGTTGAGGTTTGCCATGCGGTCGATGCTAGGCCGGTTCCAGCCATTGGCTCGTGCGTTCGCGACGCCATCCATCTTCGCCCGGTGTTGGCTGACGATGCTGCCTAGGGGGCGCTCGAGGATCCCCGCGCGAATGATGTACTCTTTCGATGCCGGCACGCCGTCGTCGTCGAACGCGTAACTCGCGAGCTGCTGCGGGATGGTCGGGTCATAACTGACGTTCAGCAGCTCGCTCCCGTAACGGTACTCTCCGAACATGTCGAGCGTCACGAAGCTGGTGCCCGCGTAGTTCCGTTCGTCGCCCAAGATGCGGTCGAGTTCGAGCGGGTGTCCGATCGACTCGTGGATTTGCAGCATCATCTGATCCGGCGCGAGCAGCAGATGCCCCGTCATTTCTGGGCAGTTGGGTGCACTGAGCAACGCGAGGGCCTCCTCGGTGATCTGTTCAGCCTTGGCGGTCAAATCGGCCTCATCGACGAACTCGAGTCCAGCCTGCCTGGCGTAGGCGCGCCCGCCCAAGCTTCGGACGACCGTGTCTCCATCCGCGTTGGCGGCCACTTCGAGGTGGGGCACCAAGATGTGCTGGATTTGCTCGACTTCGCCACCGTCGGAGGTGAGGTAGAGGCTCTCCTGATCGGTCCACCACAGCGAAGCCTCCCAATCGACGATCCGCGCGTCGGTCTTCAGGCGCGTCGCAAGGCTCTGGAGCAGCGCGATCTTGTCGGTCAACGATTGCCGGTCCCAGCTTTGCACGATCGGCGTCTCGTAGACGCCCCGCGGGTGAGGCATCGCGATGGCCGAGAAGTTCGTCACGCTGATGGCTGCGGTGCGTTCCGCCCAGGTTTGAGCCATCGCTATCGCTCGACGAATGCCCGAGCGACTGAGGTCGGCGGTTGCCCCATAGCCGAGGCCGCCCTGGTGATGGACCACGACCATGGCGCCAAAGTCATCGACGTTGCCGACCGGCTGAAGCACGCCTTGGCGTACGGTGAGGTCTTGCGACCGTTCTCGCGCCACACGAAGCGAGCAAAAATCCACGTTGGGCCGTTCGTGGCGAAAGTGTGCGGCTACGTTCTCGAACATCGCTTCTCTTGGTTCCACCCCGACGCCGGGACCGTAGCCCAATGCGAGAGTGGCGCGCCAGTGGATCGTGCGCCTTGTGTCGATCCGGAGCGGTCCTCGTCGTCGGGGCTTGGTCTGCTTCGGCGCCAGCCTGTTGGGGAATGGCCCTCCAGCGCGCAAGCGCTCAGCTCTGCGGTGTTCCAAACGCGGCGGTCAATTGGCCGTGGATCGCGTCGCGGACCTCTCGGAAGAGCGGCATTCGTTGTTCGTCATCACCCGCGGCGCCAACTGCAGCGGTGGGGGGTGTCAAGACGGCTCTGTCGGCCTATAGTCGCTGACTATGGCCGACGAAAAACAGCTCTACCTGGTCGAGTCTTTCGAGTGGCGCGTCCTTCACGATGGCGCGATGAGCGAGGGTGTGGCGGGCCAAGGTGGAGGGAGCGAGTCGATCTACCTGCACGTCATTGCAGTCGAGGCAGCGGAAATCGCGCGCTTGGTACCGCGCGAGGACGAGTTTGGCAATCGCCAGCACGACCGCTTGGCGCTGCCCCGAAACGAGGAATGGTGGATCGCGATCGAGGGCGACAAAGTGTGGCCCAAGACGTACCGGCCGAAGCTGGTGTCGCGCTGTGCGATCGACGAGCGCGGATTGCCGTGTCCGGTCCCTCTCGATCTCGCTGGACAAGAGGCGCTGACGGCTCTGGGCGTCAAGCTGCCCTCCGTGTGAGCCGTCCAGCCCCCGCGAATCACTTGATCTTGAGAGCCACCATTTCGGAGTAGGCCGTGTTCACCGCCATGGGGAAGCCGGAGGTTTGCTTCATGTGATCGACGACCGCCTGTTGTGGGTCGGTGAGCACGTCGGCTTGCTCGCTGAAGTGGATGGCCCAGATCTGATGGACGTATTCGTTGACGGCTGTTTGCCAATCGTAGTTTCCGCCCTCGAGCTGGTTTTGCTCTTCGATGTCGTACTGCCCGGCATCAATGTCGGCCTGCATGAGGGTGCTCAGAACGGAGCCTTTCTCAAAGCTCCAGTTGGAATCGCCACGGTTGTAAGCTTCGGTGATCGTGTGGAAGCTCTCTTCCCACAGGGCGTTGAAGGGCTCGGGGCGCCACATCGAGCTACGCAATCCGGTCACGATGAAGCCTTTGCCGTCATACCCGGCGACGAAGGGCCACTCGTCGGTTTTCATCGACATGGCGTAACGATTGAATTGCGATTCAATGGCAGATTCGTGCGGCTCGAGGAAGGGCGCGTAGCCGACGATGAACACCAAGTTCGTGCCCAAGCTTTGGACGAATTGGGGGTTGTCGGTTTCGCCATCGTCGTCTTGGTCGACGTAGCTGCTGAAGAGCAAGATCGTTTGCTCGAACACGACTCTGCCATTGGGGCCGGGCGCGTCGGGCGTGAGGCTCGGCTCGTCAACCCCGGCGATGTAAAAGCCCCCGATACGGCTGACATACTCGAAGTGATCGCTTAGGTATTTTTCGAGTGCAGGATCGCCCCCCGCGCCTGCCCCTCCGGTGGCGCCGCTCGTTCCGGATCCTGAGTCGGTGGCGGTGTTCGTCCCGCCGCCACATGCGATGAGCAGGCCGACAGCGACTACCGGTAGGACACGGCGCAGGCAATGGTGATGGAAAGCACTTCGAGGCGTCATCGGCATCATGGGGTCATGTGCTTCTTGCTGTACCGCGCGGGTGCGGTCAATCGTGTTGCTGCGGGAACGGGAGGTGGACCGACCTGCGCGTCAGTCGTTGAGCACCGTCACGTCGAAGGAGATGCTCGCTGGATCGATGTTAACGGGCGCTGCCAATTCGATGGTCGGGATCCGGCGGGTCCCATGTGCGGCGTCGCCGAAGTCGACCGTCGCGGGGGCGTCTTGGTGATCGCCGCGGATGCGTAGTTTTGGGAAGACCGCTTCGACGGTGGCCTCGGTTCCGGCTTCCAGGACCTGGTTGCCGCAGAGCAAGGGCCTGTCGACCGCGATCCGTGAGCCGGCGCGCAGCGCGCCTTCGAAGCCTTTCCGCGATCTGTTGGTTTTTCGCTTGCTGGCCGCGCGCTGCCTTTGTGCGTAGCCTCGTCGGTCGATACGGCGCGTCTCTGCGTCCTCGTCAGCGATGGGTCTGCCGGTGCGACGAGTCGGTGGCATTCCCTCGGTGGGCTGCGGGGCGAGTCTGGTACGCAGTTGCTGGAGGAAGCTGTAGTCGTCGACTGGGCGGGAAGCGCACGCCGCGATCCGCCTGGGGTCAAGGGCAGCTAGAGCAACGGGGGGGGCAGGGGTGTCGTTTCGCATGATTCCTCCTTGAGGGATCCAGGAAGGCCTTCGGAGCGATCTGGACCGCAGAAGTGGTTGTCGAGGCCAGCTTCTTGGTGTGTTCAGGGGGTAATCGTTGGTCGGTACGCTCGTGATCACGGAATCGACGATTCTTTTTCGTCGCTTGCCTTCATTCGCTGCGTGACCTCGTCTGGGGCCTCAGCGAGCTTCGATTGCAGTGCGAGCACGGTCTCTTCGGCGGATTGAAGACGGTCGAGGAGCGCGTGCTGCACTTGCGTGGACAGCTCGTCTCGGCGCTCGTGGTGAGTGCGCTCTTTCTCGCGGATATAGGAGGCGAGATTGACCGATAATTCTTCTGAAATTTCATGCACTTCCGACAGTTCAGTCAGCAGCGACCAGGCGGCCTGGTAGTTCTGATTATCGGCCGCCTGTAGCATCTGAAGCCTCAGGCATTTGGCCAAGCCTCCGCTCCGGTGCTCATACTGAGGCGCGGCGTTCGCGACCTGTTCGAAGGCGAAGCGGCAGCGGATCCCCAGCGCATGAAACTGCTCCAGGAGCAGGTCTCGAGCCTGCGTGTGCTGACCGGCTGGTATCGCCACGATGTTATCGCGCAGCTCGCGAAGTTGCTCGAGCAAGTGCTCGGCCTGCTCGAGCAGGTCACTGGCTACCCGCAGCTCGAGGAAGCTCTCAAGTTCTTCTCGAAAGAGGGCCGCGGTGGCCGGTCGCTGACGTTGGTCGCGGTGGGTGGCGCGATTGCACAGGTCCGCGAGCTGTTTTGGTACGTCAGCGGGGTATTGGATCGGCTTTGAATAGGCAGCACTTCTCAGCATGCCTCGGAGCGTGCGAGAGGCGTGCCGGGCGCGACCTACGAGCAACTCATGAAGGAGGGAGCCGAGCAAGTACACATCAGTGGTGGCATCGAGTGGAGTGTCGCAGCGCACCATTTCGGGGGCGGCGTTCGCTGGCGTGCCCGAGAAGACCTTCGTGCTGTACTCACCGTTTTCGTCCAGCGCGACCGCCGCGCCCCAGTCGAGCACGTAGCTCTCGCCGAAGCTGCCTATCATGATGTTGTCCAGCTTGATGTCTCGGTGCAGCACGTGGCGACTGTGTGCATAGGCCAAGACATTGCACACTTGGGTTAGCACCCGCAGGTGCCACGTCAGATGGTCGGCGGAGATCCGGTCCCACCAGGAATGCTCGGGGGTCGATGCGACGTCGCTCCAGGTCACGCCTCGCACGCGCTTCATCACCAGCAAGGGCTGCCCGTTGGCGTCGCGGCCAAGAGCGTGAACGGGCGGAATGTTCGGGTGCTCGAGGCGGGCGAGCAAGTGAGCCTCCTGAATCAGGGCGTCGGTTGCGTTGCTCGATGCCTTTTCGGGTCGGACGCGCTTGATGGCCACTTCCCGACAAAGCACGGGTTGGTGCGCAGCGTAGACCTTCCCCATACCGCCTTCGCCGATGGCATGGGTGCATTGAAAGCCCCCCCCTGCGGCATCGTCATCGTCGTCGTACAGCCTGATGAGCGGCAACGGTCGATCGCCTGCTTGCACGGCTTCTACGTGCGTGTGCTGCAACAAAACCGTCTCATCCCTAAATGACTGGTGCCCGTCGCTGTAATTACACGAGCCGAGCAGCTCGAGCGTACGACCAAAGGGCGACCGCGTGCGCGCCATGCTTATGAGGCGATCAGCTGGTCACTTGTGACGACGTGCGCATAAAGCGGGAAGATCGTGTCGCAATAGAAGTCCTGTTCGATGTTTGAACGACCGGCGGTGCAGTCGGAGACGACGCTGACACGGAAGCCACGGTCCACGGCGGACCGAGCCGTCGAGTCGATACAGACAGAGGTCACCGCGCCAGCAAGCACGATGTGTTCGACGTTGCGCGCTCTCAAGGTGCTGTCGAGTTCGGTGTTGGAGAAGGCGTTCAACCCCCGCTTTCCTGGAAGCGTCTTGATGCGGTCACCGAAACGCTCAAACTCTGGGATGACTTGGCATCCGGCGGTGCCGGCTCGGAAGGCGCCCTGCTCCTTGATCACGGCCAAGATCCCAACGGGGTCCTTCAACTCCCGGTAATCTTCCGTGAAGACGATGGGTGTTTGGATGAGCAGTGCGGGCGTGTCGGCCAAGCCGTCGAGGAGCTTGAGCGTGTTGTCGAGCACGCCATTGGTGTTCACGCTCTCTTGGATGGCGCCTCGCAAGATCCCGTCCATTGCGAAGTAGTCGTTCTGGTAGCCGACTAGAATGACCGCCATTTCATCGTAGTTCATCAAGTCTTTTCCGAGGTTATGAGGCGCTAGGGAAGTGGTCGAGCACGGTCACCTCCTTCGCTCCTCGATGATGTTAATCGGAAGGAGCGCTCTTGTGGATCCACAAATCGACTTCGCCCGACTTTTGTTACCGTTTGACCGGTGGTCGTTGCCGTCTGAGGGCCGTCGCCTCATGCCGACGTTCAAGGACTGCGGCGACGGCATGAATGCTTGGCCGGCGGCGGGGTTGCCACGGCTTGGCCGTTCTTCCAGATCACAGGAACAGAAGACCAGACGTCCTCGAGCAGTCCACACCAATCCACCAAGAAGGGGTTCAAATCCCACTTGAAGTACGCGCCAAGATCGCTCGCGCCATAAAGGCGTCCATTGTCGACGAGCAGGTGCGTGACTCGCCCATGGATGTCGCCTCGGATGACGGACTTGCCGTCGTGCCATGTCCACAGGCCAACCGCCCCATTTGCGAAGCCGGCGATGACGGTATCCCGTGGCCCCGCCTTCAGTATCGTGACTGGGTTCGACGGCGTGGACTCGAATGGCTCTCTCGCTACGTAGCTGATCTTGGTCTTGTTGGTGCGGGCGAGTTCGAGGCTGCCGTCGCGGTAGCCTACGACAATGGCTGAGTCGTTGACGCGAGCCACGGCCGTGACGCCTACATCGACGGTCACTCTGCCCCGGGATTGGCCCGTGAGGTCGAAGCGGTGAATCGAAGCCCCCGCGGCCACCAAAAGCTCGTGGGGATCGTCGCCGATTGCCGTGACGGCTTCGTCTCCCGTGGCCAGTTTACGATGCCCACCATCGTAGAGGAGGAGCAGGGCGCGAGCTTGGCGTGTGCTCCCGTGGGTGAGGCATCCTCTGGCGGTTGCGCGCACGCCCTTAACATCGGGTACGGCCTCGTGGCTGAGACGCTTGTCGCGCCCCATCGACCAGACCTCGACGAAGTCGTCTGTGGTCCGGACGCACAGGTGCTCGCCGTCCGCCGCTGCCGCTGCGAATCTGGCCCCTGTCTCGATCCGGCTGCGCCACTTCGCGTTTGGCATGGCTGCGGGTTCGTCGTCGTCGAGCAACACCCATCCTCGGTGCGAAAACAAACGTGGTGGATCGGCGAGCAACGCGGGGCCGCGCCAGAACGGTTCTCCTGTCGCGGTCAACCAAGTTCGCACCGTGCCGTCGTCACTGCCGGTCACGACGCGCGAGCCATCGTGACTAAAGCGAACGTGGTTGACCTCGCCCGCGTGGCCACGGAGGGCAAGCCGTTTCTTCGACTTCATGTCGATGATGTAAGCTTTACGATCGGAGCTGGCCGCGGCGATTCGTCGCCCGTCCGGATGAGCGTCGCCGTGGTACACGCGGCTAGTCAGGCCGATCTTCTCCAGTTCTTTTCCGTTGTTCTTGTCCCAGACGCGTACAAAGCGGTCCGAGCTCATGGTGATGACTTTGTCGGTGGCAGGTAAGAAGAACGCGCTCAACACCCCTTGCTGGTGTGGGCCGAGCATGGCCAAGGGAGCGGCGTTTTGAAACTGCCACGTGTGGGCGTTGCGGCCCGAGGCCAAGACCAGTTGTTCTCCAGTCGTGTTGAAGGCGATCGATTCCACGGTCGTCGTCCCGGCATCGAGAACGCTGTCACGATGGCCGGTTGCCGCGTTCCATAGGTGCACTTTTGAACCACTGGCGGTCAGAATGTATTGATCATCGGGACTAAAACTCAAGGCGCTGACGTTGTCCGAGTGTCCTCCCAGAAGGTGGATGAGGCGTGTCGAAGCGGTGCTCCAGAGGCGTGCTGTCTTATCATGGCTACTGGTCGCCAACCGTTGACCATCGGCGCTGTACGCGACGGCATTCACTTGGGCGTCGTGCCCCCGGAAGACGCGGGTGACTTGTCCGGACATGACGTCCCATTCACGCGCCGTTCCGTCCGCGCTAGCCGACGCGACATGCTTTCCGTCGGGGGAAAATACGACCCCAACGACGGCAGCTTCGTGTCCCTGGGCCGCGAGCGAATTCGGCTGTGCGTCCATGCGCCACAGGCGCAACGTATGGTCGTTTCCGGCGGACGTGATGTACTGCCCGTCCGGGCTAAAGGAAAGGGCCCGGATCGTGTGCGCATGGCCGGTGAGCCTCTGAACGACATGGCCGGTTGCCACGTCCCACTGGAGCAGGTCACGGTCGAAGCCTGCCGATACGACGGTCCGTCCGTTCGGGCTGAAGGCGACCTGATGAACGCCGTGGCGGTGGCCCGTGAGCCGGCGCTGAGCGCGGCGAGTCGCAACGTCCCATAGGCGTACCGTGTGATCAAAACTGGCCGAGGCGATGAGCTTTCCGTTCGGACTGAAGGCCACGTCGCGCACGCTTCGATCGTGACCACTGAACCGTGCTTTGCGTGTGCCTGAGTCGACGTCCCATAGGTGCACGTTCCCGGCATGATCGCCGGTGGCCAACAGTTTTCCGTCCGGCGAGACCGAAAGGCCATTCAGCCCGTCGTCGTGTTGAAACTCCCTCAGCATCTTGTCCGATCGGGTGTCCCAAATTCGAACGGTGCGATCCTTGCTCGCGCTTGCCCACCGCCTACCGTCAGACCAGTGGGCCAGCGCCATGACCGCTCCTTCGTGGGCGCGGAACGTCTTGACGATGGCCCCGGTTCGGATTTCCCAAACGATGACGGTGCCGTGCCAGTCACCCGTGATAAGTTCGGTGCTGTTTGGCGAAAACGCTAGTGCTGTGACTTGGTCGGTGTGTCCCCGCAGCACCCTCGTGCTTCGGGTGACGGGGTCGAGCAGATACACCGAATGGTCGAGGCTGGTTGCGCCAATGATGGAACCGTCAGGCGAGAAATCAACAGCGTAGAGCACCGCTCCGAATTGTCGCTTCCACACCAAGTGTTGGTCTCCAAGTTGCCACCACAGCGCACGAGAGGCGGACGAGTCGAGGCGTTCGACTCCAAGGCGCAATTTGGCGCGTGCCTCAAGGTAGTTGCCCTGTTGAAACGCCGCCGCTGCGCCTTCGGTCAAGGCTGTGGAGCGCTGCTTTTCTACCGTGCTCTTTTGGGCTGCAAGCCGAAGGTTGGTCGCATGGAGGAAAATCGCGAGAAACATGAGCGCCATGGCGGCAAAAATGAGGGCCAATCTCTTGCGCAGCCGTTGGTAGCGGGCCCGGCTCGCTGAGGCTTCGATGAAGGTGTTGATGTGGGGAGCGATCTTAATTGTCGTGGCCTGTTGCCAACGCAGGGCTTCTTTGAGCGCGCCCCTGACCCAAAGCTCATCGTGGCGATTGCCGCGCTTGAGCCACAAGTCGGCGCCCTGTTGGACCTCGACCAAGAAGTCGAGTTGCTCACGGCTCTCGTCGACCCACCGGGCCAAGGTTGGCCATGTCTTGACCAAAGACTCGTGGGCCAATTCCAATTTGATCTCGGCCTTCGCGCCGTGCCGTACCTTGCGACTGCTGATAAGCCGCGCTTTTACGAAGCGCTGAAGGACAGATGCCGCGGCCTCGGGCAGTCCGTCAAGCAGGGCAGGGCGTGCGACGACTTGGCGCCTACAGTCCGGGGTAACGAGGCGCAACAACAACTGGTGAGCAAGGTCGAGTTCATGGGCAGAACAGTCGTCGAGGACGCCGTCGGCGTGCGTGGATATCGCGCCTGCGACGCCTCCAAAAGACTCGTAGGCCGTACGCGTGAGGACATGAGCCTCTTCGTCCCGTCCCTCCCATAGTAGACGCGCAGTGAATGAGAGGAGCGCGAGGCTCGAGACTTCCTGTTCGACCGTGGAGACGATCTCTTTCGCCAAGTCATCATCGTCGAAATCGTAACCCATGAGTTCGACCGGGCCGCGGAGCACCTCCTCCAGCATGGCTGCGTCGGGCTTTCTGAGCACCGTGACGGTGCGGAGCGCTTGTTGAACAACCGAGCTTGTCGTGAGCCGGCTGAGATAATCGTCCCGTACCGTGAAGACGATTCGAATGGGATCCGCCCGGTCGTCGGCGGCGACGCAGAGAGCTTCTACGAAGCGCTCACGGTCTTCGGGTCGTTCGCACAACGTGAACAGCTCTTCGAGTTGGTCGACGACCAAGAGTACTTTGGTGTTGGCGGTCTCAGCCATGTCCCGCAGCGTCAGGGAAAGACAGTGTCGTTCGGCACGAAGTGCTTTGGTCAAGCGGTCGACGAATTGCACCGCGTCATCGACCGCGCGGGTGTCGAGGGCGCTTGGGTTGGTCACGGGAGAGGCGGCCTCCTCGGCGTCCTGGGTCGTCGAGTGGGAAGAGGGAGCACCCTCCAAGACTCGCAAGGTATCGGGGATGCTCCCACGTGCGGAGCGCTCATGGCCGAGCGAGCCGAGCGACTCGCTCAACTGGGGTTGCGTGGCGTGGTACAGCCGCCAAGCCAAGGCCTGAAAGGGTTGGGCACCGGGGCGCACATGCACGATGCTCCACTCCTTTTCTCGCGCCAACCTCGGGCAAATTCCGGCAAGGACGAAGGAGGTCTTTCCGACGCCCGATGCGCCCACGATGGGGAGCACGGGGGCATGGCGGAGTCGCTCACGAAACTGGGCGAGTTCCTCGTCTCTCCCGAAAAACAGCTGGCTGTGGCGCTCGGCGAAAGGCGTCAGACCACGAAAAGGGTTTTCGGTGATCGGCTGTGCATCGGTGTCCGTTCGGTTCAATTCCTCGAGTTTTTCGGCGACTTCCGATGCCGTTGGACGGTCGCTCGGGGACTGCGAGAGGCACATGCCAATCAGGTCCCTCAAGCCGCCGGGGATGGTGGGTGGCAACACCGGCGGCTCGTCGATGCAGACGGCGTAGTACAGCGTCTCCATCGTCTGGCAGGGGAAGGGGTGCTCACCCACCGCCATCTCGTAGAGCAACACGCCCAACGCCCAGATGTCCGTGGTCGTGCTGTTGGTCTCGCTGTGCCATTGCTCTGGCGCCATGTAGGCTGGCGTGCCGTCGCCGTGCGAGCTGAGAATCGATTCGGAGATCTCGTGATCGATGAGTGATCCGATGCTTGCCGGGGCGGCGCTGCGTGCTGGGTCTTCGGGCTCGAAGTCCAATTCGAAATGTCGGGCGAGCCCGAAATCCACAACGCGCAAACGGCCATCGTTGGGGAGCATCACGTTTTCGGGCTTGAGATCGCGATGCAAGACGCCTTTCTCGTGCGCCGCCGCGAGCGCCTCGGCGATGTTGGCACCGTAGCGAATCACATCGGGCATGCTCACTACGCCTTGTTCGATCCGGCTACGTAGACTTTGCCCTTCCAGGTACTCGAGGGCGACGTACAGTCCTTTTCCGACTCTGCCGACGGCGTACACGGTCACGACATGCGGATGATTCAACTTCGCGGTCAGCTGCGCTTCGATGCCGAGGCGAGCGAGATTGGTTCTTGAACCCAGCAGATGCGGCAGCACGACTTTGAGCGCGACCTT
>JAPYTK010000128.1 GCA_029941785.1 Polyangiaceae bacterium | reverse complement strand
TTCACTTAGAGCATTTGGACACGCAGTCCTTTGATTCAGGTGTCGTGCAAAGCAGCTATGCAGTGAGGAAGTCGGCGTAGCTACACATTGAACCGAAAGTGCATCACGTCGCCGTCTTGGACGACGTACTCCTTGCCTTCGATTCGGAGTTTCCCTTTCGCCTTCGCGCCTTTTTCGCCGCCGAGCTCGACGTAGTCGTCGTAGGCCGTGACCTCGGCCTTGATGAAGCCGCGCTCAAAATCGGTGTGGATCACGCCCGCGGCCTTTGGGGCGGAGTTTCCCTTGACGATGGTCCAGGCGCGAACTTCTTTTTCACCTGCCGTGAAAAAGGTCTGCAATCCTAGGAGGTCATAGCCGCTATGGATCAGTCGGTGCAGGCCGGGCTCTTTCAAACCGGCTTCTTCGAGGAACATCGCCCGCTCTTCGGCGTCGTCGAGTTCAGCGATCTGACTCTCCAATTCCGCGCATATGACCACGACCTCGGCGTTCTCCTGTGCGGCGTGCGTCCGGAGCGTTTCGACGTAGGCGTTGTCCTGTGTGGCGCCCGCTTCGTCGACGTTGGCCACGTACAGGACGCGCTTGGCGGTGAGCAGGTGGTAGTCGTGGGTGAGTTCATCCCGTTCGGCAGATGGCGGCAGCGCGCGGTAGGGGGTGCCCGCGTCAAAGGCGTCCATGACCTCGCCGAGCGTGGCGGCCAACTTCTTCTTCTTGGCGTCGCCCGATTTCGACTCGCGTTGGGCCCGATCGAGGGATTTCTCGATCGTCTCCATGTCTTTGAGCAGCAGTTCGGTGTCGATGATCCCGATGTCGCGGATGGGATCGATGCCCCCACTGACGTGATGGATATCCTCGTTGTCGAAGCAGCGCAGAACATGGACGATGATGTTGCACTCACGAATGTTGGCTAGGAATTGGTTGCCTAGGCCTTCGCCCTTGCTGGCTCCTGCGACCAAGCCCGCGATGTCGACGAATGTCATCTGGGTCGGCATGACTCGCTCGGGTTTGACGATCTCCGCCAGGCGGTCGAGTCGGGGATCGGGCACCGGTACGAGGCCTACGTTCGGCTCGATGGTGCAAAAAGGAAAATTGGCGCTCTCGGCGCGGGCATTACCCAGCGCATTGAACAAGGTGGATTTGCCCACATTGGGCAGCCCGACGATTCCACAAGAAAATCCCATGACGCTCTCCGCCGGCCGCACTTAGCGGTTCGACCTTCGGAGTACAAGGCTCGGATCATTCGGGCGTCTGGCCCCGGCGTGCATCCTCGTGCTAAGAGCAGGCCGGGTGCCGTTTGGCGCAGCGAACCGCATCACCATGGAGAGTAGCGTGCCCCTCTTTTCCCGTAAAACGAAGCAGGTCGACGGCAAGCGAGCCGGCGAGGGCGGACTTGGCGATTACCAGCAGCCGCCCGCCGGCTTGGTGGAGAAGGCGATTGCGCTCGAGCCGTTGCGGACGCTCGGGGAGGTCCGATCGACCTATCAGGCGCTCAAGAGCTACGATGTTCGTGACTTTGGCCAGGGTTTGGAGGCCGTCGAGGCGGTCCTACAGCACGTCTTGAGGAACAAACTTGGCTTCAAGAATGCGCTCCGGAGTGGATTGTGGCCCCGAACTGTGACCTTGACGGTCGACTGCGCCATTCGGCACGCGGCCAGCGGCAGGTCCTTCGATGACTTGGCCCCGGACAGTGTCGCTGCCATCGACGGCGAGCTTGCCGAACGTGAGCCGGAGCGGGTGGCGGATATCGAGCGTTACGCGCGGGCCTTGGCTGACGGGGAGATCCTCGGCGATCCGGTCTATGTGACCGGTGAGGTTCTCAATCTGGCGATGGGGAAATCCAAGGCTTCGCCTCGGGCGATGTACATGCTCGACGGAGCCCGCCGCGTGACGGCCGCCGCGAGAGCCCACCGCACACATTTGTCGGTGAAGCTCATCGTGGCCGAGGGTCAGCTTCCCGATTTCGTTGAGGCCGAGCGTGTGGACGCCTTGCGTCGGGATCTCGAGGGCCTCGTGTGGTTCGAGAACTACCAGTCCTTGCCGCTGGTCGGGCTTCACGGTGAGCGCACGCTCGAGCGCTTCGATTTGATGGACATGGACCGTCTGCAGGACCAGGTCGTGCTCGATTTCGGATGCAATGTCGGCGGCGCCTCTCTCAAGGCGGTCCAGGCTGGGGCCGCCCGAGTCGTGGGGATCGAGGGTATGACGGATACGCACGCCCTCGCGGGTCAAATTGCCGAGCTCGTGGGTTTTCCGAATCTGTCGTACCTGAACGTCAACTTCAACGACGCGGATTTCGACGAGCAGATCGACGCGGCCGTGCCACACAAGGTGGACTATGCGTTCTTCTTTTCGGTGTACCGGACCAAAGAGCTGACGCAACGCGAGCGGCTCTTTCGCTACATCATCGACAAGACGACCAAGGGGATCTTTTTCGAAGGTCACGCGGACGCGCAGATCGACACGCCCGCCTATCACGCCTGGTTGTTTGATTGTTTTGGTCTAAAGGGACGGTTTCTCGGCAACAGCGAAGGCGCGCTTCGTCCGCTCTATTACCTCGACCTCAGCGCCCGGGACGAAACGCCGTCCACGCCAGCCTGAGGGTTTTGAACAGCGCGGTTTCGCAGCGCAGGCGCAGGCTGTGCCGCTGCGGTCCGGGGCGGTAGTACAGGGGGCGTAGCCCCCGGTTGTACTGGAGACGATTGATCCACACCGTCGAGAAGAAGCCGATGTGCTTGTGTCGCGCCTCGTCCTTGAACTCGCGGTACTCCGGATCGCCCTCGTCGTCGCTCGCGGTGCCGTCGACGAGCTGCGTCGCGCGTCCATGCGGCAGGTGCAGGCCGACGTCTTCGTCCTCCATGTAGTAATGCGAGAAACCGGCGCGTTCGAGGCGGTAACCCATGTCGAAGTCTTCCTCGGAGTAGGGGAGGTAGTCTTCGCACCAGTAGCCGGCCGCGGCGTGGGCGGGTTCGCTGACGAGGACACAGGCGCCGCCGAGGTGAACGGGGCGTGGCCGCACGTGCAGGCCGGCGCGCGTGGCGAGAGGGTAGCTCTGCTCCTCGAAGTTGTAGCCGACCATACCCGCGTCGGGCAGCGTGTTGGCGGCGCGCACGAGCGCCGACAGCCAGCCGCGTTTGGTGAGGACGATGTCGTTGTCGAGCTTGACGTAGTACGGCGCGTCAAGGGCCTGCCAGCCTTGGTTGGCGGCCGGCGCGACGCCCCGGTTTTCGTCGTTCAACAGCAGGATGTCGATTTGGCCGTCGCGTTTCGCCTCTTTGAGCCACGCGACCGTGTCCTCGTCGCTGCCGTTGTCGACCACCACCAGCCGGTGGGGGTGGTCGGTCATCTGGTGCAACGCGGCGATGGATCGCTTGGTGAAGTCGAGGCGGTTGTACGACAGCATCGTGATGTTGACGATCTCGTTTGGTCGGGGGCGCGCGATCGCCTTGGGGGCGCGCCACCCGGTGCGGGCCGCACGTGACGCTGCGAGCCGCGACCCGATCGAGCGAAACCAGGCGAGGCCCGAAACAAGGAGTGGTTCTCCGGCTACCTCACGGGCGCCGAGGCCTGCGGGGAGCGGGCTGCCCGGCGCGCCTGGCGAGGCGGGCAGGTAGGCCTCGTCGATGGCCTCCGGATCTGTCATCACGCAACAGAGCACGTCGACGCCCGCGTCGCGGGCCACGCGGAGATGAGCGGAGACGAGCTCGTCCAATTCCATGCCGCCGGGCTCGAGGCCACCGATCGCGTCGAGGGTGGTGCGGGACAAGTAGTAGGCGACGAGTCGCTCACCCTGCGCGGTGTGGCGGTGGTAGGTGGCTGCGCGGGGTTGTCTCGCTTCGATGTGTTCCAACATCTGGCCCAGGGGTTCGTTCGGATCACCGAGCAGGAGTTGACCCTTGGCGACGTGACTCGCCATGCCGACGTTGTAGCTCTCGCCGAGCGGGCGTGGGCGCTCAGCCACGTGGAATCCGAGGATGCGGCTCTGAGCGTGGTGCTCGCGGAGCGAAGCCTCGACGTCGTCACGGCCTCGGCGCGAGATGGCCGTGACGAGGTACGGCGGTTGATCCGCCTGCCAGGTCGGCGGGCTCCAGTCGGGCTCATCGACCACGGCGATGACATGGATCAAGTCCGACAAGTTGAGCATGAGATCCGGCCAGTCGAGGTAGGCGTTGCCCCACTTTTGGTAGAAGACGAAGGCCTTCTTCCGCATGTTGGCGATCCGCTCGACGCCGGCCGCGTCGAAGCTCTGCCCGTGGAAGTGATAGATGTAGACATCCTTCGCGACGGCGAGCATGTAGCCGGCTCTCGCAACCTTGGCGCACAGGTCGTCGTCCTCGTAGTGTCCGATCCCGAACCGCTCATCGAAGCCGCCAACCTGGTCCCAGACGGCCCGTGGGATCGCCATGCAGAAACCGATCAGGCGTCGCTCCAAGACCATCTCGCCTTCATGGGCTTCGGCGAGACGGGCCGCGGTATCGAGGTAGTTGTCGGGGCCTTGCGAGCCGGCCTGGTCTACGAGCTGGGCGTTGGAGGCCACGTTGGTCAACGGGCCGACCATGCCGAGCTGCGGGTGGGCGTAAAACTTGAGCAACATGCGCCGGAGCCAGCCGGGGCACACCAGGGTGTCGTTGTTCAAGAACAGGAGATGCTCACCCTTGGCCGCCTCAGCGCCGAGGTTGCACCCGCGCCCGAAGCCGTCGTTGGTCGGGTTGGCGATGACCGTCAGACCGGGCCGACCGAGCGCGCGCAGATCCGCGACAGTGGTGTCGCTCGAGGCGTTGTCTACGACGATGACCTCAAAATCCGCCTCGGTGTGCTCGTAGAGGCTCTCGATGCACTGCAGGGTGAGCTCGACCTTGTTGTAGGTCACGAGAACGATCGACGTGAGCGGTTGTGACTGGCGGGGATCGGTCCAGGGTCTCATCACGGGGGGGGAAGGGCTGGCCACGATAGCCAAGCGTGCCGTGCGGCATAGCGTGCTTGGCTGATGCGAGCAAAGGCCACCTCGGGGGCGCCGAGCTTGCGCCGCTGGTGGGCACGTGGAAGAGAAGCGGGGCACCGTAGATGGTTCATCGCCCCTGCCGCCATGGAAGAAAATCTCAGTCATGACGTTCTGCAGCAACGCGCTCGCCTGGGTGTGGTCTGGCTGCTGGTGCGAACCGTGGTGCTGCAGTTTGCGGTGTTGGGCGGTACCGTGGTGTTGGCGCGGGTGCTCTCGCCGGCTGATTTCGGGCTCTTCGCGATCGTGCAGTTCGCGGTCGCCTTTTTTATGTTTTTTGGTGACGCCGGGCTCGGGGGCGCGCTGATCCAAAAGGCGGAGCCGCCAAGCCAGCGTGAGCTGTCGACCGTGTTCTTTCTCCAGATCGGGCTCGGGCTGGTGTTGGTGGTGCTCATCCTCGTCGCTGGGGATGCGATCCGGCTTGTGTGGAAGGACCTGCCCGAGGGCGCCGAGTGGGTGTTCCGCGCGCTGTCGGTCGGATTGTTTTTGACGATCTTGCGTGTGATCCCGTCGATCCTGATGGAACGGCAACTCCTCTTCGGGCGGCTCGCCATCATCGAGGTCGCTGGCACCTGTGGCTTTTACGTGAGCGCCGTCGTCTTGGCGCTGATGGGTTTTGGCGTGTGGGCCCTGGTGGTTGGCACCTTGGCGCAGGGGGTGCTGTCGACCGTGCTCGCCCTCGCTTTGCGACCATGGAAACCCAGCCTCGTGTTCGACCGGGCGGCGCTTCGGCCGATCCTGGCATTCGGGATCCCGTATCAGACCAAGACGGTCATCTCTTTCATCAACGCGGCGGTGACGCCGGTCTACGCAGGGTCCGCGCTGGGGGCCGCGGCGGTCGGTTTCATCCAGTGGGCGCAGACCACGGCCTACTTCCCGCTCAAGCTGGTCCAGATCATGGGGCGGGTGACCTTTCCGCTCTACAGCCGACTTCAGCATGATCCCAAGGCGTTCGCCGAGACGTTGGGGCGCTCGATCCAGATCTGTGCTTTCGGCACGTTCTTTTTCGTCGGCTACTTCCTGGGGATGGGGCGGCAGGTCATCCACATCATCTTTACGGACAAGTGGCTCCCGGCTTTGCCGTTGCTCTATATCTATGCGTCGGCGATCAGCATCGGCTTTATCTCTCCGGTCGCAGCGGCGGCGCTCGACGCGTCAGGCAGGCCGAAGATCATGGCCCGCCTGGCTTTCGGTTGGACTGCGCTCAACTGGTTGGTGGTCTTGTTCGCGACGCCGCGGTGGGGGATCATTGGCTTCGCCGCGGGCTACAGCGTGCACGTCGTGGTGGGCAACCTCGCGGTCCTGCTGATGATGATCTACATCATCCCAGGTGTCCGCGTCTTGCGGCGCGTGAGCAGCTCTGTTGCGGCCGGCGCGGTGGTGTTTGTGTTCGCCCGTTGGGTCGGTCCTCACGCCATGACCGTGCCCACCTTCATTGGCGCTACGGTGGCCTGCTTCGCTGTCTTCGCGGCGGTGCTGTGGGTCGTCGATCGGCAGGGGGTCCGTGACGCCATCGCCATCGTTCCCCGAAAAGAGGGCGGGAGCGACGAGAGCGACGAGGCTGACGAGGGCGATGGTCAACCCGAGCAAAGCGCAGTAGAAAGTCCCAAGAGCGAGCCCTCGGGCTGAACCGCGCCATGCAAACGCCTGCCAACTACTACCAACACGAGCGGCCCGAGGTGCAGGCGCTCGTCCCGGCGGATGCACGGCAGGTCGTCGACGTGGGCTGTGCTGGCGGCGCGCTAGGCAAGGGCCTGAAGGCGGCCCGACCCGACCTTACTGTGAGGGGGATCGAGCCGGTGGCGGAGGCTGCAGAGATGGCGCAGGGGGTGCTCGACGAGGTGTTCGTGGGCGCGGCGGAGGCTGAGCCCCCCGACTCGTGGCCACGGCCAGATTGCGTCATATTTGCCGATGTTCTCGAGCATCTCGAAGATCCGTGGGGGGTGCTCCGAAGCTGGTCAGGTCGACTCGCGCCCGGCGGCTGCATTCTTGCCAGTATTCCCAACGTGGCCCACCACACGGTGGTGCGGGGACTGGTGAAGGGGCGCTTCGATTACGCCGACGCCGGGATCCTCGATCGCACGCACCTGCGTTTCTTCACGCGCGCCTCGATCTACGAACTCTTCGCGGACGCGGGCCTCCAGCCGCAGCGGCTGGAGCGCGTGATCGATCGTCGGCTCATCGCGCGCGCGAGCCACTGGCTGGGTCGCCTGGGTCAAGGAGAGCGGAAGCAAGGGGGGCCGCTTCGGCGCTTGGCCGATCCGTGGACCATCCAGTATCTGGTGGTGGCGACGCCGGTGCTCTGAAACATCGGGCCGCAGTAACATACGTCATGAAACGCCTCGCCATCTATGCCCACTACGACCACCAAGGCGAGGTCAAGCCGTACGTCGTTCACTATTTGAAGGCGCTGTCGGAGCATTGCGCGATGATTGTGTTCGTCTCGACCGCGACCTTGTCGGCGGAAGAGTTGGCCAAGGTCGAACCTCATTGCGAAGCCGCCTCGACAAAGGCGAACGCGGGCTTTGATTTTGGGATGTGGAAACAGGTGATCGAGCAAAGCGATCTCGCGGAGTGCGATGAACTGGTGTTGACCAACTCGAGCGTGTTCGGACCTCTTTCGCCACTCGGTGAGATGTTCGAGAAGATGAAGACGGTGAGTTGTGATTTCTGGGGCGTGACCGACAACTACGAGCTGGATTGGCACCTTCAGAGCTACTTTCTCGTGTTTCGTCGGGAGGTGTTCGCCTCCGAGGCGTTCGCGGCGTTTTGGCGAACCGTGCTTCCCTATGAGAACAAGCGGCAGGTGATCCGAAGCTACGAGGTCGGCCTGAGCTGTCACTTGCGCGAGGCCGGGTTTTGCGGTGAAGCTTACGTGCCGGTGGACGGACTGTTTCCTCCGTGGCCGGTCGGTCTTCTGTATCTGCACAAGCGCGGCAACCCGACCCGCTACTACCCGGTGCGATGCATCGAACACGGGATGCCTTTCGTCAAGGTGGAGGTGTTGCGCGACAATCCTGGGCGGGTCGGCTTGAAACGGGTGTACCGCGCCGTGGAGCGGCAGGGTTACGATCGGGACTTGATCGTGTTCGACCGACCCGTGCAGCAACCCATGAGCTTGGGCCGGCGCGTCGTCGACGGGCTGCTTGGCCGCAACCTGCCTCGCGACAAGTCGGCGAGCTGAGCTACGGGTGGCCCTTCAGCGGAGCGGACTGTTGTCGAAGCGCTTGGCGAGCGCATCGAGCGCGGCCTGGGTCGAGCGACTGCGCCCCGACTTTTTCGCGTTGATCCGTTGCTTGGTCGCAGGGTGGTCGACCACCAGTACCGCCTGCGCGATCATCTTGCGCGCGTGCGTGCTGGCCTGTGAGACGAAGGCGTTCAGCAGCGCGTCGAGCGCCATATCCCGGGTAGGGCTGTGCTCACCGGTCTGCGCGATGAGGGGCGTTTGCCAGGCCCAACTGTTGGCGACATCCCCGAGTGCGCGAGCGTAAAGCTCGACATCCGCATCGGACCTTGCACCGGACATGATCTCCGCGAGACGGCTGGCGACCATGGCTCGTCGACAATGACCCATGCCCGCGATGATCCCTCGGGTCTTTTTGTCTTGGATACGGCTCATCGTGATGAGCTTGCTGGCCGCTTGTGTGGAGCCGAGCTTGCCGAGCGCCTGTGCGGCTGCCCGGACGAGAGGGTAGGAGGTCTCGTTGCCCGTGAGGATGGCGCTGAGAACCGAAGCGCTGCGGGCGTCCCGAATCGATCCGAGGGCCTCGAGCAAGCCGAGGCGCCATGCGAGCCAGGCGCTGCCGTTCCGGTCGCCTCGCGGCAGACCGTCGAGAGCGAGCTGTTCGAGGATGGGGAACAGGGCCCGGCCGCGCATGGCCTTGAGCGCTGGCGTGACGGCGGCGAGTCGGCCACGCTTCTTGGCGTCCAATTCGATGACATCCACATGAAGCTTGGCGACCATCTGAAACGCTGCCGGATCGGCCGCTTTGGCCTTGGTCACGGCGGTCAGCAAGCTTGCCCGATCGGCGGAGGGTAGCGCGGCGGGGCGAAGCATCACCCCGTCTGCGAAGGCGGTCCCGGCCCAGAGGAGACTGATGGTGACCAGCAGCGCGATGGGCAAGCTGAGAAGAAGGCCTCGTGTGTTGTGTCGTCTCATAATCCGCTCTCCCACCATTTGTCGTTGCTCGGCACCTTGCGCGTCGCGTTGCTGCCGCAGTGCACCTCGCCGCTGAGCCGATGGTAAAGATCCCAATCCTCGATGAAGTGTACGGTGATGCCGTGTGGGAGCAGCACGTTCTTGATCTGGCTCTTGAAGATGTCCTGACCGTTGATCGTGGGCCCGTGGGGGTCGGGTGAGCCGAAGTGCTTGTCGGCCATGTAGATGCCATTGACCGTTCCGGGCTGATACGCGAGCGAATAGCCGCTCGATTCGTAGTGGAGAAACGGAATGTCGATGATCTCGCTGTTGGTGATCCCGGTGGCGGCCTTGATGACGTTCACCTGGTCGTCGATCTTGACCGCAGCCCAAGCGCTCTCGTTCATGACGTCGGGGTCATTCAGGACTTGGCTGATGCTCACTGCGGCGTAGGCATTGTTCGACCAGTACTTGCCGACGAACATCTGGGTCGATCCGTAACCGTTGTTCTTCTGTTGCTGCAGCATCGTCTTGGCCATCGCTGCGTCGTTGACCATCATGGCCCATCCGCGTGGACTGTTGACCTTGACGAAGGAGACCGACTCGTCGACGTGGCTCACGAGAAGCCATGAGGTGTCGATCTCGATGACGTCCTGCACGCCTTGGGCGTCGATCATCTTGTCGAATTCGGGGTCCGGATAATACTGCGGGTGGCTGCCGCGCAGGACCCGTCCCATCGGCCAGCTCTTGCCGTTGTAGCTATAGGGCGGCACGGTCTCGAGGTTCCCGAAGGAGTTGAGCGAGTCCATGTAATCGGCGTGGTTCGAAGCGTACTCCACCGCACCGGCGACGTCCTTGCCTCGCAGATCGGTGAAGACGGAGCGTCCCGCTGTGCGCAAGGAACCGCCGGTGTAGTTTGCCGATCGAAAGTTGACGTGAATGACGTGCTGTCCGCCACCGCTCTTTGGCATCGCCATGTAGGCCGTCTCGAAGAAGTCCTGCGTCCACTGGTCTTGTTCGTAAAGATCGTGGGCGGTTACGCCCGCAGCGTTGGCGGCGCTCGTCATGTCTTGGCGAAAGACCATGCTCGGCGAATAGTTGGTGAATTTGGTGACGTAGTAGGTGTCGATGGGGTGCAGGTGGTGGCGAAAAAGCACCGGCGCGAGGCGCATCTCCACGGTGTCGCTGCCGTCACCGATGGGTCCGTTGGGCCCGGTGCCGGCGTTCACGTTCCAGCTGACAGTGAGGTAGCCATCCCACTTGCTGACGTCCCGCAAGATGTCCTTGCCCTCGATGGCGAAGGAGGCCCCGTTGCGCAGCTCGCTCAGGCTGACGGCTTGTCCCGAGGTGTATTCCTTGTAGCTCGATCCACTCTTCTTGAAGATACGGACGTAGGTTTTGCCGGGGTTGTTGACCGTCAGCGTCCCCTTCGCGTCGTTGGGTGCATCGGGCCAAGGGGCCGTCTTTAGCTTGGCCAGATCGAGCAGATCATCATTTCCGTTGATGCTGGTGTCGCTCGCGTCGTTGCAACTTGCCAGTTGGCTGTCGGTGCCGCTCGTCGGGCAGCTGCTCTGGTCGTCGTCGATGTTCGCGAGGAACACTGCGCCGTTGTTCGCCGACCAGCTCGCCTCGTTCAGATCCTCGGTCGGATCACTCAAATCGATCGTGCCGTTGCGGTTGTTGTCCGCGCGCAAATCGATGGTGGCGTCGGGGCACGGAGGGGACTGGCCGTCGCAGTCTTCATCGGCTGCCGTGGCGCAGTCTTCAGCCTTGGGCGTGATCTCGCCGACGCAGGCGCCGTAGCCGGTGCCCTCCTGGTTGCAACTCTGCGATCCGCTCTGGCAAATCCCAACGTTCTGCGTGCTGGGTGGCCCGGAGTAGCAGTCGAGGGTCTGGCCGGGTGTGCACGAGCAGTCCGGTCCATCTTCGTTGGTGAGGCCATCGCAGTCGTCGTCACCCGGGGTGGCGCAGCGCTCCTCCGAGGGAAGGACCTCGCCGTCGCAGGGGCCGTAACCGCTGCCGTCGGGTAGGCAGGTGGTGCCTCCCGGTACGCAGGTACCGATCCCCTCCGTCTCGGGCGCACCCGTGTAACAACTGATGACCTCGCCGGGGGTGCAGCTTCCGCTAGGCCCGCCGGATCCCGTCGAGTTGGGGTCGTCGATTCCGTCGATGGATTCGTTTCGGTTGTTGTCTTCGTCGAATCCCGCGTCGTGATGCCCAGCACAGCCATGAGCGAATAGGCCAAGGGCGGCGGCGAGCGCGAAGATACTGGTCCAAGTCGGCCGGATCATCGATCGGTTCTCCGATTGTGGTTCGTTTGGTCGCGTGCGAGCGCGACGTGGGTGTGGATGGCAGGTGCCCCAGCGCCGTCCGATGCCCGCCAGTATACGGATCGCGGCCCAATTTTCACCTACATTCGCACACACGAGGCGATTCGTGGTCTGTGGCGCCCGTGGGATCTCTCAACCGATACTTCAGAGGTTGCGCCTAATCCGGCAACCTAAAAGCCCACGGAGTACAGCAGTGTAGGCGCGATGCTAACCCCCTCGCCCTGGGTGCCGATCGATCCGATCAGCTGCGGTATCCACGCGCCGCGCTTGGTGACGAAAGCGACGCCAATTCCGGCGGACGGGAAAATCGAGTGAGCGAAGCCTCCGGAGGCCAAGGGGGCGGCGTCGTGGATGAGTCCCACTTGGGGCTCAAGTGTCACCGCGACGGAGCCGATCTCCGTGATCAGGCGATCGACGATGAAGAACTGGGTGAGGCCCCAGTGGCCGTTTTCTGGAGCGAACTCGAAACCGCTGGAGGTGATGAGGGTCCATTTGTCGTCGATGACGAAACTGATGTCGAGGGAGTTGGCGACGTACAAACCCAGGTGGGCGGGGGTGCCTGACACTCCGACGACTTCGGCCAGACCCACGGTGAGTGCAGGTTTGACGCGGTCGCCAGCGTGCGCGCTGCTGCACAAGAGAGTGAGGGCGAGGCTGAGAGAGAACCGACGCATGGTGCGATGGTTAGCATTGCTCGCCCGAGGTGGCGACGGACAGATCGCAGAGCTCCCAGGCTTCCGTTGCGGGGCACTTGGCGTGTTCGTGCAGCTTGCGTAAGCTCGCAGCGGCATGGGGTATGCGGAACGGCAGGACAGTGAGGGGATGGCGGCGTGATCGGTTCAATTATCGACGGGCGGTACAAGGTTCTTCGACAGCTCGGCGCGGGCGGTATGGGCGCGGTATTCGAGGCCGAGCACCAAGGAACCGGCCGTCGCGTGGCCGTCAAGCTCATCTTGAGCGAAGAACTCAAGGCGCGTGCCGATCTCGTGGAGCGTTTTCAGCGCGAGGCCCGCGCTGCGGGAGGGATAGAGACCAAACACATTGCCGAGGTGATCGACACGGGCATCGACCCGAGTAGCGGCAATCCGTACATGGCCATGGAGCTGATGCGCGGTGAGGACTGCTCGCAGCTCGTCCGGCGTGTGGGCCCCTTGTCGGTCGATGTGGCGTTGCGGATCACCGCGCAGGCGTGCGTCGGCTTGCGAAAGGCCCACGAAGCAGGCGTCATTCATCGCGACATCAAACCGGCCAATCTCTTTTTGGCGGAACGCGACGAAGGAGAGGTGACGGTCAAGATCCTCGATTTTGGAATTGCCAAGGTCAAGATGGAGCATGCGCAGACCAATGATCATCAGCTGACGCAGACCGGAGCGATATTGGGTTCGCCACTTTACATGGCCCCGGAGCAGGCGAGGGGCCGGAAGGACATCGATCGTCGTGCCGATTTATGGTCCCTCGGTGTCGTGCTCTATCAACTGCTCTGCGGACGTACCCCGTATCACCACATTCAAGCACTCAGCGAGCTGATCATCGCGATTTGCAGTGAGCCGCCGGCCAACGTTCAGGCTTTTGCGCCGTGGGTTCAGCCGGAGGTGGCGGCATTCATTCGTGCGTCCTTGATCAATGATCGGGATGGCCGTTTTCAGAGTGCCGGCGACATGTCGATGGCTCTGCGCTTGCTTTTGCCTTCAGGTTACAGCTTGAACAAGGACGAGCTGACGGGCGTCACGGAAAGCGCACGGGTTGTGGTCGCTGAGCTCATTGACGACACGCACGTTCAGTCCGGTAGCGATCTGGCGGCAGCCGCCACCGACACAAAGGATCAGCGTGCGATCACCGAGATCGGTTTGGCCGCCACACAGGCGCCGCGCCCGGCATCCGTGTTGAACGGTTGGGGCGCGAGATGGGCAGCCATCGTGCTTGGCGCGGCCGTCGGTGCGGGTGGTTTGTTCTTCTACTTGCGCCAACCGCCTGCTCCTTCCGCACCTTCGCTATCTCCGTCCACGACGGCGCTTGCGACAGAGGACACGCTCCGGTTCACCGCGGCCTCGCCGTTGACGATCATGGCCGACTCCTTCAGTGGGTACAGCACTTTCCGCTCCGACCGCTTCGCGAAGATCCTCAAGACGGCCAAGATCCCCATCAAGTACGTGCCAGAGCCCGATCAGAAGAAGCGACTGGGCGCGTTGGAAAATGCTTCGGCCGATTTGGTCGCGACGTCCCTCGAGCACGTGATCTTGAATGCGCCCAAGGGCAAGATCGTGGCGCTCATCGATACGACCGTTGGCGCGGATGCCGTGGTCGTGAACAACAGACAGTTTCCGCAGCTCGTTAGTTTGGATGCCCTGCAAATGCAGGTTGAGCGAGACAAGCACAGCAACAAAAAACCAATCCTGACCTTTGCGACGGGAACACCAAGTGAATTCTTAGCCCGCTTGTTGTCCGCCCGACTCCAGTCCTTCAACATCGACGATTTCGAGATCGCCGGTGTTTCGGACGCTAAGGTGGCGTGGTCGAATCTCATCAAACCTGGTGGCGGAGTTGCCGCGGCGGTGCTCTGGGAACCCTTCGTGACTCGTGCTCGGGAAGCGGGGTATCGGGTGGTGTTGTCGAGCGGCGATGTGCCGGGCGCGATTCAGGATGTCTTGGTGGCGTCCAATCGCTTGCTCGACGCGGCACCGAATGCGCTCCAGGAGGTCGTGTCGGCTTATTACCGGCACATCGATCGGACCACGGCGAATCCGAGCTTGATGTATCGGCAGGTGGCCAAGGACGGGGAGTTGAAACAAGGCGATGCCAAGGCGGTCGTCGCTGGGATCCGCTTCGCGACGGCCTTGGCTGCAAAGAAGAGCATGGAAGATGGCAGCTTCGCCAAGCGGATCGGGACGACCGCGGCGGTGCTCGTCATCGATGGTCAGCTCGATCAGCCTCCCAAGAATGTCACCCGTTTCTTCGATGCGCGTTTTGTGGTCAAAGCGGCTGAAAATACGCTCCGACTCGTCGCTGACCTCAAGGACGAGGACCCGAAGGCGGCCAGGCTGCTCGCAGAGGGGGGCGAGCAGAACGTCAAGGTGTCTCCTGTCGATGCCGCGGCACTTCGCAGCGCCAGCGTTATCGGCCAGCTCGGCCAACTTCATTGGAACCCGAAAAAGCCGGCGTCATTTGTCGGCGGTACCAGCATCGACGACGCGGCGACGAAGCTCGAGGCGTTCAGCCACTTGACGACAGTGGTGACGATCGAGGGAGGCGGCGGTGAGGAAGCGGAGCGCGAGGCCATGCGCGAGGCCCTCGAGAAACAGCTACGCCGAAGAGGTTTGAGCCATCAGGTCGCGGTGATGCCGGGCGCGGGCTTTGGAAGCATCAGCGTCGGGTTGCGGCGGCGTCCTTCCGATTAGGGCGGGGCACTCACCCTAGCTGACTGTAAAGGAGTCCTACGAGCCACGCGGCGCTGAGCAGGATGCTCACCACCGCTTTACCCCGATTGAAGGAGAGTGCGGCATAGGCGCCGGGTAGCGCGATTCCGTGAGCAATTGCCGAAGTCATGAAGAGTACGCGCCGGCCGAGGGCACCGAGGTCGTCCGTGGAATCGGCGACGAACACGCCGGGTGCCGGTTGGGAAGCATTTTGCCAGGCGACGGCCAACGCGAGAAGCACACAGCCAGTGAGCGCAAACAGGATGGAACGTCTCGCACGGGTAGGGGGAGGCGGGGGCATCGTAGGAGCGATACCCGCGGGCGGAATGGTGGGCGAATGGGGCACGTCGCTCACCATAACCCGCAGCTTTCTTGTCGGGGATGTATTCTATTATCCTACAATGTAGGACAACGAGAGGTGGCCAAGATGTTCGAGCAGTCCTGTGGGCGAAACAAAATGCGGCGTTCGGTCGAAATACCGTGTGATATCGTGACGAGGCACATCGATAAGCCCTTGCTCTACTGGGCGACGGACCTGTCATCTGATGGAGTTTGGCTGGAGACGCGGTTTCCGATGCAGACTGGCGAAAACCTGGTGGTCTGCATCAAGCCCCCCGTGTGGTGGCCGTCGCGTGAACTGATGTTGTTTGCCGAGGTCGTGCGCTCGTCCTCCGTCGTGGCCCGTTCGGAACAAGAGTGTGGAATGGGTCTGGTGTTCACCGACATCACACGGCACGAACAGCGCGCGCTCGACGGGTGGCTGCGCGGACGACCGCCTCGACTACCGCGG
>JAPYTK010000127.1 GCA_029941785.1 Polyangiaceae bacterium | reverse complement strand
CATTCGCACGACCGAGCTGAGCCAACAGGTCGAAGGCCAGCGACTCACGCTCACGGTCGAGTACGCGATCAGCTGGGAAGTCATGACGGACAATGACTACGAAGCGGAACTCGATTGCGACGACGCATCCATCAAGATCGGGTCACGTACACTCAGCTCGGGCTGCAGTGCGGTTGCCAACGATCTCAAGCGAAGTGGCTTTGACTTCGACTCGGAGTGCACGCTGAACAACGACGCCGATCTCCTCAAGTGTCAACCTGAGGGGAGCGACACGAAGATCAAGTACGAGCGCAAGTTCTGAGCGACGCGCAGTTCGCGGTGACCAGCCCGTAAACGCTCGACATTGATGAAATGATGCCCGCGCTGCGTCGTGTTGACGCAGCGCTCGTCCCCTCGATCACAATCGAATTCGTCGATTTTGTGATCAGAAGGGGGCTCTGTGGCGATTACCGCTCGACCCAACCGTCACAATCGTTTGAGCCGAACGCGGGAGCCATCATCATGCCGAACACCGACCCCTTCATTCCAAAACAGTCCAACAGCGTAGAGGATAACTTCTTCGAATGCGCAACCATGCAAATGTCGCCGGCGCAGCTCTTCGCCGGCTCCGCGCGCCCGGGGGCCAGCTTGCTGTCGGTTCCAAAGGGGCCGCCCCCGCTTCCGACCTGTGGCAAGAAAGCCCCCAAGCTTCCGGCGATCGGCACCGAGTACGAGCTCTCGCTCGTGAGAGCACACGACGAGGCGACCTCGAACCCGGGCTCCCCGGCCAGGTCATTGAGTGAGCCCACCGCCGCACGTACGGCTACCGGCGAACGTTACGCGCCAGAGCCCAACGAGGAACGGACCATGCAGGTACGAGCGAGTGAAGTCGATATCACCGACACCACGAGCACCGCGGCGGATTCGACCCTCGCTTCACGCCGGCAGCTTGCCCCGCCCCCCACCCCCTCATCCGCCGGCCACGGAACGAATAGACTGCGCACCTGGCTTCAGTTCGCCATGCTCATCCTGGTGGTCGAGGCCCTCGTCGGACTCACCATCCACCTGTACGCGACGCTAGCGCCCGCGTTTCAGGAACCACACCTCGCCGCGCCCCAGACACCACTGGCCTCGCCGGCTGTCGAGAAGCCCGCCTCGCTCATGAGCTCCCCTGTTTCCATGGCGCCGATGAAGTGATGCGCCCGAAGGGTAGGTGTGGACAGGGAGTGGCCGTCTCCGGCGCTCCCTGACCGCATTTCCAGCTTCTACGCGACCTTGCCGTTTATACCCCGTCTGGTAAAACCGTCTCCGACGCCACCCCTTAGGCCCCCTCGCCTCATTGCATTGGAGCAATCCCACCACATGAGCACTCCGCTGACGCTGCTATCGGACGACGAGCAGATGTTTCGTGACGCGATCCAACAGTTCGCGAAAGACCGCATCGGCCCGCATGTCGCAAACATGGATCGAGAGATGGCGATCCGGCAGGACGTCATCGACGCCTGCTTCCAGATGGGGATCATGGGCATCGAGATCCCAGAGCAATACGGCGGCTCCGCCAGCACCTTCTTTCACTCCATTTTGGCCGTCGAGGCGCTCGCCGAGGTCGATCCCTCCATCTCGGTGTTCGTCGATGTTCAAAACACCCTCGTGATCAACGCCATCCTCAACTACGGCACCGACACGCAAAAGGAACACTACTTTCCCAAGCTCGCCGAGAGCACCATTGGCGCCTACGCGCTCTCCGAAGCCTCGAGCGGCTCGGATGCTTTCGCCCTGAAGTGCCGCGCCGAAGACAAGGGTAGCCACTACCTGCTCAACGGGAACAAGCTTTGGATCACCAATGGCAAGGAGGCGGACGTCTTCGTGCTGATGGCGAATTTGGATCCGAGCAAGGGGTACAAAGGGATCACCGCCTTTTTGGTGGATCGGGACTTCGAGGGCTTCAGCGTCGGCAAGAAGGAAGACAAGCTCGGGATCCGCGCGTCGAGCACCTGCGAGCTCATCTTGGAGGACTGCATCGTTCCGAAAGAGAACGTCTTGGGCGAGATCGGCAAGGGCTACAAGGTCGCGATCGAGACGCTCAACGAGGGCCGCATCGGGATCGGCGCGCAAATGGTCGGGCTCGCCCAGGGTGCGCTTACTGCAACGTTGGCGCAGGTCACCGAACGCAAACAGTTCGACCAACGCATCGCCGACTTTCAGGGCGTCCAGTTTCAGCTCGCCGACATGGCCACGAAGATCGAGGCCGCGCGTTTGCTGGTCTACAATGCCGCGCGCTTGCGGCAGGCGGGCAAACCCTTCGTCCACGAGGCCGCCATGGCCAAGCTGTTTTCGTCGGAGATCGCCGAAGAGGTCGCGTCGATGGCGATCAATCTCTTTGGCGGGGTCGGCTTCACGACGGAGTATCCGGTCGAGAAGTTTTACCGCGACGCCAAGATCGGACAGATCTACGAAGGCACGAGCAACCTGCAGCGCGTGACCATCGCGAAGCACCTGCTCAAGAACTTGAGCTAAAGAGTCAACTCTTGCAAAGCGAAGCCAGCACGCCTAACTGCGATTCATGCTGGCGAGAGATCCCGTGATACGGACGCCCGCAAGCGGGAGGCTTCGATGAGCGACAAGGTCATCGCCTGGAGCGGCGGCGTGCTGCTCTTGATCTTGCACCTCGATTTCTGGCGACCACAACGCGTTGCGCTCTACGGGGGCTGGCTGCCCGAGGAGTTGCTCTATCGTTTGGTCTGGATGCTGCTCGCCTGGCTGTATCTCATGTACTTCTGCGCCCGCATCTGGCGATCGAAGGCCGACGAACAGGTCGGCGAGAGTGAGTCGCGCAGCATCAGGGCCGAGCTGGCCGGTTCGCCCATCTACCTCGTCCCGTGAACGTCATCGTCTGCTGAGGATCCGATAGCCGCGCAGTACCAAGCTCTTCGGTATGGAGCTATGGTGTCGTCAGTCGAAAGACTTCTGCCCCCGACTCCAGTTCATGAATATCGTTCTGATGCACGGCCTCGAGGGTAGCCCCTCCGGAAGCAAAGCGACCTACTTGCGCACCCGCTTTCCTACCCTGGTTGCGCCCGACGGACGGGGCCTCCCGCTAGCGGCTCGAATCGATCAACTGCGCGAAGCTACGGCAGGAGGCAAAGACTGGATCGGCGTCGGAAGCAGCTACGGTGGTCTCGCCCTCACCGCCTTTGTCCAATCCGAAGCCACGCGCTTTCGGGCCCTGCTCCTGCTCGCCCCCGCGCTCATCGTCACCGAACCGCCCGTCGATGACCCAAACTCGCTTGTGATCCCCGCCGATCTTCCGACCACCATCATGCACGGGGTGCACGATACCGTCGTCCCGCTCAGCATCTCCTACGAACTGGCCACTCGCAGCGGCGACCACGTCTCGGTCGTAGAGCTCGACGATACGCACCCTTTGCGCAACAGCCTCGTCGCCATTGGCGATGCCATCGACGCCATCTGACTCCAGGGTACTCTGGGAAAGGCTGAGCGACAGCCTGCCTCCTACGAGAGCCCCCACATCACATTTTCGAGGCGGTTTCGCTACGGTCGATCCGTTTGTAGGACGATGCCTACAAGTCACCACAATCACTCACTCTTTTCACTGTTTTCTTCGCCTCCAGCGTTGACATTGCTCAAACAGTCCGCATTTTTTACCCACGGGAAAGGGATGGTCCCCTCCCGATAAAGGCAAACCAGTCGCGAGGCTGGGACGCAAAGCCACGGGTCTCCGGCATACGGAGGCAGCCGAGCTACCGAAGGAGGAGAAGCGAGGCTTTTCGACCATTTCTTTGTTGAAGGTCCTGTTTTTCCGACGCACACGAAGTCAGCGCGACTTCAGGCAAGAATCGACAGCCATGCAGGTGCTGCGGCACCGGCGCATCGATTCGCCTACGGCAACGCTCCACGTACCGAACCGAACGACGTCATGCTGCACGTCGAACCATGTGCCGAGAGGAAAATCCCATGAAGAACATCACGACCAAGAGCATCCTAAGCCCCTTCGCCGTCGCCCTGCTTATCGCCACAACGGGCTGCGCGCTCGACCAAGATGAAGCGCCCGACACGGCGAACGACGACACGCAGTCGAGCAACTACGTGATCGCAGACAACGGGGGCAACCAATTCGTCGATGCCAAGCAGGGCGCCGACTGGAACTATGCGGATACGACCAAGCGCGCCCAGCTGCGGGACAAGACCACCAAGATCCCGTCAGACCAGCAGCCCGAGGGCGAGAACGAGAACGAGAACGAGGGCGGCGAGGGCGAGAACGAGGGCGGCCCGACGAAACTCGACAGGAAATTGATGCACCAACTCGCCGACGCGATCACCTTCGTCTCGCCGTTGCGGGTCGCAGGAGACCTGACCGAAACGGAATTCGTTGACCTGGACTTGGGCGGTGTACTCACGACCAGCGCGCAAGGAATCGACCACTGCCGCATGGTGAACTTCGACAGGAAAACAAAAATCCTAGACATCTCGTTCGATTGCGGCGACCTGGGCGACAATGCGCCGACGGGCAAAATCAGGTGCCATCTCTCGTATCCCGAAGCCGGCGAGGCCAGATTGGCGTGCCGCCTCACGGTCGAGTCTGCGATCGGTACCAGCACGGGTAAGATCAACGTCAAATACGCATTCGGAACCGACTCAGCGCACATCTCGCTTCGCGTCAATGCCCCGCAAACGCTCATGGGCCACATCAATATCGAGGCCAGGCACGACATTGGCAACATGTCGAGCTTCAATGTGGAAGGAACCACCCAGGAGCACACCAGCCACTTTTTCGTGACCACGGACAACACGTTTTACAGCGTAGTGACCGCGAATGTCTTGCGCGCAGGCAATGATTGCCGGCCCTCCGCCGGTCAATACACCATCGATACCTTCGACTCCTTGCAAGAAGAGGATAGCGACCGCTTCGTCTTGTCCGGAACGGCAGGCTCCTGGATCGCCTACGACGGAGCTAGCTCCGAGGTTCAAATTCCAATCTGCAACTGAGCCGTACGCTTGGCCCCTGGCCAACACGAATCACCCCGGTGGAGCTTCGGCTCTCCCGGGGGTTTTCGTATCTGAGTATCGACGAGGGGAGGTAGGCAAGTGAGAACGCGACGGGTAGGCCGTGGCCCATCGGATCAACGCAACAGTTCACCTTCGCGAGCGCGCTTGATGAACTGACCTCCGCCCCGGGTCTCGAGCGAACCGTCGCGGACCATGACCCGACCACGCGACAGCACGATCTCGCTCCAGCCTTGGATCTCATATCCCTCGTACGCGCTGTAATCGACCCGCATATGATGGGTAAACTCGTTCTTGGTGCTGATGACCTCGCGCCGGTCGGGATTGAACACCACGATGTCCGCGTCACTACCGACCGCGATGGTGCCCTTCTTGGGGAACATGCCGAAGGTCTTCGCCGCCGCGGTCGAGGTGATCTCGACGAAGCGGTTGAGACTCAGTCGCTTCTGGACGACCGCCCCGTGATACATCACGCTCATGCGGTTCTCGACGCCGGGCGCGCCGTTGGGGATCTTGCGAAAATCGCCACGGCCTAGTTGCTTCTGATCTTTGAAGCAAAAGGGACAGTGATCCGTAGCGATGTTGCCAATGTGTCCGAACTTCAGCCCGTCCCAGAGCACATCCTGGTTCCACTTCTCGCGCAGGGCGGGCGTCATCACATACTTTGCGCCTTCGAAATTCTCTTTTTCGTAGATGCTCTGATCGAAAAACAGGTACTGCGGGCAGGTTTCGGCCATCACGTCCACGCCTCGCATGCGCGCCCGCTTGACCTCCTCAAGAGCGTCGGAGCACGAGAGGTGCACGATGTACAAAGGCACGTTCGCTACCTCGGCAATGGCAATGGCACGGTAGACGCCCTCCGCCTCCATGCGCGTGGGCCGGGTCAGGGCGTGGTATTTCGGATCGACCTTTCCATCTTCGACGGCTTCGCGAATGATCTCGTCGATGACGATGCCGTTTTCGGCATGCATGCAGATGCGGGTGCCATTATCGCCCGCACGACGGAAAGCCCGATACAAGGTGCCATCGTCGACGTAGAGCACGCCGGGGTAGGCCATGAAGAGCTTGTAACTCGTGACCCCTTCGTCCGCGAGACGGTTCATTTCGTCGAGGCGTTCGACCGGCATGTCGGTCACGATCATGTGAAACCCATAATCGATGGTGGACTTGCCCGCGGCCTTCTCGTGCCAGGTATCCAGCCCCTTGAGTGTCGACTCGCCCTTGGTCTGAATGGCAAAATCCACGATGGTGGTGGTGCCCCCGTGGGCCGCAGCGATCGTCCCGCTCTCGAAATCGTCCGCGGAGGTGGTCCCGCCGAAAGGCATGTCGAGATGGGTGTGAGAATCGATGCCGCCGGGAAACAAATAACGGCCAGTCGCGTCGATGACTTCGTCGGCGTCCACCGCGAGATTCTTGCCGATCTGCGCGACGCTCTCCCCCTCGATGTAGACGTCAGCGAAATAATCGTCGGTGGCCGTGATCACGCGGCCGTTCTTGATGAGCACAGACATGGCAGCAGCTTAATAGAAGCGGCCCGAGATTGCACCGACGAGGAAACGAGAATGTGAAGCTCATCCCTCGCCACTGAGCCCTCATGATCGCTCGGCGCGCGGTCCCGATCCTACGGCCTTGCGAGACGCACGCGGTTCAGGCCTCAACTCCGGCATCGGGCTGCGACTCGCCGCCGCCGAGGTTCGCGAGATAGCCGAAGATCCCTCCCGTGCCGAACATGATCAAGCTGTAGATCGCAGGCGCGATTGTCATCGTGGTATTGCCGATTAAGCTACCCGTCACGAACAGGGCCAAGGTGCCGTTCTGGATCCCCACCTCGATGCCGATGGTGGTCTGCTGCGGCCGAGAGAGCTTGGCGAGCCGCGCCGCGCCATAGCCAAGCGCGATGGTCGTCACGTTGAGGATCAAGGTCGCCACACCGGTCTGCGCGAAAAAGCCGGGCAACTCTGCGGCGTTCTGTTTGATGAGCGCAGCGATGATCCCGAACAGGAACAACAGGCTCACCACCTTCACGGGCTTGTCGGCCTTGTCCGCAGCGTCCGGCCAACGCTTGCGGATCGCCATGCCGATGAGGACGGGGACAACCATGATGACGAAAAGGCCTGCGCTCCTGGCAAACGGGATCACCACCGCCTGACCTTCGGCCATCAAATGGGCGGCCGCGATGTTCGTCAAGATGGGAATGCTGAAGGGCGTGATCAGACTGGTTACGGCAGTGAGCGTGATCGACAGAGCAACATCGCCCCGCGCGAGAAGTGTGAGCATGTTCGAGGTCGCCCCGCCGGGACAGAAGGTGAGCACGAGCAGCCCGACCGCCAGGGCAGGCGAGTCCATGGCGACGAGCTTCACGACGGCGAATCCCACCAGCGGAAGCAGCACCATCTGGCACAGAAGGCCGATTGCGACAGCCTTGGGCACGCGAAAAACGCGCTTAAAATCATCGAGCACGAGCGACAGGCCCATGCCGAGCATGATGGTGGCGAGCGCCAGCGGCAGGACCACCTTTGACAAGAACGTTTGCTCCACGATAACTCCCCGTCCGTGCGCCCCGTTCATACGTGAGCGCGATGGAACGCTCGCGTCTACCACATCGACTCGCAGGCTGGGTGCTGATTCAACCGGGCGACTCGACGCCGGTCAGCAAGCTCGCTAGAAGGCTCGACCATGGCCGACGCAAAAGGACTGAGTGACGCCGCTCACCGCCCCCTCAAGGAGGGAGAGCGCTATGAACCCTACGTCTCTGCGAGCGAGAGCCCACCGGAGTTCACCATCAAGGCCATCGGCCTGGGGATCCTCTTCGGCATCCTGTTTGGCGCCGCCAACGCCTATCTCGGCCTGGTCGCAGGGCTCACGATTTCGACCTCGATCCCCGTAGCCGTCATGACGGTTGCTGCCTTCCGGCTGATGCGGGGGAAGGTCTCCACGAGCATCCTCGAGGCGAACACGGCACAAACTGTGGGCTCGGCATCGAGCTCGGTGGCGAGCGGAGTCATCTTCACCCTGCCGGCCCTCTTTCTGTGGGAGATGCCGCCGACCTTTCTCCAGATGACCCTGCTCGCGATGTGCGGCGGGCTCATCGGGGTGTTGTTCATGGTGCCGCTGCGGCGTTACCTCATCGAACGCGAGCACGGCAAGCTCCCCTACCCCGAAGGCACCGCCTGCGGCGAGGTACTCGTGGCGAGCGAGGTTGGAGGCGGGCAGGCAAAGAATGTCTTCTACGGTCTAGGCGCCGGCGCGCTGTTCAAGCTCATCGTCAGCTGGGCGAAGCTCGTGCCCGGGAAGGTTGAGGTCGCGATCCCCTTCCTCAAGAAAGGCGCCATCGGCTGCAAGATGTCCGCCGCCCTGTTTGGTGTCGGCTACATCTTGGGACCGCGCATCGGTCTCATCATGGTCGGCGGCGGACTGCTCAGTTCGCTCATCATCATTCCGGTCATCGCCTACTGGGGGGAGGGCATGACCATGCCGTTTTATCCTGAGACGACCCTCACCATCAGCCAGATGACCGCGAGCCAACTGTGGAACCGGTACGTGCGGTACATCGGAGCCGGGGCCGTCGCGACGGGAGGCTTGATCACGCTCATCCGTAGCATCCCGACCATGATCGAGAGCTTTCGCGTCGGCACGAAACAGCTCCGCGAGCGCATGGCCCGCGACGGGGCAGGACGGGACGACGAAGAGCCTCGCACTTCGCGGGAGCTCTCACTCAAGACGGTGGGCATGGGCCTGCTGGTCGTCGGGCTCGTCATGGCGCTGGTCCCGCAGGTCTTCGGGGCCTTGCCAAGCCCCGCCACGCGGCCGGTCGCGGCGATCCTCGTCGTGATCTGCGCCTTTTTCTTCGTCACCGTGTCTTCGCGCATCGTGGGTTTGGTGGGCGTCACCTCCAATCCCACGAGCGGGATGACCATCGCCACCCTCCTGCTGACCTCGTCGGTCTTCCTGCTGTTGGGATGGACGGATGACCTCGGCAAGGCAGCAGCGCTCACCGTGGGCTGCGTGGTGGCCATCTCCGCCTCGATCGCCGGTGACACCTCTCAAGACCTGAAGACCGGGTTCCTGCTCGGAGCCACGCCTCGCCACCAGCAGATCGGCGAACTCGTCGGCGTGCTCACCTCGGCCGCTTTCGTCTGCCTCACCGTGCTGTTCCTCGCCAAGTCCACCGGCTTCGGCACCGAAGAACTTCCCGCCCCACAAGCCACGCTGATGAAACTCGTGATCGGCGGGGTTCTCGATCAAAACCTTCCGTGGAGCTTGGTCGGCATCGGCGCCGTGATCGCCGTTGCATGTGAACTGGTCAAGATCCCCAGCCTCCCCTTTGCCGTCGGCGTCTACCTACCCGTGTCGACGATGGTACCCGTACTCCTCGGTGGGGCGCTGCGCCATTTCGCGATGAAGCGAGCCGCCAACAAAGCATCAGCCAACAAACGGCGTGACCGCGGGATCCTTTTCGGCTCGGGCCTGGTGGGTGGTGAGGGCCTGCTCGGCGTGGCCATCGCCGGAGCCGCCGGTTACGCCAAGTGGTCCGGTCGCGATCTGTGGAAGGTTGGCTACACTTGGGCAGGCTCCCTGGCCCCGTGGCTCGCGCTGGCCGCGCTCTGCATTCTGGCGCTGACCCTTTACCGCCTCGCGATCCGCGAAGACTAGGACCATGCCCAACACCCCACCGCCTCGAGCCGTCCGCCTCGAACCACTCTCCATCGACCATTTACCCCACGTGATGAGCTGGGTGAACGATCGGGAAGTGATGCAGTATTTCGCTACGCGTCAGAACGCGATCTCCGAAGACGAGGAGCGCGGCTACCTCGAGTCCCTCATCGCATCGAGCAAGGATCGCGCCTACTCGATCTTCGACGGCGAGCGATACCTCGGACAATGCTCGATCAACCAAATCTATTGGCCCGCGCGCAATGGCCGCCTCTTCCTTGTCATCAAGCGAGACGAACAACGCAAAGGATACGGTGGGCTCGCGCTCGATCTGCTCGTCGAGACCGCCTTCGACGAGCTTGAACTGCACAAGCTCTGGCTCATCGTGCGCAAGGACAATCGCTCCTCCCAAGCGATGTACCTCAAGCACGGCTTCGATTTTGAGGGCGTCCTGCGCGACGAGTACTTCGTCCAGGACCGTTACCACGACATGGTGCGAATGAGCTTGCTGGTCCCGAACGGCACGTAGACGCCTTCGGGCCCTGCTCCACGCCCGTTTCGGCCCGGAAGGCATGTGTTGTCGCCCCCGTGGGCGCCGTGCTACGCGGGTGCGCATGAGCAGCGCAGACACCGTCGCCGATCAGAAGGTCGTCACGATCCATTACACCCTCACGAACGACGCGGGCGAGACCCTCGACAGCTCGGACGGCAACGACCCCATGGCGTACCTCCATGGCGCTCACAACATCGTGCCGGGCCTCGAGAGCGAGCTGGCGGGCAAGTCAGTGGGTGACGAGCTGCAGGTCGTCGTGGCGCCAGCTGACGGTTACGGCGTACGGGTTCCGCAGATGCTCGAGGTCGAGCGCTCCTCCTTCCCAGAAGATGCGGAGCTCGTCCAAGGCATGCAGTTCGTGGCCGAGACGGAAGATGGCATGGTACCCCTGTGGATCGACCACGTCGACGGGGACAAGGTTCACGTCGATCCGAATCACCCGCTCGCGGGCGAGAACCTCCACTTCAAGGTCTCGATCGTCGAGCTCCGCGACGCAACCGCCGAAGAGATCGAGCACGGCCATCCCCACGGCCCCGGCGGCCACGACCACTAGGCGACCACTAGGCCTTTTGCCGCCCGCCGTCCGCTAGCTCCGTCTCAACCGGCCGAAGGTTCAGCGCTCGATGAGGACGATGCAGACCGCAGTAGGATCAGCAGACCTACCGAAAACCCGAGACTGAGCAAGGGATAGGCGATGGGCCGCTGCACGAAAACACCGCTAAGCGCCAACAAGGTCGCCAGCGCCACCAGCGCCAACCGTCCATACGCATAACGCATCATCCAGCTCGGCATCGCGCCCTTGTCCCGCCACCAACGCCTCGCCGGGGGCACCAAGACGAGATCCGTCGCCAGAAAGACCATCACGAACTCGTTGGCGCCGAATTCCGGCACCCCCGACAGGAGCCCGAGCAACACGATCAGCACTCCGATCAGGCCAAAGATCGCTCCACCGACCCCGACAAAAGCACCGAGGTAGCGGGTGCTCTCCTGCAGACGCCTGCGAGCATCGAAGCCCAAGGCGAAGAGCAGCAGGGCGAGCGCAAGAGCGAAAACAGTCGAGGCCTTACTCGGCGCGGTGATCAGCGGAGACCCGACACGCTCGGCCAGAGGATGGCGCGGACCGAGCAACGGCACGGTCTTGTTGTTGGCTCCTCGAGGATCGGGCACCTGCACCGTCGCCAGCGCTCGGCTCATCCGCCCGGGCTCGTACAAACTGGAGAACAGATCCCGCTCACGATGATGGGCACGGCCGAAGAACAGATCGGCCGCGACGACAGCGTAAGGATGTCCAGAGAAGGCCCACGCCACGTCGTCATAGACGGTCTTGTCGCTCATCTGCTTTTCGAGCTGCGCCCGTACGGCACCGCCCGTCGTCTCGTCGATCAAGTCCCGAGCACGGGTCGTACAGATCTGCTCGATGTGGTGATAGCGATAGCTTCGGTTCTCCGGGCGGGCCTCCAGCGCGAGCTTTTTTGCCACTTGCTCCGCTTGCGCGTCGCTGAAGTTGATCTTCTGTCGATGAATCGCGCGTCCCTGTCCGCGGCCGTACAGCTCCACCGTCTGCTTGAGGGTCCCCGAGACGCTCAGAAAAAAATCGAGCTTGCCCCGGAAGAAGTTGGCGACGAGCCAGGGATCCTGCCAGTTCGTGTCACCGTAATTGTAGACTCTCGTCGCCACCGGCTTGTCCCCCTCGAGGGTCGCGACCATCAGCGAGAGATGTCCCGCGCGCGTAAACAGGGGCAAACCTGGTCCCATCGTGATGAGATGGATCTCTGTACGGCGTTTCCCACCCTCCGCCTGCGCGGAAGGAGTGGCGGATAGGACGAAGCTCAGGCACAGCCCAATGGTCAACCAACGAATCATGGCGGTGGGACGCTAGCAGAATGGCATCAAGCAGATAAGTCGACGGATCCAATGATAGGATACCCAGCCGCGACCAGGGTCGCGATGGCCAACGCCCGCCCGGCTGAGAGCAACCGTCCTACGCCTCTCAGCACACCCAAGGATGAGCCCAAACGTCGACTGTAGACTTGCCACGACAGCAGCTTGCGAAGGCGTCGCGAAGCGCGGGCATGCTCGACGCTACGGAATCGTTTGTTGGGAAGAACCGCTTCGCCCAAGGCCTCCGCCTCGTCGAACATCCCCCGGTTCCAAAGCCCGGCCAACAGCTGCATCCGCGCCCATCCGCTTCGCAAAGTACCGGGCGCGCACCCAGATATCATCGCTGTAATCTCGCCCCGTCGTATAGCGATCCATGCGGGTGAGCGAGCGAACACGGCTCGGCCCACAATTGTAGGCGGCGACGGCCGCTTTCAGCACCTCACTCGTTGTCCAGGTCGAGTGGGATTTCGCGAGGCGATCGCGATAACGTACAAGAATCAACGCGGCTTGCTCGATGTGGGCGACGCTCGAGGGCCCACCCTGCGGTCGATGGAAACGCGCGTCGACCTGCATCATGCCGTAACCTCGGTTTCCGCTGAACACCGAGTAGCCATCGGTCTTGAGATGCCTGCCACCCCGCGTCTCGCGGCTCGCGATGGCCGCGAGCAAGGCCGCTGGCACTCCGAGACGACGGCCCACCAACTCAAAATTGTCTCGATGAGCCAAGACGCGATGCTCGTCAACCTCCGCCATCCGAACCGAAGCGGCAACGCCCGCATGCAATCGGTCGGCTCGCGCTGTCGACGCTGAAGCGCCACGCGTCTGCTGCTCGAACAAGCTCGCGTTGGCGTCCGGACTCATCGCGGCGCCCGCAGGAACCCCCGGCGTCGCATGCGCCATGATGGAAACCGAGCTTGTCACAATCGACAGCACGACCACTCGCATCCGTGTTTGCGCATGATAATACTCCACCAACGTTCTCCTGGCATAAGGGTGTCTGTCCACGACGGGGTTCACGCGACCGAACGCCGACGCGACTCGCGCATCGAAATCATTGGACGCTATGAAAAGTAATGCGCTCTACCCTGCGCCCTGATCACAGAAACGGATCGCCAAGGTACGGAACTTTCACGCTTACTTAAGCGCGCGCCCATCACCAAGAACCGTTGACGAGTGATGCTCCGCGGCGCAAGGGCTCGATGAGGCCCCTCAGGCGACGCCGAAGACTAGAGGGGAAATACCTGACCGCGATATGCGACCGACATGCCGGCCTTCTCGATTTCGACAGCCGCCTCGCCGCCCGATTCGTGTGCGGGGTTGCTGTGGTTCATGTGCGTGAAGACGACCTTTCGACGCTCGTCCAGCGACAAGGGACCAAAGCGGTCGAGCGACTCGCGAATGAAGGGGTGCGGGATCTCGCTCATCGCGCGCGCGGGAACTTCGTCGCCATCGAAGAAAGTGCCGTCGAGCAGCGCGAAGTCGACCTTTGCGAGCACCTCTTCGATGCGCGTGTCCCAACGCGACCACTTGTCAATGTCCGGCAGGTAGAGCAAGGCACGCTCGGGGCCGCGAACGATGAAGGCCACCGTGTCGCTGAATTCATCGCGGTGCACGACCGGGATCGCCTGCACAGATAAATCGGCGGCGAGCTTCACCGTGTCCGGTGGCGCGATCGGGCGAAGCTCGATGTTGCCGAGAGATACCAGCTGGCTCCACGGCCCATTGTTCGTCAGAAAATCACGCATACGCTCGGTGCCAAACACGGGCACCTGTTTTGCCCCGTACGACTCGCGGCCAAGGAACATCAAGCCCGTGTAATGACCGATGTGCGCGTGCGTAAGAAAGATCCCCTCGACCAACGGCGGCCGAGACCCGGGCAGCTGACGACTGGAAGGATGGCCATTCGCAAAATGGAGTTGCTCACGCAGATCAGGCGTCGCATCGAACAACCAGCGCATGCCGGTGCGCGGATCGCACAGGAGGATCGCACTACTGAAGCGACGCTGCGCAGGATCGCGAGCGGCGCGCACGCAGTGCTGGCCAGTGCATCCGATCTGCGGGAGGCCCGCGTCCTGTGCGGTTCCCAGCACGAGCACATACGGGCTCGTCGAAGGGGGTGCTTTGGGCGGAGCAGACGTTCGTGGCTCGACAGCCCCTCGCGTGACGGCCGGCGCCTTGGTCCCACAGCCTACGAGCAGCGAAACGACAAACACCAATCGCAACATGTTCATATATAGGCTCCCGCTACTTCGCGTCGTACGCGCAGCGCACGCCCACCGTGTGACGGATCACCGAGAGGTCATCCGCCCGGGCGGTCGTCGCCTGCAGATCTGCCAACGGGCCTGACTCGACGAGGTTGATTGAAGCCGCGGCGACAAGTGTTAGCTTTGATTTCAATAACTTCTCCTGGGTTGATGAAAGTGGTGACTGAGGGTTTCATGGGCTGATCAACCGCGTCAAGCGACTTGAACGATCCACCCCGAGCACCACGAGAGACCGCGGTCCCAAGACCGACCTCGATTCGCGGCCGTCGATCCCTCGCCTCGACCGGATCCTTTCGATCCGGTCGAGGTCCCGACGGCGGATCCTTTCGATCCGAGACGCCGCGCGCGGGGCCATAAAGCACCAACAAAACCTCTATTTGAAGCCGATGGTGAGGTCTTCCCTTTTGGTATGATTGCTGCAGTACCAAAAGATGGGGGATAGGGAAAAGTCATTCTTCACTCGCCGGGATCCAACGTGAAACGCCTCTCCCATCGCCAAAGCGGTGTCCTCGGCCGCCGGATCTTTCTCAAGGCCCTCGGCTTGGGTATCGCGGCGCCGTTGGCCATGCGTATGAGCCGCTTCGCACGTGCCGATCCTGGCTCTGCCCCGTTGCGACTTTGCGTCATCTATGTGCCCAACGGCGCGCCCATCGAGCACTTCGACCCCATCGACACGCCGACGAACTCCTACATCCTCGAGGCGCTCAAAGACTTCGACTCGTCCGTGAAGGTGATCCGTGGTCTGAGCATGAACGATGGCGCGAGCAATCACGCCGCCATTCAAGCCGTGTTGACCGGTTTCAGTGAGGGCAGAGGCAACGACGGCAAGCCGAGCGACTCCATCGACAGCCTGGTCGGTAAGGGTCTGGGCGTGAAAACCCACGCCCTGGGCGTCATTCCCCACAAGTGGTTCGGATCCAACTCCCACCTGATCCAGAGCGGCGAATGGGTGATGCCGCTCGAGAGTCCAGCCGCCGCCGCGAACACCCTGTTTCCCGAGGCTCCCATGGACGGTCCAACCGATGCGGACTTCCGGCGCGAGGCCTTGTCCCTCACCGAATCACAAGTCGGTCGCATGCACGCCGAACTCGCGGGTCTCACCCGCGAACAGAACAAGCTCTCGATTCACCTCGAAGCCCTGAGGGAGCTGCAGAGCCACAAGGACCTCAACTCACAATGCTCGATGAAGCCGCCGCTCGCGCTGGCCGAGAAGACCGCGAGTCTCGACCCTTTCGACGGGAAGAACTTTGCCGCTTTGATCGACGGTCAACTCGAAGTGGCCGCCCAAGCGCTGCGCTGCGGCACCGCCCAAGTGATCACGATGCAGCTCATGTGGGCCACGTCCGACATCAACTTCGGTTTCGCAGATGGTCCGGGGATACAAGGCGGCTTCCACAACACCATCTCCCACGACGCCTCCGCCGGGGGACGCGCGCAGCACGCCGATTGTATCAAGTGGATTTACGCTCGCATCGCCGACCAATTACTCAC
>JAPYTK010000126.1:14743-16192 GCA_029941785.1 Polyangiaceae bacterium | reverse complement strand
TCGCTCGGGAGCTTACGAAACTTCACGAAGAGATCGTTCGTGGAACCGGGGCTGAACTCGCTTCCACCGAGCGACAGTGGCGGGGTGAGATCACGGTTGTGCTCGGGGCGCAGTCGTTGGCGTCGACGAGTGGATTGACGCAAAAACAGCTCGATTGTCGCATCGACGACCTGCTTGCTGATGGCATGCGCCCGCGCGATGTCGCTAAAGCCTTGGCGCTTGAATGCGAGCTTTCCGCGAGCGAGGTGTACCGTCGGGTCACCGAGCGTCGAGAGAAGTGATAAAGAGGACTTGCTAGACCATGCCTGAAGTGATCAGTAGCAGTGAAGACTCGTCCCAACGCGTGTTCGAGTTATGCGGCGAGGGGGCTTACGATGCGGCCATGATTGTCGCCGCTACGGCGGTTGCCACGCTCGATGCGCGGAGGGAGACCGGAGCCGATGTCGACGTCCTGCAACTGGCGACGTCCTTGCGCAGCTTGGCCGCCGTCCACGAGTGTTTGGGACAACACGCCGAATCCGCCGAGTGCGCCGACCGGGCGATCGCCTTGTGGCTCGGAGCGGAGAAAAAGGACGAACCGCAGCTTGGGATGGTCATGCACACACGCGCCACGAGTCACCTCGTCGCTGGCGAATTCGACGAGGCCCTTCCACTGCTGGAGCGGGCGGCGTCCATCCTCGAAAACGCTGGCGAGAGATTCGCCCAAGACTTCATGGCCGTCTTGCTCACGATGGCCGAGCTTAGCAGCCACCATGGCGAATTCGCGCGCGGTCGTGCTCTGTACGCTCGCGTTCTCGATTCACTCGCCGATGTCGAGCCGACCTCCCCGGAGCACGTTGCGGCCATCAATGGCATGAGCGCTCGTGCGTTGTTCGGACTGGGAAGCTCCTTTGCCCAGGCCGGCCAAGCCGACGAAGCAGTGGACTATCTTTCACGATCGGTCGAGCTGTTCGAAGCCGGCTTTGGGCTCGAACATCCAGAGGTCCTGTCAGCCAAGCAGGCCATTGCGTCGATCTATCGAGTCGTCGGCCAGACAGAGGCGGCCGATTCCCTCGAGAGTGAACTCGAAGCGGTCGAGCGTCACGATGAGGTCGGCGTCGAGGACCTGGATGTCGTCGTTCGTTTTGACGACCACGAGAGCTGAGCCGCCCGGCCGCCACGCGCGCTCCGAGGCGGGTCGTTAGCGTCGCTTTCGCTTGCGGGCGGTGCGCTGACGCTTCCGAGCCGCCTTGCGCGCGTTGCGGTCCGCTGGGCTCAATGGCTTCTTCTTGGTTGCGCTGTCACCGCCACCTGCAGGCATTCCCATTCCCGGCATTCCCATTCCCGGCATCCCCGGCATTCCCGGCATTCCCGGCATTCCCGGCATCCCCGGCATCCCCGGCATCCCCGGCATCCCCGGCATCCCCGGCATCCCCCCGCCATGCTTGGCCATCATCTTGCGCATCTTGC
>JAPYTK010000126.1:0-14643 GCA_029941785.1 Polyangiaceae bacterium | reverse complement strand
CCCGGCATCCCCGGCATCCCCCCGCCATGCTTGGCCATCATCTTGCGCATCTTGCGCATGCTGGCCACACCCTTCATGCCTGGGATCTTGCCCATCATGCCGAGGTCTTGACCCAGCCCGCCCATCATCTGCTTCATGAACATGAACTGCTGGACCACCGCCGTGACTTGCGCTTCTTCTGTTCCCGAGCCTCTGGCGATCCGTGCTGCCCGACCTGGCTCACGCACCAGCGTGTACGGATCGGCGCGCTCGGTTCGGGTCATGGACTGGATGATGGCGCGGATCCGTACGAGTTCGCCGTCGTCGAGGTTGACGCCCTCGGGCAGTCCGCCGGGCAAGATGCCGCCGAGGGGCAGCTTGTCGACGAGATCCTTTAGCGAGCCCATTTGTTGGATCATCGAGATTTGCTCGAGAAAGTCATCCAACGTGAACGAGCCGTCTAGCATCCGCTTGGCGTCTTCTTCGGCCTTCTTCTCGTCGACGACCTTCTCGAAGTCATGCATCAGGCCGACGACATCGCCCATGCCCAAGATCCGGCTTGCCATCCCTTCGGCTCTGAAGGGTTCGAACTTGTCGGTGGTTTCGCCGAGGCCGCAGAAGACGATCGGCGCGCCCGTGACCTCCTTGACGCTGAGCGCAGCACCGCCTCGTGCGTCGCCGTCCAGCTTCGTGAGTACTACGCCGGTGATACCGAGCAGCTCGTTGAAGTTTTTCGAGGTGACGACCGCGTCCTGGCCGATCATCGCGTCGACGACGAGGTAGATGTTGTGGGGGGAGACAACGTCCTTGATGGCGCTCAGTTCCTCCATCAAGGTCTCGTCGATCGAGAGTCGGCCGGCCGTGTCGTAGATGATGACGTCACAGCCAAGCTTCTTCGCTTCCTGTTCGGCGGCGGCGCAGATGTTCGTCGGGCTCTCGCCGGCGACATTGAACACTGGGATCTCAAGTTGTTCGCCGAGGACTTGCAGTTGCTCGACAGCGGCCGGCCGCTGCATGTCTGCGGCGACCAGCATCGGCTTGTGGTCGTCCTGCTGCAGCAGTCGCGCGAGCTTCGCGCAGGTGGTCGTCTTGCCAGCACCCTGCAAGCCGACCATGACGATCTTTGTCGGGCCCTTGTCGGCGAGATGCAGGGCTTCGGCGTCGTCGGCCATGAGCGCCACAAGTTCCTCGTGACACACACGAATGAACTGGTCGCCCGCGCTCACCGCGTGTTGGGCGCCCTGGTGTTTGATGCGAGTTGCGACGGTCTGGCCGACGGCACGCTCTTTGACCCGCTGGAGGAAGGCCTTGGCCACACCGAGTTCGACGTCGGCCTCGAGCAAGCTGAGCCGTACCTCGCGCAGGGCCGTATCGACATTCTTCTCGGACAGCTCGGTGAGGCCGGCGAGTCGGTTCCGCGCCTGGCGAAAGCCCTTCGTGATCGTATCAAACATAGGCGAATCGCCTCATAACACGCTCCAAGCGCCTGCGCTATTGGCAGTGGATTCGCCAGCCGGTGGCGCCCCGCGCGCTCAGTCGCTGGTGGCGGTTTGCGGCCCGAGCTGGATGCGTTCGCCCGCGTAAGCCCCAATCAAGGTGAACATGACACCGATGGCGGCCATGATCGCGTACATGAACCAGGGCATGGTTCGCACCGTTTGGCCGTGCCCGAACGTGCTGAAGATGCCGTTATACAGGTAGAATACGGTTGGAAAGGCGACGATGAGTGCCGCCACGACCGGTTCGATGAAGGTTTTTCCTGGCGAAATGAGGCCGACGAGAAAGCCTCCGGTGAACCAAACCGGGATGGTGAGGCTCATGCCGTAATAACCCTCGAAATCGAGCACGCCAGCGGCTTGGGGCAGGGCGACGACCACCGCTCCGGTGAGTACGACCTGCACGGCCATCGCGATGAGCGCCCACAAGACACTGAAGCCGTCTTGTTGGTAGCGCCGCTGGCGCTCGCGGGCTTCGCTGTGGATGGGCTTGAGCTCTTCCATCGGCCCACCACAGGAGCCACAACGTTGCGCGGTCGTGGTGTTTTTTGCTCCGCATGACGGACAGTTGATGATGGTCTGATTGTCATCGCTCATGAATACCTCTTGGGTCGACATGCTAAACAGCTCCGGCGAAGTGGGCAAGGACAAGGATCTCCAGACCCTCGCTCCATTCGAAAGCGGGGCAGGCCGTGCCGTCGCTGAGACCCGGGATGCGCAGCGTCTCAAACCGGTAGGTCGGCGAGTCCTAGCGAACCGGTTGTGCTCAGGCGGGCACGAAAGCACTGGCGGAACTCTCCGACGGGCTCAATTTTACAGTCGGCGCCGGGGTAGACTTCGGAAGCTACAGCTTCGAGAGCGCCCTGAAGGGCGCTGTAGCTCGCTTCTCCGTGGGGGGCGTGGAGCCGGTCGTTGCAGCCGAGCACGAGCTGTGCACCGTCGAAGGCAAGTTCATTGTCAAAGCGGCGTTCCGCCGTTCTGGCGGCGACGAGGAGCCGCGAAACCGCGTGGCGCCAACTCTCTGCGGCCGGCGCTAAGGCGTCTTGACGGCCGCTCCAGGACAATCCAAAGCGACCGTCGGCATCGTCGAAACCCACATAGCACTCGTGGGCGACGAGCAAGACACCTGGTCCCCTCGGTACATGGGTGTAATCCGCGACATCGAGAAGGAGTTCGTCGAGGGCGTCCTGCTGAATCCACTCGTGAAATAATGTCCTTAAATCACTGGGAGTTAACGACGAGTTTGTCGTGTAGATTCTGGCTGTTGCTTTCGTGATTTGCACGGATTCTCTCCTAGCTCATCCGACCGTGGCAGCCGTGTGCGGCTTCGATGAACAGCTGGGCTTCCTCGATGCGCTGTCGGGCTGCGTCGACGTCCGTGATCGCCGCGCCGGCGCTGTGGGCCTGAAAGAGGTAGTTGGCAAACTTCCCTTTGGCATAGGGGTCGAAAAACAGCTCCGTGTCGTACAGATGATGGCGGAACGCCGCGACGATCTCGTCGGCATCGTCGCTCAGGTTGGGGGCGCGGTCTTTGGTGAGGGCCTTGGCGGCCACCATCATCGCGTCGAGGGCTCGGGTGGCTGCGCCGGTGCTGTCTCCCGTTTCGAGAAATTCCTGAGCCTCGAAAATCTTGCGTTCGCTCGCCGCGAGTCCGAACTGTGCGAAGCTGATGACCTCACCGGCGCACTCGCCAATGCCGAGGTCGCCGATGCTGTACTCCCGCGGATCTCCCCAGTCGCTGTAGTAGTTCGGGTCCTCGTCGTGACTGGGCACCGCGAAGAGATCTTCGAGTGCGGTCCGAACGTGCTTCTTGCCGATGCGCTGCACAAAGTGCTGAAACGACTCGCCGCGCTGTCGCTCGCTGACGAACAGATCGGTGATGCGATCGACGGTGGCCGGAATGTTGCGCGAGGGGATGGCGCCCATCGCGAGGCCGTAGCTCTGGCCGTTGTGTGTCCACTGCCCGCCGAGGACGACCTGAAAATGAGGGACCGTGTATCCGCTGACCTTGCGACTGACGCCCCAAAACCCAATGTCGGCGATGTGGTGCTGGCCGCATGAATTGAAGCAACCGCTGACCTTGATCCGGAGGTTTCGCACCGCCTCGTCGAGGCTCAGATTCTTGATGGCGAGACGCTCGCTCAGTTCGCCTGCCAAGCCCCGCGAGGAGGCGATACCGAGCTTGCAGGTGTCGGTTCCGGGGCAAGCGGTTACGTCGACGATCGTGCCCGCGGTCGCCGCGGCCAATTGGGCAGCTCGCAGGTCGCGGTACAAGGGCAGGAGATCTTCGTCCCGCACCCACCGCAGCGCGATGTTCTGCTCGACCGTGGCCCGCAAGGTGCCCGGGGTGTAACGCCGCGCGATGTCGGCCAGAGCGCGCAATTGGTCCGCCGTCGCGTCCCCCAATGGCAGGCTGACGGTCACGAGGTTGAAGCCGTCCTGTTTTTGGGCGCGTACGTTGCTATCTGCAAACGCCTTGTAACCCTCGGGAAGATTCGTGGCGGATCGCTTCAACGAAGCAGGTGAAATCAGCCTAGGGGCTTTGGGGGACTCGGTGAAGCTGTCCAGATCGGCGAGGAAGGACGTCCATCGCGGGTCGTGTCGCAAGTTCGCCCTTTCGGTGCGAACCGTTTCGCGAAAGGCTTCGATACCGAGTTTCTTGACGACGAACTTCAGTCGCGCCTTGGCGCGGTTGCGCTTCTCGCCGAGGCGGCCGAAGACGCGACATATTGCCAGTGAGATCGGCAACACCTCTTCTCGCGGAATGAACGCGTCGAACAACTTGGCTGTGTGCGGCACGGCGCCCAATCCTCCGCCGACGTACAGCTCGAAGCCGTGCTCCGTCTCTGTCGTTCCCGCTGCGTTCTGCACCTCGCGGGTGGCCGCGATGAAGCCCATGTCGTGAATGGTGGCGAGTCCACACGCTTCAGCGGCGCATCCGGAAAACGAGATTTTGAACTTGCGACCGAAGTCTTGGCAGTCGTCGTGGCCGAGCAGGTAGGCCGTCAGCGCGTCGGCGTAGGCGGTGACATCGAAGGGCTCTGTCTTGCAGGTCCCTGCGAACGGACACGCCGTGATGTTCCGGATGCTGTTGCCGCAGGCCTCGCGGGTCGTGATCCCCACGGCAGCCAGCCGACGCATCAGTGTCGGGGCGTCGTCGAGTTGAATGAAGTGCAGCTGCACGTCCTGACGTGTGGTGACGTGGCTGATGGCATCGGAGTATTCCTCGCTCAGCGCGGCCAAGCATTCGAGTTGCTCGGGGTTGAGTCCGCCGTAAGGGATCTTGATTCGCAGCATGCCGGGAGCGTCCCATAGGGTGCTCGCACCTTTGGAGATGTCACCGGAAGGAAAGGCGATCTGCCGCGTTTGCACACCGTCGAAGCGCTGGCCGTTGTCGTACCGCTGGCCGTACACGCCCCGCCGCAGCCGGGTCTCACCGAACACCGCTTCGTCGAGTTTGCCTTCCTTGCGGCGGGCGATCTGTCGCTCGAAGACGTCGATCTCTTCCTTGAGATCGGGCGGGATCTTGCCCACCAATTCGTTTTTCCACGTCCTAGTCATGGGGTTGAGCCGTTTAGCGCATCCCGGGGCCGCGTGCCCGGAAAATGGTCACTTCGACGCGTGACGACTCGTGTCAGCGTTCACCCTGCTGAGCGCCACTGGCGCTTCCTACGCGCTCGTCGTTTTTCCCTCGCTGATGGTTGGCCCCTCCCTGGCTCGTGCGCCGCCTCGATGGCGCCGGAGCGGAGTCAGGGTTTCGTTCCGCCGCCTCCGGACGGCTTCTGGCGCCGGGCTCCCTTCCCCTTCGCGCTCTTCATGAGTTCGCGGGACGACTCTCCGCTCACCAGTGCCTCTTCAGCCGCACCGCGCATGGCCAACGATTCGCTTCGTTGTGCCTCGAGTTGGCTCAGGGCGGTCCAGTCGTAATCCGGGAAAGTCTTGCGTCGGTATTTGCTTCTCTTGTTTGGATCGAGCAAGCATGCGTGCGCCTCTTCGACACGCTGACGGATAGTCTGGCAAGCGGCTGGCGCCAATTTGTCGTTTTGACTGCCCGGCTCATATTCCGTCAGTCGGGCCTGGTAGGCTGCCTTGAGATCGGGGCTCAGGGCGCTGAAGTGTACCCCGAGGACGTCGAAGTAATGGGCCGTTTTGAACAGGTGGGCTTTCTCTTCGAGTTTTTCCGCGGGGGAGCTGCCCTCTTCGACGACGGGCGCCTTCCAGGCGACGATGTCGAATATCGAGAGCAAGGCCAACAGCTGCATGGCGCCGGCGCGACTCATCCCGCCGTGATCGAGTACGAATTGGGCGGAGGTCGTGCCATCGAGTTGCCGTTCGATGAAGCGTCGGTCGCGGGGCGGCAGTCTCAACCAGTTCAGCATGGCGCGACGATCGGGGCGCAGGACCGGCGAGAGCGTTAGCCGATCAGCGAACGCGTGGCCGATCGTCTCGCGATCGGTGTTCCGGAGGAGCACGCGCAAGGCGTTGACGGCCAATCGGGGCAGGGCGTGCGAGCGCCGCTCGATGCCGTCATCGAGCACCTCGGGGCTGAAGTAGAAGTCGGCGTCGCTCAGTTCGAAGGTCTTTTGCAGATCGGAGTGTTCGGTCTTGCTCAGTTCAGCCGTGCCTCCGCGGACGATGATCTGCGCATTGTGTTTAGAGCTCTCGATGGTCAAGGTTCCGGTGACGCTCCGTTGCGCGAGGAGGCGCCGTAGCAACACTGGCAGTGCGATGGGATAGACGTCGGCTGCCATGAGCTGCCCGGTCATCGCGAGGGCGAGTGCCGCGCGCCCGTTCGTCGGGTTGACGATCGAGCCTTGAGATGGGACCGGATAGCCTACTGGCGGTGGCGCCGTTTGCACATGCACGTTTGCAGTTGGCGAATCTGTCGGCGATCCGTATGGCACGGCGTGGTCGCTTCGGTCTGGTGTGGTCTGGGCCGTTCGGAAGGGTTGACCGACGCTGGCAGCCTGCGGGTCTGTCATGGCGTCACGCTGTGTGTCACGTGCGGTGGCCTCGGCTTGTTCCGCGTCGCGCTCCGCGACCCGCTGGCGCATGGCATCGAAGCGATCCGCCAACTCGCCGAGCGAGCGAGCGGAGTGATCCTGGTCAGGGGCCGGAGCACTGTCGGGCGAAGGGCTGCTGTCAGGGGCCGGAGCACTGTCGGGCGAAGGGCTGCTGTCAGGCGCCGAGTCCGTGACGGTAGACGGACCGTCGGCCAAGGGATCGAGTCGGTCATCGTCGGACGGCGGCGGAGTGCTATCGCCTGACATCTCCGAGCGTCCAGCGATGGTGTTGCGGAGCTGGTTGAGGCGTTCGCGTGAGGAACGCCCCCGGCGTGCCACAGGCCGGTGGCGCGCGATCTGTTTACGCGAGCGGGTGACGGCCATGGAGACATTTCGGGCCGCGCGATCGATTTGTCGCTTGTCGACAATCTTCAGGCCGTCAACGAGTCCCTTGAGGGTCGCGCAATACATGGCGGCACCGAGTACGGCCGCGTCGAGATCTCCTGGAACGCCGCTCACCTCGCATTCGAAACACTCCTTGAGCTTGTCCTTGACGTGTGGCAAGCGGCAGCACCCGCCGGCAGCTACGACGCCATCGAGTGTAGGTGCGCCGGCGTGGCGAAAGGCTCGGCGGCATGTTCGCTCGATGACGGTCATTAAGGGACTGAGCAGCAGGTCGAGTTGCCACCGTTCGAGAACCAAGGTCTCTCGGCCCCCTGGTAGTCGGATGCGTCGAGAGACTTGCGGCTCGGTCTGCAATTGGCGTTTCATCGATTCGCAGGCGTGCCGGACCAATTGTCGTTCAACTGCGCCGTGGCTTTCGATGGCGCTGTCGGCGAGCCCGGCGTCCAAGTCTTCGCCGCCGTGGCTTTGCGTGCTCGTCGTGGACAGGATTTCGAGCCCCGTGCTCGCAATCTTGATGATGGAGGCCGTCACTCCGCCAGCGCCAACGTCTACGATGGCGAAGGTGCCGCTTCGAGTGCGGCTCATCCACAGAGCGATGGCGGTCGTGTCCTCGATGAACTGCAGTACCTCGATGTCGACGTCGGCCAGTGTGTGCTCGACCACCTGACAGTGACTCGGTTCGTACCAATCGGGAACCACGACGACGGTCGGGTGCGACTCGGGTTCGAGCAACAACATGTCGTTGGCATGCTCGAACATGGTCCGCAGCCCGTCGCTGAGCTGGATGTCCGGCGCGTCGTCTCCGCGCAGTAGCAGGCCTCCTTCGTGGTCGAGACTCGCTTCGACGCCGTGCCAGGCGCAAACGCGGTTCACGACGTCGTCGCCCGGTTGACGGCCGACGAGCCGCTTGATGCCGTGGATCATTACATGCCCAGGCGCGCCTGCCGTCATCATGGCCACCTCGCCGGCCGCGATGTGGTTGTCGCCGAACAAGACGACGGCAGGTGTGTCGAGAACGGGGCTCGCTTGGACGCGACCCTCGTCGACGCTCACGATGGTCGCGCGCATCCTGGAAGTACCGAAATCAACGGCCAATAAGGGCACGTTCCCTCCTCAACTCTCGTAGAATAACACCGATGTTTAGCCATATCTTAGCATCTTCCGTGTCAAGACGAGCCGCGCAGTGCCTCGTGGCGAGGTTGCGCCGAACTGTGTGTCTACGCCGGGCTGCGGTTGTGTTAGCTCGGGGCGATGAACGGCATACGGACATGGGCGATCGTGGTCGCGGTTGGGGCACTTTCGGCCTGCGGAAACAAGCTGAGCGACGAAGCATGTATGAAAATTCGCGGTGAGGCCTTCGAGACGATCAACGCGGCGCATACATGCAACGGCGACGCAGATTGTGTGCCTAGTGAGTGGCCAGGTTGTGAGCGGCCGGTCAGCAAACGGCATGAGGCGAAGCTGGCGGGCATGAAGAAGACGTTCACCGAGGGCAAGTGCACCGAGCCCGAGAAAAACTGCCGCAAGCCTCCTGAGGTGTATTGCAAGCAGGGTTTGTGCGTGTTTCGCGAGAAACCGGGGCAGGTCAACCCGACCGCCAAGTAATGGCGTGTTTTTGACTTATCCTCTCTGCTCGGACGGTGTAACTCAGGGTCCATGGGCTTTGACGTACGCGCCGCGCTTGAGGGATTTGATCAGCCACGACTCCAGGCTCTCGTCGAGACAATGTTTCTCGCCGCCGATGCGGATGGCGAATTGACGGAAGACGAGCGCGTCGAGCTCGAGCGATCGATTCAATCCGTCGCCTCGGGTACGCCTCATGAGGCGAGTTTGTCTGGCGAGGGATTGGCTGCTCTGCTGACCCAAGCTCAGGCCGATTTGGCCCGAGACGGGCGAGAACTTCGGCTCGAAGTCGTTCGAAACCGACTCGGCGATGCCACGGCTTGTGCTGGGGCGCTCGGCTTGGCGATTCGGGTCACGGCCGCCGATGGCCAATTGCGGACCAGCGAGCGCGAGTTTCTTTTTGATTTGGCCATGGCCTTGCACGTCGATCAAGATGAGGCAGCTGATTTGGTTCGTGAACTCACCCGATTGTAGCCCGAGGCTCTGGCGACCGGTGCGGCCCTGTGAGTTGAGTGTTGTGGGTGCTGACTTCCCGGCCGCGGGCCGGTAGGATTAGGCGAGGCTGTCTGTGGATCCGCTCAACCAAACTGGCTCGCGCATCATTCCGTTTCCGACGACCGGGTCGCGTCTCGAGTCTTCGCGTGGCGCCTACACGGTGGGTGAACGGATCGGCGACGGTCAGTACGGCTCGGTGTACGAGGTCGTCGGTCCTTTTGACCAAGTCTACGCCCTGAAGATGTTTCGGCCGGCCAACCGACACTATCAAACGGTCAAACAAGAGTGGGCCGATGAGATGAGCCGGTTGGAGAATTTTCGCCACCCCAACATCGTGTACATCCACGACGCGTTCGAGTTCGACAACTTGTTTTACATCGCGCTCGAGCGTTGCGACACGAGTCTGCGCTCTTTGGCGCGCACAGGACCGCTGGCCAACAACTATTTTTTCGAGTTCGCTCGGCAATTGCTCATGGCCCTTGCTTACTTGCACGACAAGGGGCTCGTGCATTCGGATCTTCATGCAGGCAATGTGCTCGTTTCCCAGATGCACAGCCAACCACTCGTCAAGATCGCCGATTTCGGCGTGGCCCATCAGCTCGAAGGGCAGCACTGGTACCGACCTCAAGTGGCCAATCCGCGCATTTTGGCCCCCGAATTGGTGACGCAGGGGTACACAACGCGGCAAAGCGATTTGTATCAGCTAGGTTTGCTCCTCTTTCGTATGCACACCGGGCGGGCGGCCCTCGACGATGACACGCCCAGCGAACAAATTCCTCAGCTCATCGCCGACGGCGTGCCCCGGCAAGCCGCCGAGGGGCTAGGCACCCCAATCGGAAACGTCATCGCCAAGCTCTTGCGTCGACGAGACGCGTATCGTTATCAGTCTGCCCGCGAGATCTGGGAGGACTTGCGGCAGCTTAGGGCGATGGCGGCGTCAGGCGAGGCTCAGGCTCCACGTTGACTTGATGCCGTGACCCGATGGACGGGGGCCGCGGCACATTGCATCATCACCATGCTGCCTCCGAGACCCACCGTTCGCGTTGCTGCGCTTGCGATCCCACACCGCCGGGGGAATGCGGTGGGGCCTGTGTGGATCGTGTGTCGGGACGATATGCTCGAGATCGAGTGCACACACGTGCGGCGTTACAGCGGTGATTTTGTCATGCTCGGGGCGGCGGATATGGTTCATGTCCGCGTGCCGTTTAGGGCCGTGCGCGGATTGCTCCGGCAGGGGCCGCTGCTTCATTTGTCCCTCGATCCGCGTTGCGCTGCTCCGTACAATCGCTTCGTGCTGGCGCGATTTCGAGCTGCGCGGCACGGAACCGCGCAGAGTCGTCGCCAGCTTCGGCTGCTCGCGGGCCTGCAATTTTTCGCGTGGCTAGGGCCTTTGCTGTTGTCGCTTGCCGCCTTCTGGGCCCTCCGATCGAAGATGTCTGACGTGGCCACGTGGAGCTTGGCCGCGGCGATGTTTGTCGTCAGTCGCTTGAGTTGCCGGGCGTTGTATCTACGGGTCGCTTACGGGGCAGCGAGAAGCGAGCGCCTCGCCGCGCGTTTACAGAGCGCGATCGAGCAGCGCTTGGGATTGTCGATGGTGCCCGGTAACATGACCGACCCCATCTCGTTGGCGGCCGGGCCTGAGTTGGCGCCGAAGCCACGATTGGGCGAGGCCTTGGGCGTGAATTCCCGGGTGAGTCGTCTGGCGGCGGCCGCTGCGGTGTCCGCCGTTGGGGTGGCGATTGGCTTGGCGCTCCTGATGCGCTTTGGCGTGGCCGAGCGGGTCGTGCTGCCGGTGGGACATCTCGACCGTGGTCTCCCAGCGCAGACCGGGGATCTCGTGGCGCGCGCGGCCGCTTACGGTCGACCGAAGCATCCGTCGTGTCACTGCCAGCAGCCAGACCTGCCAGCTTTTCGGAAAGGCGTGTCCCGGCTCTCGCTTCTGGTGCTACCGCGCCAGGCACGATTTGCCACGCTCGAACTCGCTGCCAATCGCACCCACGCCGCTCGATTTGAGGGACAGGTCGGCTCGCGGCCTCGCATGTGGCTGCAGCTTGCAGCCGTCAACAACGGCGGCCAGGCTCTCGACAGCATCAACTTGGTCGTCACCTTCGCTCGGCGTAACGCCAAGGGGGAACGGCGAGTCGTGGTCGAGCGCGGTTTGCACTGGCCCGGGAGCCTGCCGCCCGGGGCGGCGGTGAAGTGGAAACTTAGCGGTCGAGGTACGGAGATCAAGATCCACAGTCGCATCGCTCAGCGGTTGACCCGTTCGGAGATGGCCCCGGCGGATGCCTTTTTGAGACTGGGGTCGGCGAACACGGAGGCCGTGCGCGTCCATGGCGCGGCGATGCTCACCTACCTCGGCGCAGAAGGGGCAGGGGACGCCGTCAGTGCTTTGTCGCGTCTCACGGCGAATCCATCGGTTCTTGCGGCGCGGGACAGCCTACGAGTGGCCTTTTCGCCCTTGCGGGCATGCGATGTGAGGGTCGACGACGGAGCGGTGGGGCTTTGCATCGACAACGCCTCGACGACGCTGCATCGAAAGCTCCTGTTGAAGGGCGGACTTGAGGCGACGCTGACCGATTGGTTCATCCCGGGCATGGGACTGTCGTTTCGCCTGCCTTCCGGTCGGCTTGGTCCGGAGGCCGTGCGCGTGGTCGTCGCAGAGAAGCGAAAGGAAGCGCACTGAGGCGTGGCGCGGCCAGGGCGTTCCGCCATTGCCGCAATCTTCTGCTCCGCCGGTTTCGACTCGCGTCTTTGGTCGTCTTGGCGCTTGCGTGAGGACTCTCCAGTCCGTATATATTTGGGGCTCGGCGCCTGACCGGGCGTTGTGCTTGCCCACGAAACCATGCTGCCTGCTCATCGACACTTTCGCCATCTTGCAGGCGTGCTCGGGCTCGCCGCGTCGGTGGTGAGTGGCTGCTCGAGCGAGTTCGGAGAGTCTCTGCAGGATCCGGTCCTGGAAGAGGAACTCGGGCAGACCGCCGCGCCGATTACCAATGGGCAGCTCGACACGACCCATGGCGCCGTCGTTGCCGTGTTGAGCAACGGTGGGTCGTGCAGCGGTACCATCATCCACGTCGCGGGCGGCTACGGTTACGTCCTCACGGCCGCACACTGCGGCACGCCGAAGACGGTCGTGTTGGGCACCAATTACGCGAGTAGCAACGCCACGAAATATCAGGTCGTCGGTTTTCTCAAGCACCCTAAGTACAACCAGGTGTTGCTCGACGTCATGATGGTGAAGTTTGCGGGTGCGACCGCGAGTACCCCCGTCATTCCGGCGATGCCACCCGGCCTCGACAACTTGACGGCGGGCAGTCCGATCACCCACGTCGGTTTCGGCAAGGCGGGGCCGGCGCCGGGATCGAACAACAGTAAACGACACCAGATCGCCGGTACAGTGTCGGCTGTGCAACTCTTGCGCATCGAATACGACGTGTCGAACGGTGGCCCGTGCTCGGGTGATAGCGGTGGCCCGCAGTTGGTATCGAGCCCGGAAATGGTTGCCGGGGTCACATCCGGGGGTGACGAAGGATGTGTCGGCCTGGGCGTGAGCACGCGGGTCTCGGCGGTGCACGATCATTTCATTCAACCGTACCTCTCGGGCGGGACGACTCAACCGCTCAGTTGCGATGCGTGTCAACAGGTGTCCACCAGTGGTGACGGCTCCTGCAAGTACAAGGTAGACGGGTGTTACAACAATCCTCTTTGCGAAGAGTTGGTGACTTGCCTGCAGGCCTGCTCGACCGTGTTTTGTCAGCAGATTTGTCTCGACAACCACAGCGCGGGTATCGACATCTACAATGAGATCATCGATTGCGTGTGTCAAAGTGGCTGCGCCAGCGAGTGCGCTGGAGACGACTATTGTGTCAACGGCAAACTGACGAAACCTGGAGATACGACATCGAGCGGCGTCACGGGCGCCGGCGTGACGACGGGGGCGACAGTGGGTTCCGGTAGCACCGGTAGCGGTGTGGGCAGCAGTAGTTCCGTCGCCAGCACGGGGGCAAGTTCAGGCTGGACGGCACCGGGCGTAGCCGACGAGGACTATGACGGGATCATTCTCACGTCTTGTGCGCTGCGGCCGATGCCGGCAGCCTCGAGCCCTTCGACTCGCGACGAGTGGGGCGTGGGTTTGTGGCTGCTCGCTTTCGGTTTGGGCTGGTCTCGCCGTCGGGGCTGCTCACGCTCGGTGTGAGCGTGACAGAAGCGGCGAACCTAGCTAGCCTCCGCGTCCGGCGGGACTGAGGCAGAAATGGGTTTGAGGCGAAAACGCATTTTAGATTTTGGTGAGCGGATCGCCGAGACTCTCGTTGGGTTGGGGTCTTCGGAAGCCGCGCCTTGGTTTGACGGCAATCTGGGGGCAGGGGGCGAAGGCACCGGCGCGGTAGGTCGCGTGGTCAGAGTGCGCGCGCGGCTTGCCGACGGATCGCCTGAGGCGGTCGCGGCGGACGACGGTCATTGGCTCTGCTTGGGCGAACAGGGCGGCACTCTCGCGTCGTTGCGGCGAGGGGCGGCAAAACCGGAGGTCATCGCGACCTCTGCTCCTCGCTGCACCTTTACGGTGCGCGACGAGACGGTGCCGGAGGATGTGCACGCAAGAAAGGGCGAGCGCTTCCAGGCGAGTTCGCTCGAGTTGGTGGTCGACGGTAGCCGGAAATTTCTGGTTGGAGAGTGGTGGGCGCGCGATGCAAAGGTGGCGCGCGCGCGTGCCGAGGCGGCTCGTGATCATCTGTGCGGGTGGTTGGGGGTGAACTTGGCGGGGCCAGGGTTGGGAGAGCCCGCCGCCGCTCAGGATGAGCCCCGGGTGCTGAGCGCGACTGCGATGAGCCGCCTGATCCTACGTCGTGAAGGCTCTGTGCTCGTCCTTCGCGACATGGCGAGCCGTGGCCCTCGAGAGCCAGTCGGATTCGAGTTGACGTTCACCATGTTACTGTTCTTCGCCACGATTGGCCTGGGATGGGCGGCGTGGTCCTCAGGCGATTCCTTGCCTGCGGCGATCTTGGGGGTTGTGGCGGTCGTGGTGGGGCTCGCCTGTTACGCGTCCGCCCACATCGCGCGTCATTCGCTCAAGTATCAGTTACACAACGAGGCGCTGTTGTACCTGGGCGCGGACCGCTTCGTTCTTGCACCCTGGGTGAACCGAGAGGGCGTGGTCGATGACAAGCCCCAGGGCCGTTACGGTGCGGCCTTGCCCCATTCCGAATGGCGGGACGTGGCGGTAGAGTCATCTGCCGACGTCCATCGGCTCGTGTTGTCCACCGATCATGGCGAATACGAGATTTGTGCGTTTGCCGACTCTGTCGCCGCGCTGAGCTGGCGAGACTACTTGATGCAATGCGTGGCCGATTTGCAGCCCGAGTCGAGCTGCGAAGATTCCGTGGAGCACTGACACGATGCGCATGCTTCCTCGCTTCATGCTCGCCTGCCTGCTCGCGGCGACGTCGAGTGCATGCGCGGCGGCGAACACGAGCGGTTCGGCGGAGGTATTGCAGCACGGCAAATCGTCCGTCACGGCGGGGCCAGCGAGAACGACCCCAGTGGCTCCGAGCTTGGCGTCCTCCAGCCCCCCGGCCGTGGTGACGGCCTCCGCTAGTCCCCAACCACCCCCGGTTCGTCGGCTGAATAAGCGACCCGCGAGT
>JAPYTK010000125.1 GCA_029941785.1 Polyangiaceae bacterium | reverse complement strand
GTACGTGGCCAACCCCGTCGACCGGTGCTTTCACTGCAAACGCAACCTCTATGCCGCGGTCGGCGCGCACACCGACGCCACAGTCGTCTCGGGCACGAACACCGACGATCTCGGCGACTTTCGACCCGGTCTTCGGGCCGCGGCCGACGCATCGCGATCGCCGGCTTTGTCGATCCGGCAGCGGGAGCATACCCATGAAGCGCCGCGCCATCGCTCTCGTCTTGGCGGTCTGCTCACTCTCGGCCCCAGCCGCCATGGCGCAATACTGTCCGAGCTACACACTATCGAGCAGCGCCAACGATCACGACTGCGGCATCGAGTCCGTACAAGGGACCAACCCGACCACTGCCGAATGGCAGGAGATCTTCGCCCTGGTGTCGAAAGGCCCCGCCGCCTGGGGAGACCAAGGCCCGAGCGTCAACGATATCGAGCAAGGCTGCTGGATCCCCAATCCGCCGATCGACGTGCCGGCCCGCTTCCCTTGCGAGCTCATCAAGGCCATCGCGCGTGCCGAGTCGGGCTGGCAGCAATTCTGCGTACCCACCACGCCCGCCGACCAAAAAGGAGGACCCGAGCGAACGATCATCTCCTTTGACTGCGGCTACGGCGTGGGCCAGGTGACGAGCGGCATGCACATCGGCGAAATGCCCGATTTCGACCGACAACGCGTCGCGAGTGACGCGACCTACAACCTGGCGACCGGCACGCGCATCCTCGCGGCCAAGTGGGCCATCACCGCGTGCGTCGGCGACCAACAACCGAGCATCATCGAGCACTGGTACAGCGCCGCCTGGGCGTACAACGGCCTGAGCTACAAGAACAACCCCAACAACCCCAACTACGACGCCAACCGGGGCGTCTACGACCCCAAGGTCGGAGGCTCCGCTCCGTATCAAGAGAAGGTCTTCGGTCGGATGGAGCACACCGGCGATCTCTGGGAGCCCACCGAAGTGGCCTACCCCAACCCCGGTGACATCGGCAGCGGCAGCAAGCCCAACGAACTACCCGATCCGAACTGCGCCTCGCCCACCGATTGCGTCAACAGCCGCCCGCTTCACAAGACGATCTGCCACGACGACGGTAGCGGCGGGGCAGGTGGCGCTGGGAACGAAAACTCCGTCGACGCGACCGTCGCGGCCGCCGCCACGAGCGGCAGCGGGGCCGGCAGCCTCGATGACGAAGACGAGGCGGAGCCGACGGGCAGCGATGTTAGCTGCAGCTGCTCGATGGTGCGCCCGGAGCCCAGCGAGGCCTCGTGGTGGTGGCTCCTCGCGCTGGCTCTCGTCCTTAGACGGACCTCGACGGGCCGTGAACAACGGGATTGACGCCGCGCCCGCCGGCTCACTTCCGGCGAATCGGCAGGGCTTGCTCCGTTCGCGCGGGCTTGCTAGAGCCTTTCCTCGTTAGCGGGATTAGCTCAGTTGGTAGAGCATCAGCTTCCCAAGCTGAGGGTCGCGGGTTCAAGTCTCGTATCCCGCTCCAAGAACCGAAAGGTGCACGTCGCGAACCTGCCCCACTGCCGTGTGCCCACCCAAGGCGCGTGGCAGAGCACCCAGCGCGTTAGATCGCAACCGGTCGCCGATGAGAGGGCTTGTGGTTTTGGACGCTGGTCGTAGATTGACCTAATATCGAACTCAGGTCATGAGAAAGCAACAAGCCATGGTTGGACCTGTATTATTCGTCTTCGGAACTCGCCCCGAGGCCATCAAGATGGCACCAGTCGTGAACCACTTTCTCGGCACAGGCGACATCGACACGAAGGTCTGCGTCACGGCACAACATCGTGAAATGCTGGATCAAGTCCTCGATGTTTTCAGCATCACGCCCGATTACGACCTGAACTTGATGAAGCCTGGCCAAGAGCTTCACACCCTGACCGGATCCATCCTGTCTGGCGTCAGTGAAGTCCTGCGCGACTGCAAACCCCAGCTGGTGCTGGTGCACGGAGACACCGTCACGTGCTTCGCTTCAGCGCTCGCCGCCTACTACCAGCAAATTCCGGTGGCTCACGTGGAAGCGGGCCTCCGAACGGGCAACATCCTCTCGCCCTGGCCCGAAGAGGCGATGCGCAAACTCGCCGCGGGGATCACGGAGCTAAATTTCGCTCCGACGGCCACCTCGCGCGCCAACCTCTTGGCCGAGAACGTCCCCGACCATCGTATTTTCGTCACGGGCAATACCGTGATCGACGCGCTGCTCGCCGTCTCGTCGCAAGTCGACAGCGACGAGGCTCTGGACGCCGAGTTACGCAGCCGTTTCACCTTCCTCGATTCAGGGCGTGACATGATTCTCGTCACCGGTCACCGCCGGGAAAGCTTTGGCGATGGCTTCCAGCAGATTTGCACGGGAATCGCCCAACTTGCCTCTCGCGGCGATGTCGATATCGTCTACCCTGTGCACCTCAACCCCAACGTGCTTGGCCCGGTTCGTGAAACACTCGGCGATTCCAACCATGTTCACCTCATTACGCCGCAGGATTACCGTCCCTTTGTGTACATGATGAAAAGAGCGAAGGTCATTCTCACCGACTCGGGGGGGATCCAGGAGGAGGCGCCCTCGCTAGGAAAACCGGTCCTCGTCATGCGCGACACGACCGAACGTCCGGAAGCGCTCGACGCGGGCACGGTTCGGTTGGTCGGGGCCGACGCCAACAACATCGTGCGGGAAGTCAGTCGTCTGCTCGACGATCGAGACGCGTACGACGCCATGTCCCGCGCGCACAACCCCTACGGCGACGGTCAGGCGAGCACACGGATCCACGAAACGGTGTCCACCTATTTGGAGCGTCAACGATGACCATGTCCCCGAGTCGCAGAAAGCTGCGAAAGCTCATCACCGATCCTCGGACCTTCTTCCAAGATAGCCGCATCGCCCGTGTGGCCTTCCGCGTAGTGGGTCGCGAGCTGGACAAAACCATTCGTGGCTTGAGTGTGGACGAACACAGCGACGACACGACGAGCCGTCAACGGCGCCTCACCATCGACGACATCAAGGCGTCGATCGCCGACACCGCGCTCAGTTTCTTCATCGACGGTGATGCGACCGATTACCCCATCGCCTGCTGTCTCGCCCGCGATTGGAGCGAACTGATCGAATCCACCCTGGAGTGCTGCCGAAAGCACTCGCTCTTGATCGCGCTCTGGGATGAAACTGAGTTCATCGTTCCGAGCTCCACGCGGATCGCCATGAGCTTCCTGCGCGCGCGAAACCGATGCCTACTGCGTCTCTCCGACAAACGTAGCCTCGACGTATTTTATATTGAGATCCAAGCGTGGCGAACCCTCTCGGACCACATCATGGCGCCCTGCCCCAACATCTTGTCGCAAAAGGTCTGGCAGCGCTGTCTCGACGCACACAACCTCCCACGGCGCGGTGAGGTCGCTCACCTGAACGAGATCCTGTCGGCCCCTCTCGAGCAGGACATTCCGTTCGATGTCGACTTTGTCTACACCTGGGTCAACAGCGATGACCCAGGATGGCAGAAACTGTACGCCACTCACAAGCCAGGTGAGAGCAGTGATGGCAACAGCCTGTCGCGTTTCTACAATCGCAATGAGCTCATGTATAGCTTGCGGGCCTTGGCGCACTACGCCCCATGGGTGAGACGGGTACACATCGTAAGCAACTGCAAGGCTCCCGATTGGCTCGAACTCGACGACGCTTTGGTCAATTGGGTCCCACACGAAGAGATCTTCGAGGAGAGACACCTTCCCACATTTAGCTCTCATGCCATCGAGACACGTCTTCATCGTATCAAGGGCCTCAGCAACCACTTCGTCTACTCGAACGATGATTTTCTGCTCACCCGCCCGACCTCGAAGGGTGACTTTTTCGAATCCAATGGCCTCTGCAAGCTCAAGCTGGAGTCCTGGGGAAACGTCAACGGTGAACCCACGATCGGGGAGCCAGACTATCTGAACGGAGCGCGAACTTCTCAAGCCCTTATCGTGCGAGACTTCGACGTCAGCCCAACCCAGCTGCACTGTCACGCCCCTCAAGCGCTCCGTGTGGATATCCTCGCCGAAATGGCCGAGCGTTACCCCGAAGCATTTGAGGTCACCGCCTGCGCGAAGTTTCGTCAGGTTACGGATGTGGCCGTCACCGGTTTCTTCTTTCACCACTACGCGTACGTCACGGGACGGGCGATCAAAGAGTCGTCGCCAACGATGCTCATTCAGCACAACCACAACTATCGGCGTAAGTACTCCGAACTTTTGGACGAACGAGAGAACCCGATCTTGGCGGAACGACACCTGAGCGTGTGCGTCAATGACGGTATGGACAGTCACCTCAACGCGCGCTGGAACAACGCGACAGAGAAGTTTTTGGGAACGTACTTTCACCAAAAGAGTAAGTTCGAACGCTGAGATCATCGCGAACCGAAACGGCCGCGACAGCCGGCCGGCCGCGCCGAACGACTCGTCCGTCAACTTCAGCGGTCACGGAAGAGGCTGGTCTTGTCGCTCAACCGCTTCGCCGACGATTTGAGCCGACCGACGAGCGTCACGGCCTCCGCCCTCGGCTTGGAAGCCCCACCAAATCGCGCGTTGCTGCCCTCGCTGTGCCACTTCGTCAGCGTCCAGCGCAGGCGATCCGCGTTCAGCAACGACTCTCGTACAAACACGGTGTTGTAGGAATAGCGTGCCTAAAAATCGCGGGCGATAGGAACGAAGACCGCCTCGAAAAGGTGCGCTGCGACATGCGCGCGAATCCACTGCCCCTCCCACACCGAACGGTCTTCCACCTCGATGAAAATCGCCTCCGGTTTCTGCAGCGTTTTGGCCCCGCCCCCGAGCACAATCTCCGGCGAGCCTTCCACGTCGACCCACATACAACAGCGCGTGTACTCGTGGCCCTCGAAGAACTCATCGAGCGTCGAACATGGCACGGTGACCTTTTAAAGACCTTCCGCATATTCCTGCTGAGTCAATAGCGACACCCGACCGTTCGCGCGGGGAGCGCCTTCCTCCTCGCGCTCACGTTGAAGCTCACCTCGCTCTCAGCAACAAGCCGGGCGAGGCGACGTTCAACCTGCGGCGCAGGGAAGATGGCGGCGTCCACGCCGACGGCCAAGGTTCCCTGCTGCAACCACCTGACTATGCGCTTGGCTACGAAGAGGTAACGGTGGAGGCGACCACGCTAGATTATTTTTTTGGGCCGGATGAATCCGAGAGCTGCGCCTTGTGGATCGACGTGGAGGGTGCGTCAGGGGACGTCCTGACCGGTCGCGCGGATACACTCAAGAAAGCCTCCGTCGCGTTCATCGAGGTCGAGGACGAACGCTATTGGGGCGACGACTGTTGGCTGATGACCAAGGTCGCGCCCTGTTTTTATGATGCGGGACTCGGGAGCGTTGCGCGCGACGACCAATCGAGCCGGCAATACAATGTCATGTTCGTGCGCGAAGAGTTGCTGAAGCACCACGCGTTTCGGCTCGCGCTCGTCAACTACCGCAGCACCATCCCCCAAGCGATTGCCGCGCCGAGCGGCTTCAACAAGCTTCAACGAAAGGTGCGCAAGCTCTCGGAAGCCCCAGAGCGATTCGTCAACGAATTTCGCCACCCCATCCTGCGTCGTTTTGGCAAGGTCTTCTGGGGATCCGAGAAGTCCAAGGGCTAACCCCACCACGTTTCTCAGCGAGATCCCCGTGGGGGCCGCGATCGGCAAATGCCTGATACTTAAAGGGGTTTATTAAGTCGCCACATCAGCAAGCAGTCCTGCCACCGAGGGTTTCTTGGCGCTCAGCCCGGTTCGTATTTGCGGAAACGTCCAATGAATGACCTGGACGCGAGGATGACTCGCTTCGTTTTCCCCATGGCGCCAACCGCCCGTTCCGGTACTGAATTCGGTGATGGTCTCGAGAGGCTCCCTCCCTCGGCGGCTCGCCAAGTTCCGCCATTCACCTGAACGGTTTTTCGCCGATTCACGTCACGCCACACTGCGAGCGATAGGCCGCGTGTTGGCACCACCCATCATGCGCAACGAGTGGGTATTGGGCGTCCTGGAGAACCCGCTCGACACACTCGCGAACAGTTCGAACGCCGTGCTGCATACCCTCGCCTCCCGTATCGCCGCAGGTAACGCCAACGAACGGAGGAAGCTGCTGCACGAGCACGGCCACCCAACCGTCTCGGTCATCATGGCGGCACTCAACGCCGCGACGACCATCACCGAAGCGCTCGATTCCCTCGTCGCACAGACTTACACGTCGTTGGAGATCATCGTGGTGGATGATGGCTCCGACGACGACACCCGCGACGTCGTTCGATCCATCATGCGTAACGAACCTCGGGTCACCTTGATAGAGGGCGGCCCGCGCGAGGGAGCAGCCGCCGCACGCAACCGTGGACTCCAAGCCTCTCAAGGGGCGTTTCTCACCTTTCAGGACGCCGACGACATCTCCCACCCCGAACGGATTGAACGCCAACTCGCCGCGGTCATCGCAGGCAACGCGCGAGTCGCGGTGTGCAATTCCTTGCGCGAGACGGCGGACGGCCGACGCGTCATCGTCAACGGTCGTCGCTTTTCCAAGAACTTCATCTCGATGCTGTTTCCGCGCGACCCCGTCTTCAATCGCATCGGATACATGCGCAAGCTCGTCGTCGGTGAGGACAGCGAATACCATGAGCGCCTGCGCGCCACCTTTGGTGCCGATGGCGAGATCCACCTCTTCCAGACACTCTATCGCCAACGCTTCGCGCCCGATTCGCTGCTCTTTTCACACGGCGACACGCGGGTCGATGTCACCGGAGACGTCGCCTACGAGTTGACGGACGAGGTTCGCATTCCGCTGGATGCCGCGCTCGACCAACTCGAAGCGATTCGTTGCGGCAAGCAAAACCCTTACGTCGATTTTGAAGCGGACTGACCTCAACCCCGAGAACGACAACGACCCCACCCACCTGGCCTGGCCAAGATCAACGCTCAAAGACACACGCGGAAGGGACATACGCCTCGAGCAATCGCCGGCCGTGGCGCGCCGCTCAAACGACGCGGACGAGGTCGAAGCTAGACGTGCGGCCAGCTCGGACCAGCTCCACGGAGTCTCCTTCGGTTGCCCCGATGAGCACCCGGCCGAGCGGAGATTGAGGCGTGACGACCGAGACGGCTCCCTCGGCGAGCGTGAGCCCTCCGCCCGCCGCAGCCACAAAGACCAGGCGCGCTGTCCCCTCCTCGCTCTCGATCGTCACCACAGCCGACAGCGCGACGGGATGGTCGGACGCGAAGCTCCGCAGCTTCATGCTGGCGAGACGCTGCACATCACGGCTCAGCGCCGCGGCCCGTTCGGCCTGTCCACGGGCAAGATAGGAAGCCTCCGTCGCCCGGGTGTCCTTGTCGCTGTCCGCCTTGCTCTCGCTGTGGGTCGCGCCCTCGGCCGTGGCCTGCTGCGCGGCAAGCGCCTTGTCACGCTCTCGCTGCAGCTTAGCCAGAAGCTCTTCGAAGAGCGCTTGCTTATCCAATGGCTTCATGATGACCGACACCCGTGTGGGACCGGCCGAGTTTCGCATGTTCGGCCGCAGCCCGTCACGGCGCATCGTCTTGAAGCGCCGTGAGCAGCCAAACCATGCTAGCGTGGCGCTCCTGATGAGCACCCACTACGAGCTGACCTCACGCTGCGAGTGCCAGGCGACTCTTGGTGCGAGACTCGACGAGCAACGCCTGGTTCTCGATGGCTGGTGTGCACGCCGTGGCGTCCGGGAAAAGGCTCAAGCGATGAGCCTCGGGGCGTCCGCAACAGCCGAGCGATTCGACGTCAGTTGGCACTGTCCCCGGTGCGGACGGAATTCGCTGCGCACCTTCCATGAAGGCGCGCTCCTCGCCGTCCCCGCGCCGGCGGAGCCGCCGCCGCCCGCATCGGCGGTAGCCTCGACATGACGAAGTGCCCGCCTAGCGCAGCACGATCCAGGCAGCCGAAGGAAGGTCGCGCCCGCAGACGAACATGCTACCTTTACGGCATGTCTCCCCGCCGCGCGACGCTCGTCAGCGTGACCTTCCTTGCAGCCTGGCTCCTCTCGCCGATGGCCTTGTCACTCGATGAGCCACGCTCGGAGTGGGTGGGTTGTGCCGACGCCGCCATCTCCATCGCCTACTCACTCGAGCAGCTCGTCGATGAATCGGATCGGGCCGTCGTCGTGGTACCGACGGAGCGACGCCACCAGTGGGAAGAGGTCGCGGGCAGCCGCCGCATCGTTACCTACACGCGCATCGAGGTGCGAGACACCGTGTTCAAGCGGACGCAGGCCCGACGTGGCGCGCCGCCGCCGGAAAAAAAGACGCTGTGGGTGCGGACCCTCGGGGGGCAGGTCGGTCGTATCGGACAACACGTCGGAGGCGAAGCGCAGCTCCAAATCGGCGAGGAGAACCTCCTCTTCTTAACGCTATCGAAGCACGGCGCGCTCGTCGTGACCGGGATGGCCCAAGGCCAATACCCCATCGCGCGAGCGAAAACTGGCGGTCCGAAAGCCGATCCAAATCAGCCTCCGCCCAAAGCACGACTACAGCTCAGCCGCTCGATGGGGACCATCTTGCCGCGGCGCAAACGAGGCCTTCCGGCACTCAAGCAGCTCGTCGGAATCGAACTGCACGAGGCTATCCGACGGATCCGCGAGGTCAAGCGTGCACGCGACGCCGCCAAGAAAGCACCATGAGCCCCCCGCCCGCTGGGTGGCGCAAATGGTCCTCGGCTGCGCCATCGCTGTTGCGAGCTTGACGACAGCACGGCCTTCCGCGGCGTATTGCCGCACGGCGGTATGCATGAATTCGACCAATCAAAAGGTCGCAGGAACCCTGTGTACGCCAGCCGATCCGCTCGACTGCGGACTGCCGCTCGCATGGCCTGGCCGCTGCATCGGCTATGGAATCGACGCACAAGGCTCGTCTCAGATCGCCTTCGCGACCATCGAATCCGCCGTCGAAACGGCCTTCAGCGCCTGGCAGGAAGCGAACTGCAGCGGGGAGACCCCCGGCATTCGTGCGGAGTATCAAGGCCCCGTCGACTGCAGCTCGGTGCAGTACAACCAGGTCGGCGGTAACGCGAACGTGATCACCTTCCGCGACGACGTCTGGCCTCACGACAACACCGGCAACACGCTCGGCCTCACCACGGTCACTTACAATCTGGACAGCGGGCAAATCTACGACGCGGACATGGAGATCAACAGCACGGCGACCGTCGAACTTAGCACCGGCAACAACGAGGTGGAGTACGATCTCCTGAGCATCTTGACGCACGAAGCAGGCCACTTCCTGGGACTGGCCCACTCGCCGCTCGCCCCCGCCACGATGTATGCGGAGTACATCCCCGGGGACACTCACCTGCGCGATCTCGATCCGGACGACTTGGCCGGAATCTGCGCGATCTACCCGCCCGGTCCAAACGGAGTCTGCGACGCCACACCGCGCCACGGCTTCGATGAAAGCTGCTTCGGCGCCCAAGACGAAGGCTGCACGTGTGCGCTCGTCGGACAAAACGAAGCCCCGGGTGATTCACGGTCTCCGCTCGGCTGGCTGTTGCTGTCCGCCCTTGCCATCATTCAGCGTCGCCGCTTGGGCACGGCCCGCGCGGCGACCGCCCCCGCACTGAAACATCATGCCTGAGCCGCTGCTGTACCCGGTCGCCGGCTCTCCCTCCATCGTCGCGGAGAGCACGGGACTCACTGCGCTGTTACGCCGCTGCTCAGGGGCCGACATCATCGCGGTCGATCTTGAGGCCAATGGGTTTCACGCCTACGCGCCCAAGCTATGCGCCGTGCAGCTCGCGTTGCACGAAGAGGGGCACACCGTCATCGCCATCGTGGATCCACTCGCTTTCGACGCCACACCGCTGACGCAGCTGTTCGACGCAACGGGTCCGATCAAGGTCTTGCACGATTTGAGCTACGATGCCCGTTTGCTCAAAGACGCTGGCATCGCGCTCGGAAACGTACATGACACCGCCGTCTGCGCGCGATTCCTCGGCGAAAACGCCACCGGCCTCGCCTCCTTGCTCAAGGCTCGATTCGATATCGAATTGGGCAAGGCGCTGCAGCGACACGATTGGGCGAGCCGTCCTTTTACGGACAAGCACATCGGCTACCTTGCCGGCGACGTCGCCTATTTACTCGACCTGAACCACCTTCTTCGCCAGGCGGCGACCGCCAAAGGCATTGTCGAAGAAGTCGACATCGAGACGGAACACCGCTTGCGCGCAGCGGCCGCGAGCAACGGCCCGGCAAAGCCCCCCCACTCGCGCATCAAGGGCTACGGGAAACTGAGCCTCGTGCAACAGGGTGTATTGAGAGAGATCGTCCTGACGCGGGACCACTTGGCCCAAGAAGCCGACGTCCCGCTTGGCGACATCAGTCCGAACGCACTGCTTCTCGAGTTCGCGCGACGCCAGCCCGCCGGCGCACGAGCCGTTCGAGGGATCTGTGGACGAAAACGCAGCGCCGCACGCCACGCCAACGCCTGGTCCGCCGCCGTCGATCGCGGAGTAGCGGCCGGCCCACCGCCGAAAGAAGAACTCGACTTGGCGGCGCCCAAGACCATTCCCCGCGAGGAACGCAAAGCGCGGAAGGTATTGGAGTCGCGCGTGCAAGCCTGGCGCCAAGAAGCGGCCAAGAAACGAGAGGTCGATCGCCAAGTGATCTTACCCGGCCACTGTCTCGGGCCGACCGTCTCGGCGCTCTACGATTGCGGCGGCGAGCTGTCCGAACTTCGGCGGGCGCTCGAACAGGTCTCGGGCTTCGGTGCGTGTCGAATCGCCCGATACGACGAGAGCTTGCTGGCATTGACGCAGCCCCCACCCACGCCGCCCGAAACGGCGACCTGAGCAGCAACCCCAGCGACCTAGACCGCCGGTGCTGGGGCCTGAGGCACCAAACCCGCCTCGCGGATGAGCGACATGTCCTCGTCGCCACCGGGGTTCGGCGTGGTGAGCAAGCGATCGCCGTAGAAGATCGAGTTCGCGCCCGCGTAGAGACACAAAAGCTGCGCTTCCCGACTCAGCTCGGTACGTCCAGCGCTGAGCCTGACTTTGCTCGCGGGCATGAGGATACGCGCCGTCGCGATCATTCGCACCAGCTCGGTGCCCTCAACCGGAGGAAGTGCCTCGAGCGGGGTCCCATCGACGCGAACGAGTGCATTGATTGGGACGCTCTCCGGGTGAGGCTCAAGCTGCGCCAACTCCTTGAGCATGGCGCAGCGGTCCTCGATCGCCTCGCCCATTCCGATGATCCCTCCCGAGCACACTGTGATCCCCGCCTCGCGGACGTTCTTCAGAGTGCGAAGTCGGTCGTCGTACTTCCGCGTCGTAATGATCGACTTGTAGTGTCCAGGGGACGTGTCCAAATTGTGGTTGTACGCGTCGAGGCCCGCCTCTTTGAGCTTGGCCGCCTGCGACTCGTTGACCATGCCCAGCGTGCAGCAGGCCTCGAGGCCCAAAGCCTTGACCCCCCGTACCATCGCGAGCACGTCGTCAAATTCGCTCCCGTCTGTAACCTCGCGCCACGCCGCACCCATACAAAAGCGCGTGGAGCCGTGTTCTTTGGCGCGCCGCGCAGCACCGAGCACCTCCTCGACGTCGAGCATGCCTTCCCGGCCGACCTCCGTCTCGTAATGAGCCGACTGCGGGCAATAGGCGCAATCCTCGGGGCAGCCGCCGGTCTTGACGCTGAGCAGAGTGCACAGCTGCACCTCATTGGACACATGCTCACGGAGGTGGATCGCCCGCGCCCGGTCGAGGAGCTGGAACAAGGGGCTGTTGTGAATGGCAACAATTTCATCGAGCTGCCAGTCGTGACGGAGCTGCTTCACGTCGTCCATAGCCCCTAGTTAGCGGAGGAAAGGTGCGCTGACTAGGGGGTCCGTTCCGATCCCGTTCCGGCCGTCGCCGGTGGCAGGTCGACTCAGTCGCTTCTATGGGTGTGCGCCGTTGCCGCGCTGATGAGGCCCGCATCCTGCATTGCCTGAAGGGCCATCTTGAACGTCTGCATGCCATACGGTGTCACGCCTCGCTCCATCAGCTCCTTCAGGGGTGGGTTTTGGTCGGGTCGCCTCAGCGCTTCGCGCACGGTTCCTGTTGCCACGAGCACTTCAAGAGCAGCCGCCATACCGCCCCCTAGACGGGGAACCAGTCGCTGCGCGATGACGCCCTGAAGGCAACTCGCGATGCGCTGGCGAAGTTCGGCCGGGTTCTCCGCAAGCGCAAGAAGGCGGTTGACGCTCCGGCTCACATCGGGCGTGTGCATCGTCGACATGACGAGGTGGCCTGTCTCCGCGGCCTGCACAGCGATCTCCATGGTCTCCCCGTCGCGAATTTCTCCAACGAGAATGACGTCGGGATCCTGCCGCAACGCAGCTCGCAAGGCCGATGCAAAGCTACCCGTGTCGAAACCCACCTCCCGTTGGCTCACGCAGCCGCGCTGATCCTGGTGGATGAACTCGACCGGATCCTCGATCGTAACGATGTGCTTCGCGGCCGAACGATTGATGAGGTCCACCATCGCAGCGAGCGTCGTGCTCTTGCCGTTTCCCGCCGCCCCGACGACCAAAATGAGCCCCCGCTCGAGTGTGGCCAATTCGGCCACGGCCTTTGGAAGGCCGAGTGTCTCGAATCGTGGCACGACGAGCGGGATGCTCCGCATCACGATGGAGAAGTGCCCGCGCTGCTTGTAGATATTGACCCGGAAGCGCGCGACCCCCTCCACCATGTAGGCCGTGTCGTGTTCGTGGAGGCCGGTCACCTCGTCCGGCGTCATGTCGCCGCCAATGATCAACCGGGCCACGGCCTCGGTGTCCGCTGGCGTGAGCGGATCGACCTTGAAGTAGACGATTTCGCCACCAACCCGCACGCCCGGCGGTTGCCCGACCTTCAAGTGCACATCGCTCGCCTCGGCGGCCACGGCTTTACCGAGCAGCTGATGCAGATAGTTCGTTGAGGCGTAGTGTTGAGTCATGACAACCTAGCGTCTTAGGCCGCTGGCGAACACACGATGGTGGGTCAACATAACCCGCCCGGCCCGGCGAGCGTAGCGCGGAAACTCCAGATCCCGAATTTCGGGGAAGGATCAGCTAAAGTCGTCGATCGCCGCGACCGTCTCGCCCAGGTCAAACGCGGGCGCATATCCCAGTTCCTTGCGGGCTCGCGAATCGTCCACCATGCACACGTAGCGAATGAAATCGAGTTCGGGAGGCGGAAAGGACGTCGCGCCCACGCGAAACATGCGGTTCAGAGCAAAACGCAGTGCGGAATGGGGCACGGGCAGCCGTTCACGTCCCGCCCGCTCGATGACCCGAGAAACCGCAGCCGGGGCTGGACCAGCCAGGTTGAACACGCCACGAATCCCTGGTCGCAACGCCAGGTCCAGTGCGGAAATCACGTCCTCTTGGTGGATCACCTGCACCATAGGATCGTAGCCGAGCAACGTCACCACGGTGCGTTGCCGCAGGTAATTCGACGGTGCGTTTTGCACCGAACCAAGAATGTGAACAGGCCGTAAAATGACCGTTTCGGTCTCGGGCCGTTTCCAGAAGAAAGACTGCGCCTGCATGTCGACCTCGATCAAATCACGCATGTTGCTGAACGATGCCCCCCCCAGCAACGGCGCATCTTCATTGAGGAACTGTGGATTGTCCGGACGCGGCCCGTAAACGTTGGCGCTCGACAGAACGATGAGTTTCGGCACCTCGTATTGGGTCACATAGTCGAGCAGGCGACTGAAGCCGGCGACGTTCCAGGTGTGGTGATCGGCTTGACTCGCTTTCGGGTCATGCATGACCCCGAGGTGCACGACGGCCGCGGGCCGCTCGTGACGAAAGACGTCTTTGGTCTTCTTCCGCCGAATGTCGAGTTGGTGGTGGGTGACGTCCTTGGGCTTTCCGTCGAAAGGCCGGCGATCGATGCCGACGACGCGACAGCGACGATGAAGCACGCGCACCAAGCGCCGTCCAAGTCGACCACATATACCGGTGATGAGAACGGGGCGCTCGGCGCTTGAGTGAGTGGCATGGTCCATGGGGGCTACCGCCGGAGCTTTGACGGCTCACGCCCGGTCGTCAATGCCAAGACGGTCTGCTAGGCTCCGCCGGGAGTCATGCCCCCGCCCCATCCATTCGTCGAACTCGGTCAGGCGACGGGGAGTCGCCTGCTGCTATTGATGGCCGAGTTCAATGGCATGCTGGGCAGCGCCACGGACGATATCGCGATTCGCTTGCTCGGTCGCGATTTCCAAGAACGCATTCGGCGCGTGCCGATGAAGCTAGCGCACGGCAAGGTCGATCCTTTCGGCTTCGACCTCGACACAGCCAAACGCGCCGCAGCAGTCTCAGCCTTCTTTCATCGCGTCTACTTCCGTACTCAATGTCGTGGCATTGCCCGCGTTCCCGCCGGCCCAGTCCTGCTGGTCGCCAACCACTCCGGCCAGATCCCCATAGATGGCGTTCTCATTGGAGCCTGCATGTTCTTCGACGCCGAGCCACCACGTTTCGTCCGAAGCATGGTCGAGAAATGGACGCAAACGCTGCCCTTCATCGGCACCTTCTTGCAACGGATCGGTCAGGTCGTGGGCGTCCCAGAAAATGCCCGCCGGCTGCTCAGTCACGGCGAGGCGGTCTTGGTCTTTCCGGAAGGCTCGCGGGGCGTGACCAAACCGTTCTCGAAACGGTATCAGCTGACGCCGTTCGGCTTGGGCTTCATGCGTTTGGCCCTCGAGACGAACACGCCAATCGTCCCGGTCAGCGTGATTGGTGGCGAGGAACAATACCTGAACCTGCACGACTCGAGGCGACTCGCGAAGTGGGTGGGCGCGCCGAGCTTTCCGATCGTGCCTCAGTGGCTCCTGCCTGGCGGGCAACTCCCCTTGCCGACCAAGTACCGCATCGAATTTGGAGACCCCTTGTACTTCGACGGCGACCCGGACGACGAGGATGCTGTGGTGGAGAAAAACGTCGCTGTCGTCCGCGAAAAAATCGAGGCACTGCTGCGCCGCGGTCTCGCGGAACGTAAGCACGTGTTCTGGTAACGGGGCGCAGCTGCCTAGCGGTCACCAACGGTCAGGCTCGCTTCGTCGTCCCCTGCCGCTATCGCCGCCTGCGCGCCGAGGACCAACGGGACGTTATTTCGGCCGTGCCCCACCGGAAGGCCAACAACGATTGGCACGCCCAGGTCGGCCAGGCAATCTGCCAAGACTTGCGATGTGCCCACACCGTCTGGACGAGGACGGCAGGAGTCAAACTCGCCCGCGGCAATGGCCGCGACCCCATCGAGGTGCCCGCCACTTTTCAACGTCGAGAGCATGCGGTCGATGCGATAGGGGCTCTCGCCAACATCCTCGAGCAACAGCACCGCACCGCGTGGCACCTCCAGCCTGCCAGCAGCTGCACATGCGTGAAGCAACGTCAGGTTGCCTCCAAACAAAGGACCACTCGCCGCGCCCGAGACGAGCCCCTCGCTGCCGCGAAAAACACGTCGCTTGCGTGGTCGTTCCAGAGCGTCGATCCACTGCGTACGCGTGCGTTCATCCGAACGGCCAAGTGCCGTCAGATTCGACGCGTGCATGCTCGCCACGTTTTGTCGCGAAACTTCGACATGAATGGCCGTCACGTCGGAGAATCCTACGATCCAGCGGGGCGCGCGACGAAGCGCCGTCCAATCGATAGCGGTCACGAAGCGGGACGAGCCGTAACCGCCACGCGCGCAAACGATGGCCGCCACGTCCGGTTCGTTCAACGCCAACTTCAGCTCAGCTAGACGGTCCTCGTCACTGCCCGCGAGATACCCTCGTCGGTCAAAAATTCGCCGGTCGAAGCGAATGCAATAGCGCTCGGCGAGAAAGCCCATGGCCCGCCACGCCAAGCGCGGATCGAAGGGGCCCGATGGCGCGACGACGCGGATCACCGCCCCGGACTTGAGCGCATCCGGAACGAGCAGTTTCTCAGTCGCCACAGGGCTCAAGGGAACTAGGACTCGTCCATCACATCGATGAACTCGATGTCATCACTCAGATCTTCGATGTCGAGATCGACCGGCTCTTCCGGATTGCCGATGACAGCCGGCTCGATTGCAGGGGGGCCCTGGCTCATCTGCCCGGTGTTGGGATCGTAAGTCCCGGCGACCATCGGAGGTGCGCCCGCTGGCGGCTGGCCCATCGCAGCCTGCGCCATAGGCGGGGGGGCCGCGACGGCCTCGGGATTGCCGTAGGGATCGACGGGCGGGGGCGGGGCAACCATCGGGGGCGGGGCTGGCGACGCCCCCGCGGCCGGATCGACAGGTGGC
>JAPYTK010000124.1 GCA_029941785.1 Polyangiaceae bacterium | reverse complement strand
GTGTGGGACAGCGCGCTGGTCAGATCCGAGCCGCGCGTGGGCAAGATCGTGTCTCGTCTGGTACGTGGCACCCATGTCAAGATTCTCGGACGACGCAAGGACTGGTATCGTGTTCGGGTGACTGGAAAAGATGGATGGGTGTATCGCGGTGCGCTCGGTCGCTAAACGGTTATAATTGCCAAAATGAAGTTCAGTCCGAACTCTGTGTTGCGTTACCCGGATGAGATGACGTTTTGTTTCGTCTCCGGCGAGACGTTGCAAGTTGTCGATGATCCTTTCATTGGGAGTACTCTCGATGGCCGTTTCCGGCTGGACAAGAAGCTCGCCGACGGAGCGTGGACGCGCACCTATCGCGCGAGTCATCGACTCGTCGCACGGCCATGCCTCGTGGACATCATCGCTGCGCCTCTGAACCCTGAGCAACAAGCGTGTTTGACCAAGTCACTGGCACTCGCGCGGCGGTGCATGCACCCGAACATCACCGAGATCATCGCGGGCGGCACGACGCCGGACGGCGTCAGCTATCTCGTGAATCCAATCGACCAGGGTACCGCACTGGGCGAGGTCCTGCGGCAAGGTGTGTTTCCTCTGTCCCGCGCTCTCGGCGTGGCGGCGCAGTTGCTCGCGGCACTCGCGCGCATCCATGACTTCGGTGTGACTCACGGAGACATTCACCCCCTCAATGTCCGCCTTGGCGACGGGGACTTTGCTCGTATTCAAAACGTGAGCGTGGGTCGGGCGACCCTGATGAATCCATGGGCGGACGACCCTCAGCTGCTTGCGATGCAAAGCTACCTGGCTCCGGAGCGCTGCACTCGCGCGGCTGCGGGCACCGCGGGCGACATCTACGGAGTGGGCGCTCTGGTCTATCACATGATGACCGGCCGGCTGCCCGTCGAGGCGGACAATGTGACGGAGTTGAGCGATCAACTTTCCGACCCCGCCAGCGATCCGACGAGCTCGCTTCCGGACATGCCGGAGACGCTCCAGCAGTGGATGCGGATGATCATGAACCGCGATCTGACGCTTCGCGTCGATAACGCTCACCAAGCGCTCGTCGAACTTCAGTCGCGGGCCGGGGAGTGCGGAATCGTGATTCCCAAGGCATCCGCACCGGAGGTAGCCTCAGGCATTCTCGCGCTCGACGGGGACTTTTCCCGCTGGAATCACTTTCGCCAGGTGTTTGAGGAAATGGTCGCGCTTGGTTATCCGCAGGGGGCTCCGCCGGCTACGAGCGAGGCTCTGCTCTCGTTGATTAGCCGTGTGTCGCAGTTGGACGAGATCGCCAAGAACACCCGTTATCAGTACGGCTTGCTCGAGGAGATCGAACAGCGAAGCCGCGAGGGTCGCCAACAAATCGCAGAACAGATGGACGCGCTCAACGAGAATGGTAGCCAGCTGCGCATCGAGCTCCATCCCTTGCGCATCGCGGCATCGCGGCACGCAGAAAAGGTAGCGTCCTACCCTGAGGAGATGCGCAACCTGCACGCGCAGGTGATCACCTGGGAAGGGCGCAGCGGATTCGCCGAGCCGTACCCGCAGCTTGCTGCCGCCTATCGAGCCGCCGCGGATCTCGTGGATAAGTGGCATGGTTTGCGGCAAGCCGAGTTGAGCTGCCGTGCCGAAGCCAGTGAGCGCGACGAGGAGCTTGCAAGAACGACCGCAGAGCTCGCGCAATTGCGGGAGAGCCTTCGGGTCCACGAATCGAACAGTGGAGCGGAGCGCGCCGCGTGCGTGAATACTCTCGCGGAGCTAGGAAGACAGGCCGACCAGCTGCACATGGACCTCATGGATCTTGCGGCGCGGTTTAGTGCGCCCTTACGGTCGAAGCCCGAACTCGGCGTCTGCTTTCAACAGCTCCAACAAGCACAGTGATGGGTCCCGTTCGCCTCACTGGCGTAGGCGTTCTGTTCCTTGCATCGCTCGCCGTCGGCGGGTGGCTTCACTTGGATGTGGCCTTGGTGCGCCGGCTGGCCTCCCGCGTCGTGCGCCACGTGATGGCCCGGCAGATAACTGGCAAACTCCGCGTGCCTGTTGTGCAGTCATTGTCAGCTAATGGGGCGCGCCTGAAGGATATCGTGGTGCTGGCGAAACGGGACGGCAAAGAGCTTCTCCGTTTGCGGGATGTTGTGGTTCAGTTCCCCCCCCCGTTGGAAGCGCTCACGACCTGGCTGCGCCGTCGCCAATTGTCTCTACCGTCGATCGAGGTCGCGGACGCCTTCGTTTCTCTGCGCCACAGCAAGGGCCAACTGGACATTGCCACCGCGCTGCGTGCTCGTCGGGGCCGGCCGCGAACACGAAAGTCGGTCAAGGCCGCGAGCTCTGTGCGGATCGCACACATTGGGGTCAGGCGCACAGTGGTCGCTACGGACGGGCGCACCACGCCCACCTTTCGCGCAACCATCGCCGATTTGAAGGGCACGATCGAGCGCCGGGGCAGGCGGCTCGACTTGGCCATCCACGAAGGCATGATCGATGCGAAGCGGACCCCCCTAGGCCCACTCGCGCTCTCGGTGACTGGGCACGTTCGCCATCGCGTCAAACGGGGCGAAGGGAGATTATGGTTGTCCGCCGACGGGACGTGGGCCCGACAAGGCGTGACGCTGCGGCTGGTGCACGAGAGTGGGCGCGCTATCGCGGAGGTGCGATTCCCAGACATTGGCCCCGAGGCCTATACGACTTGGTTGGGCGAGGTCGACGGGCCGATCGACTTTCCGCGGCCCAAGAGTATCGATATCCGTCTTCAAGCCGATCCGAAACGAGGTACGTTCACGGCAGAGGCCCGTTTGCGAGCGGGGACCGAGAAATCCCACGTGACCGCCCGTGCCTCGGGCGGTTTGTACCCCGTGCCCTGGATCGAAGGCACAGCCAATGGCCAAGCGATCGCATTGAGGCACGCACGAGGGAAATTGGTACTACCGCAGGTGAAGGGGCGTTTTCGGGGCGTGGGGGGCCCGCGGAGCCAAGTGTTGCTTCAGTTGTCAGCACATGACCCTTCGTTTGCTGGACTGCCGCTCGGTCGCCGCCTGACTGTGCGCGTGCGTGGATCCGATCGGCAGCTTGGGGTCACGATTGACGGCAGCGCCCCCGGCTGGAGCCTGGAGGGACAAGCTCAACGTGCCGGCATCACGCGCCGAACCGAGTCGGTCGCCGACGTCTGGCAGACATCGCTTCGCCTGCGGACGGATCGTTTGCGAGATCTTCCATGGCCGGCGCAGGTGGTGGCTCGCCTACCGATAGCTCATGGGGTTCAGGTGCAGATGAGCGGAAGGGTTGGCCGTGGTGATTTGGCGTTGGCGACGACGGTCACGGCCAACCGGGCGACGTGGCGCCGTACCCGCACAGGGTTCACCAGGCTCGACATGCGCCTGGGTGGCACCATCGATTCGCCTCGCGTCGATGCCACCCTCGTAGGCCGTCGGGTGTCAGGTATGGGCATGACCCTTCATCGGGTGAGGTTGTCGGCTCTCGGTACGCCGAAGGCGCTCGCGCTGATCGCGCACGCCGAGGATGGGGACCGTCGGCAAATCGCTCTGTCGAGCCGCTGGAAGGAGCACCAACGTGCTTTGCGCGACCTGAGGTTGAGATGGGGGCGCGGATCGGCTGAACTTGGTGGACAGGTGGCCTCGGTTCGTATGAATGGCGGTTATCTCGACGTTCAGGGCATCGCGGTCGATGGTCCCCGTGGCGGCAAGATCGCCGGTGACCTGCGATTTGGCCGCGGGGAGCCGGAGGGCAACCTGTCCGTCGTCGACTTGGACCTGCGTCCGGTTTCGAGGTTGCTCGGTCTGGAGTATCCCTTGGAGGGAAAGCTTGGCGGAAGCTTCGCCATGCAGGGGCGCGGGTCGGCGCGTCGTGGACACGCTGAAATTCACCTCACCGAGGGCGGTCTCTTGTTGGTGTCTGGGATCGGGGGCTGGGTGCGACTCGACCTACAGGGGCGGAAGTGGACGGCGGAGGGCAAACTGTCGATGGGTTTCGCTGCCGGTCGCACCCGTGGCTGTCGCGAAGGGCTCGTCAATGTCACGGCCGCCGGAAGCGGCCGCGTGGGTACGGGGGGCCTGTTGCAGGCGCCAACCTGGCGAGGCTACCGAGGGCAAGCCGCCGCGCAGGCACAAATCCCCCAACTTTCATGCCTGAGAGATATCATCGACACCTTGGACCCGAGCGGCGATGTGGTCGTGTCCGAACTTGGCGGCCGCGCCACCTTGAACCTCGGACTTCACCGCAGCGTGGGCGCACCACCGCGGCCGGAAGTCCGCCTCACCACGACCGAACTCCGAGCCACGGTGACTTCAGATGAGGATGTCGAGCTATGGAAATCCGGGCAATTAGACATCCGGCTGGACGCCAAGACGGCCCAAAGCGGTGATGGCTCCATTCAGCTGAAGCTGCTGCCGCACCGACCCGACGCCAGCCCCCATATGGTACTGCGCAGTGCGACGGCGGGGCCGTGGTGGACGGCCAAGGAGCGAACCGGGCTCGATCTTCGCGGCGAGGCGACCTCCCATCCGGGCACCTTGACCATTCACGGCCGGACCTTCGTCATCGAACAGGCGCACATCCACGTGCCTGCCGGTCCATCTTGGCGGCCCCATCTGAGGATCCGAGCGTCCTATCGGCACGGCGACGATGTGACGATCTATGCACGATACGATGGCCCAGTGGGCTCAGGCTCGCGGTCTGCACTTCGTTGGAGGGCCGTTCCTGCTCGCACCACCGCGCAAATTCTCAAGATGTTACGGCCTTCTGGCGACGACGATAGCCCTCGTGCGGATTGACATCCGGCTCCGAAGCCACCCATAAGTGCCCCCGTGACCGCTTCACCGAGCCAATTGCAGCCCGTTCGCGATGGAAGCTGGCGGAGCCGTGGGCGTCTAACAGCGCAATTTGTTTACTACGGCGCGATGTTTGCCGTGGCGCTCGGGTCCATTTACCAGATCTCCGACCAAGTGTTCGCGCCGGTGACGCTCGTGGAATTTCCCTATGCAAATTGTGCCGAGGGCTTGACGGCTCTGCACGGCACCATCGCCGACGGGCGACAGTTCGCGGACCGACATACTGACGACGCTCCATCGGGGAGCGAGTTGCCACTTCGCCAGTTTCGACAGCGGCTAAAAACAACCTGGCGGCATCGCGACCGCATCGCCAACGTATGCCGCGATAGTGCCAAGGGACTTCGAGCCCTGGCCACGATCGAGCGGCTCAGGTACGCCGAAGAACATGGCGTGCGTTTCCGCGCAGCAGAAATTCTGCCGCTTCGACTCGCGGCCGAGCAAGCCCTTCAAAGTGCGCAGGCTACCCCCTGATGCGCATCCACCCATGGTGACGCAGGTAGGCGCACAGAGAGTGTTAACAGTGACAGAGACAAGTACCGAACAGACCGAGTCGGAGCCCGAACGGACCCCGCAATTCGATGACCTTCCTCTCACAGATGAGGTCCGCCGAGCACTCGATGACATGGGATACGCGGAGCCAACGCCGGTTCAAATTTCCGTCTATGAGCCGATGGCCGCAGGGCGGGACGTCGTCGTCCAAGCGCGGACGGGGACAGGCAAGACGTGCGCGTTCGGGCTGCCACTCGTCGATAACATCGTCAAAGCTGAGGAACGGTGCGCTCAGGCATTGGTCCTGTGCCCGACTCGGGAACTTGCCCTGCAGGTTGCACGCGAGCTGGAGCGACTCGCGAAATACAAGAACCTGTCGGTCACGTCGATCTACGGCGGCGCAGCGATGTCCCCGCAGGTGAAAGCACTGCAGGACGGGGCGCAGATCATCGCCGGCACGCCGGGCCGTGTTCTGGACCACCTCAAGCGCGGCACGATGGACCCGAGCAATATACGTGCTCTGGTGCTCGACGAGTCGGATGAAATGCTCTCGATGGGATTTGAGCGCGAACTCGCGGCCATTCTCGACCACCTTCCAGAGCGACGCCAGACCTTGCTCTTTTCTGCGACGCTACCACCCGACATTCTACGAATGGCGAAGACGCGGCTGCACGAGCCTGCATTCGTCACGCTCTCAGGCGACCACATCGGTGCGTTGGAGGTCCAGCACCTCTTTTATCGAACGCGGGCCACCCTCGACAAGCCGAGCGTGCTGCTGCAAGTGCTCGAGGCTGAGGATCCGGAAAGTGCCATCGTCTTCTGCAACACCAAAGAGAAGACGGAGTTGGTCGCAAAACGCCTCGAGCGAGAGGGGTATCGCGCCGCATGGCTCAATGGGGATCTCGCGCAAAAGGACCGCGAGCGCGTGATGCGCCTCACCCGAGAAGGTGAGATTCGCTTTCTTGTGGCGACCGACGTGGCGGCGCGGGGCATCGACATTTCGCACGTGACGCACGTCATCAATTACGACTTTCCTCAGGACGCCGAGGCGTACATTCATCGTACCGGTCGCACCGGTCGGGCAGGCCGGACAGGAACGGCGATCGCGCTGGTCGAACCTCAGGACGTAGGTGGGGTTTACCTCCTCCGCCTGACCTACAAGATCAGGCCGATCGAGCGACAACTCCCCAGTTCGCGCGAGGCCCAGACCCGCCGCGAGGCGGACATCATCGAGTCCTTGGTTGCATCGTTTGCCCATCTTGGCACACAGGACGAACACCAGGCTCTCGCTCGCCGCCTGATGTCGCACACAAAGGCGGAAGCGATCTTGGCGGGGCTGTTGAGCCAGCACTTCGTCGCCGAGTCGGGTTTCGAGGAGAAGGCCACCGATCGACGCCGTGGTCGGGTCGCTCCTCCGGCACCGCAAGCCGAGCCCAAACCAAAAGCCAAAGCCAAGGCCAAACCGAGGCGTGAGCCGAGGCCTGAGCCGGCACCTGAGCCGGCACCCGAGCCAAGGCCTGAGCCGGCACCCGAGCCAAACGTAAATGACGGGGAGCCGCGCGAGGATGACGCGCCACCGGATGCGGATGCCGTCCCGCCAAAGAGGAGGCGACGCCGCAGGACCAAGCGAACCACGGGCCCGGAGAATGCGGTTGTCGAGCCAACGAAGGGCGAGAGCTCCACGAGTTCGGACCCATCACCGGATCACCAAGAGCCAGCAGCTGCAGCCGACACGCCACTGAGTGACGGCGTCGAGCTTCACTTGAACGCGGGTCGTCGGCACGGCGCTGCCCCGCGCAAGCTCAAGGATATCCTCGCTCAGGCGGAGATCGATTCGGAGCGCCTTGGCCGAATGCGGGTGCGGGAGAGCTACAGTTTCGTCGAAATACCACAGGATATGGTCGATGCTGCACTCGATGCGTTCAATGGCGCCACGCTTGGTGAGCACGATCTAGTGGCCACGCTCTCCCAGCGACAAAAGAAGGCCTGAGCGCCCGATCGGCTCGCGGGCTTGCCCCGATTGCCCGGATTGGTACATATTGATGTCATGGCTCGCGAGTCATTGGCGAATGTGACCGATTGGGTGCGTGAATCAAACGCCGACCCGCGTGTTTGGCAGTTCGTCCAGAGCCACCCTTGGCGCGCCTCCGCGTCTGCGCGGAGGGCGATTGCTCTCAATCGTAGCGATGATGTCGCCTGGGCCGTGCTCGGGCTCACTCAATCGTTGCTGGGCCATCATCAGTACGCCATCTCAGCCTACCGGGAGGCCCGTCGCCACGCGCCGAGCAACCCCTGGTATGCCCACAACCTGGGTCATCTTCTGGACATTGCTGCGGGTAAGCCCCACGCCGCGGTTCCGTTGCTGGCGCAGGCCCATGGTGCACTTTGCGAGCCGCCGGACCACCCGGCACCGCCGATGGGCAGCGCTCGTCGTGAGATCGTGACGAGCTACGCTCACGCGCTTTGGCGCTGTGGACAACTGGACGACGCGAAACGACTTCTTCTGCCGCTCGTTCGCGGTCGTGCCAGCCCGGCGGAACATGAACTGTACGCTGCCATCCTCGACTACATCGAAATCGCGTGGCAACGATATGCCGGGAACATTCAGACGGGTTCGGCGGGGCCGAGACGCATCCTGCGGCGCCGCTGCACGCGATGAACTCACTGCCCGGGCTCTAAGACCAGCTGCCAATTGCCCTAGGAGGACCGCCGGTCTATATCGCCGGCGTCATGGACGAGCTACGAAGTCATCTGAGCGGAAGCTGGCAAAGCGGCACTGGCGAACCACAAATCTTGTACAACCCGGCAACGGAAGAGGCGGTAGCGACGTGCTGCGCGACGGGCCTCGACCTTGAGGCAGGCCTCGACTTTGCGCGCCGCGAGGGGGGTTCGGCGCTGCGCAAGCTCAGCCTGGCCCAACGCGGTCAGCTGCTGCAGACCTTGGCGTCGACCATCCACGAACATCGGGAGGCTCTCATTGAACTGGCGATCAGCAATGGTGGAAACACCCGCTCCGACGCGAAGTTCGACATTGACGGTGCTTCGGCGACGCTCTCCTATTATGCCGGTCTCGCGGCGGCCAAAGGCGACGCCATGGTCCACGAAGACGGCGAGATGCTCCAATTGGGGCAATCGCGTCGATTCGTGGGGCGTCATGCTTGGCTGCCCCGCAATGGCGTCGCGGTTCTGATCAATGCGTTCAACTTCCCGGCGTGGGGCTTCGGCGAGAAGGCTGCGTGCGCGCTGCTCGCGGGGATGCCCATCGTGGTCAAACCGGCCACGAGCACGGCGTGCGTCGCTGCACGGTTGGTCGAGATCGCGGTCGACAAAATGCCTGCCGGAACGTTGAGTTCGGTGGTCGGTTCGGCTCACGTGCTTCCGACACTGCTCGGCTACCAGGATGTCATTTCGTTCACGGGCTCCAGCCAGACGGCCGGCCGCCTACGCGCCTTGCCGCAGGTGGCGAGTGGTGCGGTACGGCTCAATGTCGAGGCGGACAGCCTCAACGCTGCCGTTCTTGGTCCCGATATCGAGGCGGGTAGCGACACGTACAACATGTTCTTGCGGGACGTGTCGCGCGAAATGACTCAAAAGGCGGGGCAGAAGTGCACGGCCATACGTCGCGTGTTCACGTCGAGCGCCATCCGCGAACGGGTGCGCGACGACCTCGTCGAACGCCTCGGGGCTGTGCGTGTGGGCAACCCCGCAGCGGCGGGAGTCAAGATGGGCCCGGTGGCGACCGCCCAACAACGCGGCGATGTGCTCGCCGGGATCGAGGTTCTCGCAAGTCAGACGCGAAAGGTCTTTGGATCGGAACACGCCGAGCTTGTCGGTACCCAGGACGGAAAAGGGTATTTCGTGCCGATTACATTGTTGGAGAGCGACACGCCCGATGTTCCAGGCGTCCACGACGATGAGGTTTTTGGACCCGTCGCGACCTTGATGGGGGGCGTCGACGACGCGGCCACAGCCGGAACGTGGGTGGCCAAAGGGCAAGGCGGACTTGTATGCTCTATCTATACGGACGACCGCAGCTACGCCGGTGCCATGCTTGCCGAGGTCGGCCCTCACCATGGCCGAGTGATGTTTGCCTCGACAAAAATTGCCGATCAAGCCCCTTCTCCAGGCACTGTGTTACCGTCCATGAATCATGGGGGGCCCGGGCGAGCAGGTGGCGGCGAGGAACTGGGTGGCTGGTATGGCACCGGGCTGTATGCGCAGCGCGTGGCGGTGCAAGGAGATCGGGGCATGCTCGACGCTATGCTGGGCAAGGCCACGAGCTAGGATCTGCGCGCTTCCACGACGAAGCCTACCTCTTCTCGCCGGCTCCTCCGTCGTCAACTCGGGCGTGCTGCTTTGCTGAGACGCTCTCTCGCTACGGTCGGAACGCTGATTGCCGAGCGGTACCGTATTGCGGGTCGGATCGGGAGTGGCGCGATGGCGTCGATCTACCTTGCCGTCGACATCGAAGAAGGCAAACAGGTTGCGGTCAAGCTCCTTCATCCCACCTTGGCCGACGACCCGGTCGCGGTGAGTCGCTTCGAACGCGAAGCAAAGGCAGCATCCGGTTTCCACCACGATGGCGTGGTTCGCGTGTCGGACTGGGGATTTGAGCACGACATTCCCTTCATCGTCATGGAGCTCGTGGCCGGGGAGAATCTGTACACCTTTCTCCAACGACACGGGCGCCTGTCGCAGAGGTCCACGATCGACATCGGTTGCCAACTCTGCGACGTGCTCGATGCGGCCCACTCGATGGGGTTCGTTCACCGCGACTTGAAGCCCGAGAACATCATGGTGGTTGCCTCGGAGGGCACGGATCCCCGGGTTCGTATCAAGGTCTTGGATTTTGGCGTGGTCAAATTCTTGCCGGAGCACCGCCGGTCGCGGCTGCCTGGCGAGTCCATTCGCAGCGGTGACGATGATGATGCCCCGGACAGCCGCCCGGCATCATTGACCCAGTTTGGAATGACGGTGGGAACGCCAACGCACATGGCGCCAGAACAAGCGCTTAGCAGCAATGTGGACACGCGAGCTGATTTGTACACGGCGGGCGTGCTCATGTTCGAGATCTCCACAGGCGTGCTCCCATTCAATGCGAAAAACCCCATCGAGGTCGCGCGCATGCACCTGAAGGATAGGCCCCCGAGTCCGCGGGGTATCGTGTCTGAGATCCACCCCGAACTCGAGAAGGTGATCTTGCGCTGTCTCGAAAAGGATCCATCCGATCGTTGGCAGACGGCACGGGAACTGGGTCGGCAGCTGGCCCGAGTCGCGGTGATTCTCGACACGGACGGTGACCCGACCGCGGAGCGATACACACCAAGTGCCCCCCTTCTGCGCAGCCTTCAACCCCAACGGTCAACCTTGCCGACAATGCGCGGACTAGACGAAGATGAGCCGGCGGAGGGCGACGATGGGCTGTCGGTGGACGACATGAACGCCGAGGCGCTCCATCATCCTCTCCCACCCGTCGATTTGGAGGCCGGTACGGCAATCAAAGACTCGGCGCAGGAGCCACTCGAGCCAAGGCTGAACGCGGCACATCCGCCGTCCGTTTTGGATTCAAACTTCCGCTCATCTTCAGCGATCGTGATTCTCTTTGTGTTGTTGTTCGTCCTAGGCGGTGCTCTCGTCTGGTTCTTGCTCTAGGACCTCGAGCGGCGCCATGAGAGAGCGCACCACACAATCGAGCTCGTAGGCCGCGGAATCCAGATTCGCCCCGGCGTCGGGGATCCGTCCCTGAAGCTGGCTCCCGATCTCGGTGATGGCTGCCGTGAGTGGAACGAGCAATCGCGATGCCGTCAGTGGGGTTGGGCTCGAGGCCGCCGCGGCGACGATGAGACCATAAAACAGGGGACGCGCGGCGCTGCGCGCCTGCTCCTGCGCTGCCCCTGCCCCCTCGATGAAATGTTGACAGAGAACGGGATGCACGCGAGCGAGGCTGCGACCGATGACGTAATTTGTGGCGTCCGCAGGAATTCCATCGGGACTCAAGTGCCGAAGCGGCTCGAGGTCATCGCGTAGGGCGTTCATTGCGATGCCGAGCGCATCGAGCAGCTGGCACGCCATTTCGTGTCCTTCGCTCCGACATCGACTGGCAAACGTTTGAAGGGCGAAGGCCTCTGGACTCCGATCGGCAGGCTTGGCATCGCTCGCCGCCGCGCCGAGCCGCATGGCCAAGGCGGCTGCGCGACGTCGCATCGCTCGCTCGACGTGCAGGGTTGCTCGCGCCACGAGCTCGACACGCACGAACTCGCGCCAATCACACCAGCCTGATGACGAGGCATCATCGAGGTCGTCATCCGCCGCAAGCTGGAGCTTCTCTCGCAAGGCGTCGCGCGCTGACATTCCGAATGGCGGTCCGATGAGACGAGTACCCAACTTGTCGGCTTTCGTGCGCACGTAGTGCAAGACGCTGTCCCGCTCGTCGGCGGCGAGTCGATCGACCTTATTCAATACGAGCTGAACGGGTATGCCTCGCTGACCGATCGCCTCGAGCACGCGTCGCTCGCTGTCCTTGAGGGGAGCTGTCGCGTCGCTCACCCAGATGACGATGTCCGCTTCGTCGACCGCTTGCCAGGCTCGCTCCTCGTGCTCGGTTTTGCCAGCATTGAAACCAGGTGTGTCGAGAAGCAGCAGGTGCTGAAGTTCGTGCTTGTGGCTATAGATGGACACGCGGCTCACCGACGCGTTGTCGTCGAGCTTAGCCAAACAGGCCCGAAGTTCAGCGTGCGGAAGCACACGGGAAGGCCCGGTCGTCAGGTCGATGCGAACATAGTCATCCGGGGCGTAGGCCAACCACGTGGCGTAGGCCGTCGTGGGTTTGATCCCCACTGGCCCGACCTCGGCTCCCAGCCACGCATTCATGAGAGTTGTCTTACCCACGCTGAATTCACCGATGACGGCCACGCGCAGCTGCAGTCGGTCCGTTGCGACGAGCGCTTCGAGTTCGCGCGACACGGCCTCGTCGGCCGCGCCCTCGTAAACGCGGCCCATGCGTTCCAACAGGACATGCCATTGGGCCGTTGCACGAGGGGGGATGAGTTGCTCGACGGCGAGCCGCACAGCGGCGTCACACCACTTTTGCATGCCACCGCGCCGGAGCGTCGCGACCTCATCGAGCACCGCGACCGGCTGCTGTCGCGCTCGTTGAGCCAAGGACGCAAGCCCGCGAGCCGATGAAGACAAGGCTTGGGATTCGGCGAGCTGATCCACGACGTCCCAATCTCCACGAACCGCAGCCCATGAGAGCAAGGACCGAGCTGCCGCCTCGTCGCCGCCGCGGGCGGCCGCCAACATCTGCGCACCGGCGGTCGCCTCATCGCCGGCGAGCAATGCGAAGGCCGCTTTCCAGCGCACACTGTCGGTCAGTCCCTGCTCCTCGATAACCGCTCGCACCTTCGCTACCGCCGGCTCATCGTCACAAGCGACGACCCATTGAAGCAAGAGTTCCTCGGCGTCTGATTCGCCCAGCAGGTGGGCGCGTAACGCGTGCTTCAACGATTCTGCCGAGGCCCCGTCGCGACCATGGCGAAGTCGTGCCATCAGCAGGCTCTGCCGGCCATCCCCTGCTCGTGCGGGCAGCGTGTCGGCCACCGACTCGGCCTGTCGCCGCCGACCCATCGCAAGCAAACACTCCGCTTGCCGCTGTGTCCACTCGGGGTCGGGCTGACTCACATGCCGCGGGACGCGCTGCAGCCATCTGAGGCCACGGTGTGGCATGCCTTGTGACAAGTCCGAGTCGACCAAACAGAATGAGGCATCTCGCCGCACCCCGGGATCCGCCGATTCGGTCGCGCGGATGAGGGCTTCTTGTACGGTCGGATCCAAGGGAGAGCCGGTCCCGCGCGCGATGGCGATCCAAACGTCGTGGCGCCATGGGACACAGCCTGCCAGACGCCCCAGAACGGCCAGGGCTTCCTCATCGAGCCCACACGCGTCTGCGGCTTCGGCCCACAAACTCAGCACCGACGGCGAGTCCGGCATCCGCTCAGCGAGCGCCCGCGCCAGCGACCGTGCTTCCATGACGCGCCCAGCCTCGAGCGCGGCCCGGGCCGCATCCTGCTGCTGGTCTCCTCCGTGGGCGATGAGCGAGGCTCGGTCAAAAAGACGTGAGAGCCCTTCTGTTAGCCGCGACCGAGTCACCATGACTTCACCTTGAACACCGACCCCACTCTAGCGCATCTGCTCCTTGGCTTGCAGGGGGCAAGCTACGGTTCGGGTGGCTACGAGATAGTGCAAGGCGCCGGAGCGTAGCGAATGGGCGGCAAAACCCATGGCCCCTAGGCGGGGCGCTAGATACGCTTCGGTGTAGCGGCGAAAACGACTCTCGAACCAAGGTGTCGCGACGCGGGCGTCCTTCGCCAGCAACAAGATAACCGTGTCCACCGCTCTTGCATCGAGCAGACCTCGCGGCACCTGTTTGCTCGTATGACCTCCGGACATGGCGGCTACGGCCGGATCCGTCACGCCCGCGAAGTCGACGATCCGGGATGCCGTTGCCGCACCGACCCAACCGGCATCGACCGTGCCCACCGCACAGCGACCGCGAAGTTTTTCGCGGGCAGCATCGACGAGAGCCAGCCGCGTTGTACCCACTTTCGCCGCCCGCGGCCCCACCCTCCAGGCGACAAAAAGGAGTCCGGCGGCCGAGACGGTCAAACGGAGTCCGGCCCACACCGGCCCACCGCTGGCGAAGATGTGCGCGGCGGCCAGCATGCAGCCAGGAAGCGCAATGACCATCAATCTCGACAAGGGCATCCAGTCTCCACCTGCCATCGCCATCGCAGCCAGGTGCACCAACACGCTCAACTGGAGCGCGCGCACCCACGTTGGCAGACCCCGGAAAGCGAGCAGCGCGATAGGGCCTGTGAGCAAGAAGCACGCGACCGCGTACCGATACCCCAAGGTGAAGTCTGGTTGTTTCGCGAGAAGGCTGAGCGGTTGAAACTGACCAAAGACGAGCCAACGCAGGAGCCCGAGCGAAGCCGAGGGGAGCAACGTCAGCCCCATGCGCCGCGCGCGTTGCCAACCGTCCAGATGTTCGTCCCTGCCCGGCGTGGCAGCGATCACCAGCGCCCACGGCAAAGCCTCCGGCCGCCAAGCCGCCACAAGGGCCGCGCAAGGGACACTCCATGAGGGGCGCAGCACACGCAGGGCCATCGCGGCGGCGGCCATGCCGAGCACCACGCCCGTCTCCATACCCGCTACACTCCACGCGGCTGTGGGTGTGCAGAGTGCCAACAGGACAAGTGCCAACCACTTCCTGTTGCTGTCGCTGACCCGCCGGATCGCCACACCGAGCAAGGCCACGCCCGCCAGCCAACTCGCAGCGCCGATCCATTTTGCCGCCATCCACGCGGACAGCACGCCCCCACGAGCGAAGGGCACCAAGACATGAGCCCAGCCCAGAGGGGTGACGCCGTCTGTGACGCCATCTGCTGCACTGAATCGATATCCCACACCCTGCACCAGGTGGTGTGCATAACGTGGGGCGATCAGTGAATCGTCGACCGTGAAATCCCACATGAGGATCACGCCCGGAAGCGCACAGCACACGGTGAGGATGGCCGCCAGGACGTCAGCGCGCCAAGGCGGCGCTGAGTCGGTCGAGTCTGGCGAGGAGTCGTGTTCTGTCATGGCCCTCAAGCAACTGCGGCCGAAAGTCGTTTCTGTGGGTCGTCGATGAGATTCGCACGGGGAGCACGCGCCCCTCGACGCGCTTGAGTCTACCCTGCTCCACGAAGAATTGTTCCTGATAGATCATCGATTGCGTGTGACGCGGTTGGCTGTTCGCACCGAAGACGAAATTGCCTAGCGAATAGACGATGTGCCGACCGCGATAGGCCTCGATCCCCTGAAGAACGTGAGGGTGATGACCGAGAACCAAGTCTGCGCCAGCCCGGACCGCTGCATGACCGAGGCGGCGTTGTGTCATGTCAGGCACGTCGATCAGTTCGATTCCCCAATGAAGCGACACGATGACGATGGCCGCGGTCTTGGATTCCCGTTCGATGTCTCGCACCATGCGGACCATGGTGCCATCGCGACCTCCGATGTAGCCCAGATTGACCACGAGCACGCCACGGATGACCCGGCGGTCGATGGTGCCGAACCCGAAGTGGCCGATGCCATGCTGCTCGAGTGAGCGGCGCGTATCTCTGAGCCCCCTCAGTCCGTAGTCGGTACTGTGGTTGTTCGCCAAACCGACGAGTTCGACGTGACCGCGCGTGAGAATGGCGGCGTAGTCGGGTCGTCCGCGAATCGCCAGACCGTCGGTGATGGGGGTTCGGCGGTTCGTCAGAGCGCCCTCCAGATTGGCGATCGTGAGGTCGTCCCCAGCCAATACTGAACTCACACCTGAAAAGGGGTAAGCCATGGGGTCGGACTGCAGGGCGAGTTCTGCACTGAACGAGCCTGGTGCACCCGCACCATCACGAAGATCGCCCAAGGCGCAGTCGCCCACGGCGCTGACGGTGATCATCGTTTCGGGGAACTCCTCGGCTTGTCCCTTTCCCTTTCCCTCGCCGCCTGACGTGTTGGGCTGCCGGCGGTCCGATGCGCTCTCTAGGCGCAGGGCGTCCACAAAGGAACTCGGACCACTTTGACCGGCGCCGTCACGCTCCCCTCCTGCGCACGATGCAAGCGCGCAAACGAGGAAAAGAAGAGAAAGTGTATGCATCGTAATTGTCGGCCCGGCTAGAAAGCACTGACGATGATCGGGGTCGATTTTCCGTTGCCCCCACCGGGTCGGATGGCGCTCCAATCGGGCGGTAACTGCGGTTCGGTGAAACCGAACAGCCAACGCCCGTCGCGGGGTGACACATTGAGGCATTCGGCACTCTTCTTGTTACTGAAGTCTTCATGCCAAAAGGAAACGTGCATGGCGAGAGGTGCGCGAAGGTATTGGATATGGGGAACATCGGTGATCCACATGACCTTAGGCTCTCCCATTTCGTTGGTCATCGTGGCCACATGCTCCTTCCACTCCAGGAAGAACACGCCTGTCTCGGTCGTCGCGTAGACCGTGGGATCGTAGCCGGGAATCGCCGCGCCGCCCTTCCCGGGAGAAAAGAGTGTGGCGTATACAGGCTGAAGGCCGAGGTAGACCGTGATCGTACCGGGGATGATATGCGCATCGATCCACTTCTGCCCGGCCTTCAAGGGCCGGGGGAGTTTCCGGCGGGCACGGCTGAAGGT
>JAPYTK010000123.1:3766-16571 GCA_029941785.1 Polyangiaceae bacterium | reverse complement strand
GTGTGGGGATTGATGGCCCGCTGCCCAAAACCAGCGATGCGGCGACCGTCCTTGGTATGGAAGGGGCGCGGGCTCGACTTGATCAGCGTTTTGGTCACCGTCTTGCCCTGCTTGCGTGTCTCTTCTTCATCGACTCCGAGAAGGGTCATGAAAAAACGCTCCGCGGGCATGCTCGGCGCGATCTTTCCGTCGGTGTTCCGAATGAGCACCATGTCGTGTAGCGAAATCCATTTGCGTCCACCGGCTGGCTTGCCGGGCTGCTCGATACCGGTGGTGTGATAGGGCGCGAAGCGCGTGAGATCGACCGACACGTGGCAGCCATAGCAATTGGGGGCCCACCCTGCGTGACATGTGTAGCATTCGAGTTCGTCGGTGTGGCTGAAACCCTTTTCGTTCACCCCCATGGCCATGGCCGCGGCTGGCGTGTAGTGGGACGTGCCGGCGGTGACTGTATCCCGGGTTTGGGTCACTTCGAGTTCCAATCCGGTGACCTTGGTCCGGAGGTAGAGTTTGCCGTCATCCTTGTAGTAGAGGTTGTTTCGCGTGGGGTCGGGCGTCGCAAACTCACGGACCGTGCCATGGCAATCCGTGCACTTCGTGCTGACGGCGCATTGGGTGTCGGCGTAAAGATGTCCGTCTCCGTGTACGTCTTGAACGGTGTGGCAATCGACGCAGTGCATGCCGAGTTCGAAGTGAACGTCTGGCGGTGTTTCATCGTAACTATTCGTCGTGTCTTCGTCGGTGATGTAGAAATTGGCGTCGTGCCCGTGGAGCGCTTCGCCCAAAACGTCGATGTTGGTTGGCGTCAACCCAGGGCCGGGGCTTTCTCGGTAACCTTGGAAGCTGATCCCAATGCGGCCACCGCGGTAATGGCAGTGGACGCATTGATCGACCGAAGGGGACAAGGTGAGTTCGTGCTTGATAGGATGGGGCGCGTTTTGCTTGTTGATGGTGGGATCTGCGCTGTGACTGAGACCGTCGTTCGCGTAATTCATGTGACACGCCGTGCAGCCTGATGAGCGAAAGTCGCCGGGGAAGAGGTTCTCTCCGAAGTCGCCCAGATGGCAGCGAAAACACGATTTCACCATGTACTGGTCTTGTGCATTACCAACTGTCGGCCCGTCGGTCGTATCGCTCGAAGCGACGTTTATCGGTTCAGGGTCGTACATCTCGAGGCGTTCGACGCCGCACGCCTTGGCGCTGCCCGGGTCGGGGTCCGTGAGAGCTTGTGCGCCGTAGATCCCTCGGGGATGCGGCTGCTTCTCGGCTCGGTAACGGGCGACGGCGACTTCGCCCGCGGTGTGCCGCATCGTCGATCGCAAAGCGGATTGCACGGTTTCGGCATGGCAGCTTGAGCCGAGTGCGGCGCCCCCGCAACTTTGTTCGGCGACACGATAATCGCCTGGGTTGACGAAGCGTAAGTAGTCCGGCGAAACCTGGTCGAGTTTGTCGGAGGGCAAGTTCCGAAGGTACGGTGGTGAGCCGTCAGTCGGTACGTGGGCGCGGTCCTTGTCGTAGTTCCACCCGGTCGAACAATACTCGCCATCGATCTCACCGTCACAAATCCGCGGCGTGCCTCCGTGACAACCTACACACGAGACGGGGGACCATGGGTGCGCGTCCTCGAGTCCTACCGGCTCACCCTTGGCGCTGAGCGGTTGGTGGCACACGACACAATTGTCCCGATGGAGCACGATGGCCTCCGGCTCACAGCCGCTCGTTCCGCTCGCAAGCGCCAAGGTGCCGCCGAGGAGCGCGCCGAAGCACAACACAGAGCTGCGTATGGTGCTCATTTACCCTTCGATCAGTTTTACCGTGGCGACCGCTTCGCTCTGCCGGTCCTCGTCGTCGCTCACGGTGCATTTGAGCACGGCGTTCTGGTTGAAGAGATCCTCGATGCCAGGGCCCTTTTCTGGATCCGTGTGCACGATGGGGACGGGATAGGATTGCACTTCGAACAGGCCGTCCGGCGTGATGAAGAACTGCGAGAGAGCTTTCGCTGTGCCGACGAGTTCGTCATCCACAATGGCCGTCAAGCTGCAGTCGACGACCGCCTGTGGCGCGATCCCTTGGATGCGGATCGCAGGGTGTGTCCAGGTTCCTCCTTGCAAACCGAACACGATCGGACACTCGGCCTCGGCGCCGAAGGGCTCGTATAACTGCTCGTGGTAGATCCCCAACTCCACGTAGGGGTCCCCCTCGATGAGGAGGCCACCGTGTCCGCGCTCCACCCCGGGAGGATCGACGAAAACGGTGTCGAGGCCGCAGCCGGACGCGGCCAGCGGAAGGACTCCCAAGACCGCGAGTCTCGTCGCCAAGCCGAGTCGTTCCGGGATGTTCGTCATTCGTTTGATTCTATCGTTCGATGGTTCCACGGTGCCGATTGGCTGGGGCCTGCGGGGTGTTTTGAGTATCGACTCCCCACCGTCGCCTACGAGAAGCACGTCGTCAATCGCACCGGATCCTAGCATGCGTTGTTGTTGGAGACAGAATTGCGCAAGGCTGCCGTTAGATAGTCGCCGGCACCGCCGAGAGGAGTGAATCTGCGGATTTGGGCACAATTCGTGCAAGTTTGAAAGACGCCCCTTTCACCGATGCAATCATAAGGGAGACGAAGGCCCCTAAGTCCGCGAGGTCACGAGCGGGCAACTTGGCATGTGGCGTGCACAGCTGTTGGGTGCGATGTATTGGTCTTTCACCATCACCGGCAATGCGCATGAGGCCGGCCCCGGAGCCGACCTTTGTACGAGCGCCTCACCGTCGGCGCTGCCGCCCCGAGGCCAGCCGTCGTCGACGACTGCCAAACCGATCGGGCGCGTCACTGCTGTGAGACAAGTGCGAGTGAATTCTGACACAGATAATTCTCACCAAATCTGCACGCCGGTCATCGTGGATCGAGCGATCGTCAACCCCCTTAACCCACGCAACGATTGACCTGTCTATGAGGATTCTTATTTCCGAGGAGCACCCCATAGTTGCTCGCGCCATGCAGCGCCAGTTCGAGTTCTACTGTTGCCGGGTAACCGCAGAGGCGGACCCCCGGGCCGCCTTCGAACTCGCGACGACTCAGGATTTTGATGTCGTTGTTTGCGATTGGCAAATGTCGAAGATGCCTGGTAACGCGTTCGTTCGCGGCGTGCGCGATGCGGTCGAGTCGGACCGACGCATCGTGGTGGTCAGTGCGAGCGATTCGGACGAGAGCGAAGCGGAAGCTCGAGCGGCGGGGGCCGACGACTTCTTCGACAAGCCCGTGCACCGCGAGGACGTCCGGCGGCTCATCAAGGAGTGCTAGAGCCGTCAACCTGGCGAGGGCCGCACGTGTCGAACGCAAAGTGCAAGCCGCTGCTCGCGGGCTGTGCTGTTGGCGAGTTGTGCACACGCGTGATGCCCCGGTCTGACCTGCGAATGCAGCTTTCGTGATGGTTTGGGCGCCACCCTACGACGCTCCGTTCGACTTGCATCCAGCACAAACTCCAGCGTTGTCTGCAAGCCCCAGCGTCGTCTGATTGAATTGTGCTACGTTTGGCAGAAGTAGTTCACGCTGCTTCTTAGACGAATGATCACCAAACGAGGACTGAGACGCTGATGGAATATTTCAGGCAGGACGCGAGGCTGGGTAAGCAAGCCAGAGGACGGCTACTCATCGCCTTCGCAGGCGCACTCCTACTGACGAGCGTTCATTGTGGCGATTCGGTGGGGACCGAGGGGCTTGTCGTAGGCGGGCCATGCACGACCGTGGACGATTGCGCGTCGGGCTCTGTGTGCCTGACCAGCGGCGATTTTCCTGGAGGCAGTTGTTCGGTGCGCTGCTTTTCTCACGAGGATTGTCCGTCCGGAACGCGTTGTGTCGACAAGGACAATGGCGTGTGCTTGGTCGAGTGCTACGAGCCGATAGACTGCCGTGGTGGCTACACCTGCAAGGGCAAGAAGAACGGATCGGGCGGCGGCGAATCTTTGGTCTGTATCGAGGACTGAGGGCCGGTTGAGGTTGCCCCCCAAGAAGCGGGCAGGAAGTGCTAATCTAGGCGCGAGGAGGGTGCTCTGCTGCGTCATTTGGGGTCCGTTCTGATCGCTTTGCTTGCGATGTCGCTATGCGTCGACGCATCCGCTGATCAGCCCATGGCACCGCTCGCCGAGTGGTCGGGCGGTGTTAAGTTCTTCGCCACCGGAGCGCCATTGGCCGTGGATGGTCCCGACGCGGACACCACGAAGGTCGACATGCTCTCCCAGCCGGCGAGCGCGGCGGTCACCACCAACGACTTGTCGCCGAGTTCCCCGTTGCTCGCGGCCTACCTCTACTGGGGCGGCTCGGTTACAGAATCGAATTGTGTTCAGACCATAGACGATACGGTCGATTTTACCGCGCCGGGCGGTACGCCCAAGGCCGTCAAGGCGGATGTTTGCTACTGCTCGAGCGCCGGCGCTGTCAGTTACGACGTGCAACTGTGTCGGGCAAAGGTCACCGGGTTGGTGTCGAGCACGATCGGTAGCTATACGGTCGACAAGTTTGCGGCGCTCATCAACAACGGTTCGACCAACAATGCGTCGTTCTCCGTCGTCCTCGTGGTGCGCGAACTTGGTGCCACGCCCCGGCGTATTGCCTTGTGGGACGGCCTGCTGACGATGTCGGCCAGCGTCAACCAGGTGCAGCAATTCACCTTGGGAAACATCGAAATCGATAGTCCGCCCGAAGGTGACCTCACCTTCTACGCTCTGGAAGGCGATGTCGGCGGTTCGGCTGGCGAAGAGGTGAGCGTCAAGGGTCAACCGGCAGGGAAAGCCTTGATCCTGCAGGACGCCATCAATCCGGCAGGCAACCCGATGAATCACACCATCAACACCACGGTTCCGCCGCAGACCGGTACGCTGGGAGTAGACATCGACAAGTTTGATATTAGCGGCGCCCTCACCCCTGGCGATGTGGCGGTGGCTCAGACCTACAAGGCCGGAAACGACAAGTGGTGGCTTGTGTACAATATTGTGGGGGTGAATGTGTACGAGCCGGTTTTCACCGCGACGTCGACGAAGAGCTGGGAACTGTTCACTGATCTGAACAATGACGGAATTGTGAATCCGGGTGATGCGCTGCGTTACACGATTCATCTCGACAACACGGGTTCGGCTCCTGGCTTGGTCGATGTGACCGATCCCATTCCGCCGGAGGCCGCATCGTGGGTGCTCGTTGACGCTGCAGGGGGGATGGACGCGTCGACGGCCACGACGCTTTTTGTCAACGGTGTGGCGGTGCCAGCGAACGCGAGCGCCGACGTGATCTTCGACATGGTGGTTGCGGACGTGCCCGATGAGACGCCGGTGGAGAATGCGGCCTCCTACGACGCGTCGCCTGATGGCGACAAGGGGAAGGCCTTCGCGACAGATGCCATCGTCCGGCGCGACGGCGATGGCGATTCGGTTTACGACAATCAGGACAATTGTCCGATGACCGCGAACCCTCTTCAAGAGGACGCGGACAAAGACGGCATCGGCGACGTTTGCGATAACGGGAGCGCAGGTGTCGGCGGAAGCGGTGGTGCCTCTGGCGCAGGAGGTTTGGGCGGCGTCGGTGGGACCCCCCTTCCGGCCGCGGCCACTGCAGGAGTTGGCGGATCGGTCAGCGGCGGCATGGGAGGCGCGGGGCACTCGGGCGGAGGGGCGGGAAGCGGCGCTGTCGCCACCGACGCCTCATGTGGCTGCCGTGTCGCTCGGCCGCGCCACATGTCGTTGTGGTGGTTCGCGATCGCCTTGCTCGCTCCCCTGCGCCGTCGGTGGCGTTGAGGTCGCGGGGCTGCGGGTGACCACGAGAGGCGACCTCATGTCGAGGTGGCGCAAACTCGTGGGCTGGGCGCCTACTTCACGCGCTTAAGAGTGAGCCGCACGAAGTCGGCGATCGCAGGATAGGCAAACCCAGCCGCATCTTCGTTGTTGTCGAGCTTCGTGATCGTACCGCTTTCCACATCGCCCGCGCCCGCTTCGCTCTGTTTGCCTGGTTGATTGGCGCCAACCGCGGGCTCCTCGTTTTGCTCGGTACCGACGTCCCAGTAGGCGAGCTCTGCGGCGACCTCGATAGTGCTGTCCAGTTCGCGGTCGAGCGCGATCCCTTCGGGCGGTAACGCGATCATGATGTCGTTGGAGTGGGCAAACATGGCGGCGAGTCCGAAGCGTTGATCCGAGAGCGCGTCGATTCTTACCGTCACGACATCGCCTGGCAGGATGGGTGCATCGTCGTAGCTCGTGCCGTGCGATGCGCCGAGGATCTCGGATTGATCGATGTGGTCCTGTCCTTTGAGGTCGATCAGAAACGGTCCGTTGTTGCCATCCTCTGCAAGGGCCTCCAAGCTCGTGCTTGCGCTGCCGCCCGCCTCGAACAAGGTGCCGCTGGTCAGCACGGCCCACACACCCGGAGCGAGGACGATGTCCGCTTTGCCGGCCGAGGTATCGAGCGCATCCATGGTCGAGGTGTTCTCGAGTACGATTTCGTAGCTGACCGTTTCCGGCTGGCCGGACGGCGGTGAACTGCTGCATGCAGTGGCGGAGAGGAGCAGCACGGAAGCAGCCATGATCTTGAGGCGTGACATAGGCGAACGGTAGTGACGCTGCTGCCTGGTTTCAAGGTGGCGCCCGTATTGGGGCTCGGCGGCTCGCTCCGCCCTCACTTGCTGACCTCGACGCTGTAGGTGCCAAAGTCACTCGTCGCCGTGCCCGTGATCCGCAGGGTGCCGGGCTTGCGCCGCACATCGCCCGCGGCGTCGGGACTCTCCTCGGTCTGGCCGCTGAGCGTGAGACTCAAAAGCACGGGGCCGAGCAGATCTCCGGTCATGGTGGGCGTGCCCGTGAAGCTCCCTGTGAAGTCCGCATCAGGCAAGCCTTTGAGACTCAGGCTTAGAAGGATGGGTCCGTTGGCCGTGTCATAGGTGACATCGACTTCCGCGACAGGGCCGTCGGCGTAGCCAGTGAGGACCACGTTCAGATCCATGTTCTTGTTGTTGCTCGCTCCTTGGTCGACCTTGCCGTCCACGTCCATGGTCCCTCGCGCGGCGCCCCCATCGGACTGCTTCGCGATGTTCGCGCTGCTTGCTTCGTTGAAGCCCTTGAAGCCGAGGGTCATGGCCCGATCGATCGATGCGTCGAGTCCGAGGTAGGCGATGCGGGCGCTGTCCTCGTCGGAGACGCCGTCATTGCCGCAAGCTGCGAGCGCCGCACAGAGAAAAAGGGCAGGGGCGCATCCAAGTCGGTTCATCGTTCGAGCCTAGCACGGTCAACCGGCTTCGACTCTTTCGCTTGCACGGCCCAAGCGTTGCGTTATGCGCCCACCATGGCCCCGGTCCACCACTCGTAATCCCGTGCCAGCTGACCGCGCGGCGACGAGTCCCTAAAAAACACAGGAGGTCTGTAGGGTCAGGCACGTCAAGAGGCTGTTGAACTCGGGGACGTTTTGGCAATTGCCCGTCGCTATGCCCGAGGCGCACTTCTGACATTCTTGATGACTGTCGCACAAGCTGACCGGTTGGCAGCACGGGTCTGCGCTCTTGAGGCAGTCGATCGTGAAGGCTGGGATCCCTTGTGACTGGCACAAGGTGTCGGGCGTGAATCCGCACGGTACCGTACACTGGCCAGCGAGCAAGCCCAGGACCTCGTTGAACGTCTGCGTGACGACTTCCGATACTTGGCTGCGACAATCGGATATGCATGGGGAATCGTGCATGGCAAGGCAGCCTCGGTAACAATCGTAGAGGAATTTGCAGTCATACTCATCGCAGGCCTGCAGAACATCGCAGGCAACCTGATCGGCGCAGTCTTGGCACGGCATTCCCCCTAGTTGGAAGGGAAATTCGAATTGGGCGTTGCACAGTTCCTCGCCTCCACCGGCTGTGACGGTGTTGACGCTCGTGTTGGGCGTGCCCCCTGCGCCTCCTGCACCGGTTGTGCCTGATGCACTTGAAGGCCCGGTGCTGCTCGTGTCTTCTGCTGTAAATTTCGTACAAGCGCCCAAGTATAACAAGCCTATGAGAAAGTAACGAATGAGCATGGGCATCGAGTCGTGGCGTTCTTGCGTGAGCCGGACGTATCTTAGTCCATCCTAAGGCGAATGCCTAACGAGCAGACGGCCGCTGGTCGGGGATCTCCCGCATTCCCGACCAGCGGTTACTTCAGCGCCCGATATCCTCGAAGGACGCGAAAATATCGCGCAGGCTGTCTCGGAGCGGGCGAGGGTCGTGGCCGAGCTCTTCGATGGCCTTGTCAGCGACGAGGGGACGATCGAGCGTCAGCGCGTGCAGGGCCTCGAGCGTGTAGATGGGCTCGCTGCGGCTGAGGCGGCTGTAGGCGGTGATGAAGGGCGCGCCGACACGCGCGAGCCACATGGGCGTGACCAAGCGCGGCGCCTGGCTTCCGCAAACTTCGGCGGCGAGGCGCATGAGATCGGCCACGGTGCAGTAGTGCCCCGAAAGCAAGTAGCTCTCGCCCGTGCGACCACGCTCTGCTGCGACGATGGCGGAGCGGACGACATCGCGGACGTCCACGAAGTCAAAGCCCCCCTGAACGAGCCCCGGCAGACGCCGGTCTCTCAGCGACAACAAGGCCTCACCCATGCGCGAGGGGGAAAAATCGTTGGGCCCGATGACGCCGCTGGGATTGACGATGACGGCGTCGAGGCCCTTGGCGATGGCGGCTCGCACTTGCGCCTCACCCGCCGCCTTGGATTGGTCGTACGCGGGGTGATTCGTCGACGGACGCGGCGCGGTCTCGTCGAGGATCATTGTGGTCGCTCGCAGGTCAAAGGCATGACACGAGGAAAAATGGACGAGTCGTCGCACGCCGCCCTCGAGCGCCGCCTGCGCCACGTTTCGTGCTCCCTCTACGTTGGTCGCGTGCACCCGGCCGTTTTGCCCCCCGGTGATCGAGATCAGTGCCGCCAGGTGGTAGATCAGATCTGCGCCTTCAAAGGCCCGCGTGAGCGAATCGAGATCTCGTACGTCACCTTTCACTCGTTCGACATCGAGTCCGTCGAGCGCTGGATTGTCCTCGCCATGGATCATCACCCGCAAGCGCTCCCCCTGATCGAGCAGCGCGCGCACGAGATTGCCCCCGATGTGACCGGACGCTCCGGTGATGACGATCGTCTTCATGTCGTTCTCTACTCACGCGCTGCCCGTCCATCGGGGCGACGGTCAGGCGTCGGGGACCTCGCGGCTACGGACGCCCGCCTCATCCAACATGCTGGAACTTATCTCGAAGTCCTCTCGCCAGCGATCGGGGATCTGCAGCTCGGCCGGGTACATCACCTCGCTCACGCCAGCTTGCACGAGCGAACGCGCACAGCGGGTGCAAGGGGGCCACGTGACGTAAGCGCTGCAGCCCTTGAGTGAGATCCCCGTGCGCGCCGCGTGCATGATGGCGTTCTCCTCCGCGTGGCATACCAGTGGATACTTCAGGGCCCGGTTGTTGAGTCGCTCGGGGGTGTCGTCGATCCCCCGGGGGAAGCCGTTGAACCCCGTGCTGCGGATCTCCCGATCCGGGCCGACGACGACGCAGCCCACCTTGGTTGAAGGATCTTTGCTCCACTCGGCGATGTGCCGCGCGAGCGCGATGAACCGGCGGTCCCATTTTTCACTCATCGGGCGGAGCATAGGAGCATATCTCGGGGCCGTCGACTCCAAGGCGGTGTGGCTCACCGATTCACGTTTCCCGCCCGGGCGCGAGCGGAGCGAGGCCTACAGCGGGTGTTCAACCCACACGTTCGCTTCGGCGTAGCGACCGATCCCATCGCGGATCTCCAGCGGTGAGAGGCCACCAGGGATGACATGTTTGCCGTCCTCACCCAGTGGCAAGCCCGTCCATCGGGACCAATCTGCCGACGTCCCTGCGAGCTGCATCGAGCGAGAACACACGCCCATGATCCGACCGCCGCGCCGGATATGGGTTCGAAGCCACGGATCCTGGGGCAGCCCGTCCTCGGTCCTGCGCTCGAGGTAGTCGGCCATCGACATGTGGGGCAGGCGGTGCTTGTGATTGGGGCGAACCGGTACGATCAGGCGCTGTAGTCCGTGGTGCCGGGCCACGTCTCCCAATCCTTGCAGGGCAATCTTGCTCAAGCCGCGGCTCTGAGCCTCTGGCGCCACCGTGATGGCCAGCGCGCAGAGCGTCACGAGCGGAGCGCCGCGGCCCGCCTCCCGGACGGCCCAGTCCCAACCCGTGTCGGGCGGCACGACGCCATCCCAACTCAGCGGCACGGCGTGCGCGGTCGCGATGACCACCTCCTCTTCGACCAACGCGAGCTGGTGCGCCGGCCAATCGGAGATGAAACGCGACCAGTCCGTCGGTGGGTCGTCGGCGTTGGGCGCGCCGGCCCGCAAGAGAAAGGCTGGCCAGCTTCTCGGCAGCAGCGCCAACATGTGCTCGGCGAGGGCGGGCTCCTGAGCCGGTGAAATCAGAACGACGCTCATGTGCTTGATGTTTGGGGCTGCGCCCGCGAGGTGCGCGTGGGGCACGACGATAGCATGCCCCGCGGGCCATCTCGCCGCGGCGCGCAGCGGGCAGGCAGCAGACCTTCTCGCGGCAGAAGCGAAGAGGACGCGGGGGCACGGATCTGTCGCAAGAGCAGATGACGCCGAGGGATAACGCGTGTAAAAAGGGGGTTGGCCCCAGCTGTCTCAGTCCTTGGCGCCAGCTCAAAATATGCAGGCTCCGCCGCGAACCGGTCGGAGCACCGCAAGGAGATCCTCACGTGAAATTCGCTCGAATCATCTTTGTTCTGTTTCTCGCCCTGTGCTGCATGACCACGGCCACGGACATCAACGCCAAAACACTCACGGCAAAACAAAAAAGGGCCTGCATAAAGAAGTGCAAAACAAACAACAAAGGCAAGAGCAAGAAGGACGAGCTGAAGGAGTGTAAGAAGGGCTGCAAGTCGCAGACCAAGAAGGGCAAGAAGAAGACCGCGAGGAAACAGGAAAAGGCTGAGGATGCCGGCCTAACGGTCATGACTCCCGAGGAAGAGGAGGAGATGGAGCTGGAGGCCGACAAGGACGAGGACGAGGATGACGCGCTCGCCGACGCCGAGGACGACCAAGATGAAGCGGACGAAGAGAAGGAGCGAGCCAAGGAGGAAGCGGACGAGTTGAAAGAGAGCAGCCGCGGTTCGAGCAAGAAGGACTCCGACCAGCTCGACGCCGGCGCGAGCAAGAGCAAGGCCGTGGGGAGTGGCGGACTCTTCGACATCGAGAAGATGTTGAAGGGCGACGTCAAGCTCGCCAAGAAACGCTACAACAGACTGAAAAAACAAAAGTCGAAAGCGAAGGGCAAGAAAGACCGAGCCAAAGCCAAGTACAAGAAGGCAAAAAAGAAGGCGCGCAAGGCCTACAAGAAAAAGAAAACGAGCCTGAAGAAAGGCCGGCGCACAGCAAAGAAGAAGGCCCGCAAGGCTCGCCGGAAAGCGCGTAAGGCGGCCCGAAAAGCAAAAAAGGGCCAGCGAAAGTCGAAGCGCAAAAAAGCACGCAAGGCCTTTCGCAAGGAGAAAAAACGGCTACGAAAGAAACTGCGCAAGGACAAGCGAAATGCGCGCAAGGCCTACAGGAACAAGAAGAAGAAGCTGCGCAAGGACTGGCGCAAGGCCAAGCGCGCCTACAGGGCCTACAAGACCAAGCTTCGCAAGGCGAACTTTCAGGCCAACATCATGCCCAAGGTCATCAAGCTGCTCAAGCCGATGATCGTCAAGGCCTTGAGCAAGGTCGAGCTTGGCGGCGGCGCAGCGAGAGCCGGCGCAAAATCACTCGATTCTAAGATCGGCTCGCTCATCCAGAGCAAGGAAGCGCTCAAGTTCCATATCCAGTACAAGATCTGGGAAAAGGTCGAGCCGATCGTCACGAAAACGGTCGACAAGGCGCTCAAGGCGGTGTGGAGCGCTGTGGATCCGCTCATGAACGCGGTGATCAGCGGCATTGTGACCTCGGTAGGATCGGTGCCCGTGGTAGGTGGCGCGCTCGCGGCTCTCGCTTCGGTAACGCTCAATCAATTGTACGCCAAGGCCAAAGTAGGGGTGACGGAGGCGATCCACAAACTGGCCAAGAACACAGTTAAAACGCTCGTCGACGCGATGGTGGCCCCGGCGCTCAAGGCGATTACGGCCGGCGAGAAACTGGTGGCCAAGACGCTGAAGAAAGCGGGCGACATGGCCGGCTCAAAGCTGTCAGGAAAGATGCAATCCGCCTACAAGAAAAAGGTGAAGTCCGCAGAAAAGGCCGCCAAGTCTGCCGAACGCGACATCAAGAAGGCCGCCGAGCAAGAAGAGAAGGACGCGCAGAAGGATGCCGACGAGATGGCTCAGGTCGAGGTGCAGGCCGCGGCCTAGCTCTACACGGCCCTCGCTGGCCTCGCATCAGGGCACTTCGCTAACCACCACGCGAAGCAGGTTTCTGTCGATCTTCTGCAAGACGCCGAGCCGAAATTGTGGCTCAATGGGTCATCATCAATGTGTCGCCGTCCAGGCGTCCCAGCGTGTCCAGGGGGCACAGGAGAACGAAGAATGAAATTCATTAGAAACCTGGCGGTCGCCTTGACTGTCACGCTGGCTTTGGTGGCGTTTAGCACGGCGCCACATGCAAGCGAGGCTCAAGACGCGAGTGCGACGGTCGATGCAAATGCCGCTGTGGCTGGTGACATCAGCACTGAGGAAGCGACGGAGTCGGACGCTACGAACGCGGCGGATGAGGCCACGGAACTAAGAAAGAAGAAGCGTAAGAAGAAGAAGAAGGCCAAGCGCGGCAAGAAGGGCAAGCGCGGCAAGAAGGGCAAGCGCGGCAAGAAGGGC
>JAPYTK010000123.1:0-3666 GCA_029941785.1 Polyangiaceae bacterium | reverse complement strand
AAGAAGGGCAAGCGCGGCAAGAAGAAGAAGTTCTGCAAGAAGGCCTGCAAAGACGCTGACGACAAGAAGGCCTGCAAGAAGACCTGCAGGACGTGCGTCAAGGCCTGCGTCAAGGACAACAAGGGCAAGGACAACAAGGACGCCCGCAAGGAATGCGTCAAGGGTTGCGCTTCGGCTGACGGTGGTAGCGCTGACGCCGACGAAGCCGACGACGTCGCTGAGGAAGAAGAGGAAGAAGAGGAAGAGGAAGAGGAAGAGGAAGAGGAAGAGGAATAGCTCACGCTTCCTGACCGCCGCGGCGGCCTACCGATCGGTGGGCCACCCGGCGACCGACGGTTCCTGACGGCTCGGGATGAGCTGTCAGGAGCCGGTCTTCAGGCCGCTGCGGCGCGACGTCAGCTTCGCGCCCCCGAAGTACCACCCCGCGCGTTCAGCTCAGGATCTCGGTCAGTTTTCCGGTGCTGTTGTCGCCAAAGCTGTCGCGCTTCACGCCCGTGATCTCCATCATCGACAGGAAGAGATTGGCGATGGGGGGGCCCCACTTGCCTTCGATGGGATCGAACTTGAGGTGTTGCCCGGTGGCGAGCTTGCCGTGGGCGCCGCCTGCGAGCAGCACCGGCAGGTTGTAGTGAGCATGCGTGTTGCCGTCCTCGATTTCGCTCGAGAACAAGACCATGCTGTGGTCGAGCAAGGTGCCCGTGCCTTCGGTGATGGCGTCCATTCGTTCGAGCAGGTAGGCGAGCTGGGCCACCTCCCAGGTGCCGATCGTCTGCAGCTTGTCGTAATTCGCCTGTAGTTTCTGGTGGTGCGAAATCGCGTGGTGATTGTCGCTGACGCCGATGAAGCTGTAATTGCGATTGCTTCCCGCGTTGCCCAACATGTACGTGATGATCCGCGTCGCGTCGCACTGCAGCGCGAGCACCATCAGATCGCTCATCGTCCGAATGTGATCGGCATTCTTGAGGCCGTCTTCCGGTCGGGCGATCGCCTCGCATTGAGGGGCTGGCTTGTTGATCCGTTGTTCGAGCTCGAACACGCCCGTCAGATACTCGTCGACTTTGAGCTGATCGTGGTGGCCGAGCTTGTTCTTGAGCGTCTTCGCCTCGCCCGTGACGTAATCGAGCACGCTCGTCCGGTACAGTTTGCGGCGCTGTTGCTCCTGAAGGGTGGCGTTTGGATCGGCTCCCTGAAAGATCTGATCGAAGACGACTTTGGCGTTGACCGTCTTGGGTAGCGGCTGCGTCTCGGAGGTCCAGGAGATGTTGCGCGTGTAGGCGCAGCTATAACCGGAGTCGCAGCCCCCGGCGCTCGCGCCCCCTTCGCTACCGCTCTGCATCGAGCCGATGCTCGGTTGGTCGCCCAGTTCGTTGGCCAGTACCTGGTCCATCGAGATCCCCAGCTGGATGTCGCTCTCGCTCTTGTTGGCGTGGGCGCAGGTCAAGAAGCCCGAGGTGCCGCCAGCGTGATCGCCTGGCCCATCCGGCTTGGCTGGCTGATTCGACAGTCCGCTCAGTATCAAGAGCTTGTCTTTGACGTTTTCGAGCGACGAGAGGATCGGTGGAAGTGCGCCGTGGGGGCCTACCGTACTTGGCGTCCATGCGGGCATGTGCATGCCATTGGGCACGTAAAACACGAGCGTTCGCATCGGGAAGCTGTCATCGGCCCGGGCTGTCTTGCTCATGAGCGATTCGAGCATGGGCAGCCCGACCAGCGCGCCAGCACCTCCGAGAAAGAGTCGCCTGGATAGCTTGGGCTTTCGGATCATGGCTGACCTCCCTTTTGTGGGACGGGATCGCCGCGCCGCATCCGAAAGGGATCGCTGCTGACGATGAGCGCGACGAGTTCGGGTAGCTTGTGTTCGCTGGTCTGAAAGGCCTCGGCGATGTGCGACAAGTGGGGCGTATCGTGGCCCTCGATGCCCCGGCCGAGAGCGTAAGTGAAGAGCTTGTGCGTGAGGCAACCGGCGAACCGCGGATCGGCGGCGATGAGCGCGCCCAGTTCACTCGCACCGTCGAAGGGCGCCTCCTCGTTGTAGGTGCCGGTCGCGTCGACGGCGAAGCCATGGTCATCGTCGCGCCATGCACCGATCCCATCGAAGTGTTCGAGCCCGAGGCCGAGCGGGTCCATGGCGTCGTGGCAGCTGGCGCAGACGGGATCGGCGCGGTGCTTCTCGAGTTGTTCGCGCAGCGTCCCGGTGGGCACTTCCATCTCGACCAAACCCTCGACCTCCGGTGGGGGCGGGGAGGGCGGCGAACACAGGAGCTGCTCGAGGACCCACTTGCCTCGTTTCACCGGCGAGGTTCGTTTTGCGTAGGAGGTGACGGTCAGCAGGCTGCCATGACCGAGGAGCCCCCGCCGTCCTTTGCTTTGGACCAGGCTCGTTTTTGCGTAGCCGTCCGCGTCCGCTTTGGCTTCGGTAAAACTCACGCCGTAGTGCTTGGCGAGTCGCGCGTTGAGAAAGGAGAAGTCGGCCGTCAGCAGCGTGTCCATTCCCAGATCGCCCGCAAGCAAGGCGCCGAAAAAGCGGCGTGTCTCTTCGGCCATCGCTGCGCGCAATTCGGGATCCCAGTCGGGGAAGGTGTCGTAGTCGGGTTCGTGATCGGCCAAGGCCCGCGTGTACAGCCATTGTCCGCTGAAGTTGTCGACCAAGGCGCTGGCCTTTTCGTCGGCGAGCATGCGCGTAACCTGCTCGCGCAGGCCCTCTTCGTTTCGCAGATCCCCCGCCTCGGCGGCAGCGAACAGGGCCTCGTCCGGCATGCTGCTCCAGAGAAAATACGACAGGCGCGCGGCGAGTTCGTGATCGGAGAGCGGATGCGCCTCGAGGCTGCTCGGATCGGCGTCCAGCTCGGGGCGAAACACGAAATGCGGTGACATCAAGATCCCACGAAGCACCAGCGTCAGCCCGGTGTTGGCGTCCCCCCCTTCGTTCATGACGAGTTCGAACAAGGTGAGCAGTCGATCGAGCTCCGCATCACTGACGGGTCGTCGCCAAGCACGGCTCGAGTAGGTGCGGGCGATCTCCCGAATGCACCCATCGTCTTCAATGTCGCAGGTGACGATCGCGTCGCGCAGGGGATTGCTGCCCACGGCGTCGAGCGGTCCCTCGACTCGGATCCAGTCGACGAGCATGTTCCGATCGATGTTGTTGTTCGGATCGAAGAAGTCGTTCAAAAAGGCGACCGCGTATTCATGGGTTCCGGCGGAGAGGTCCATCTCGTGGCTGAAGATCAGCGGATCGTTCTGACCATTGGGCACATCGAACTCGACAGCGGTCGCCTGATCGATGAGCAGCGCAGCCTTCACCGGATCGGGGCCGCCCTGCGCTCCCCACAGACGGACCGAGAGCCGGTAGCGGCCAGCGGTCGGGAACGCGATGGTGGTGCCAACGCTACCGTTCGACCATAGGTTGTACGTGTCGTTTTGCGCGCCGCCCGCCGTTCCGGTCAGCGTCTCTGCTTCGAAGAACCAGGTCTCCGTCAGCACCGGGATGGCGAGTGCTTCCTCGGCGAGATCGGTGGCGGCCCGCTCGAGCAGTTCGATGAGTAGGGGAGCGGTGCTGAGCACGCTGGAGATGTTGTCGAAGCCGAAGCTGATGTCGTCTTCGGGGAAGTCGTCCGCCGGGCTCTGCTTGGTGCCCAACAAATCCTGCACGGTGTTGTTGTATTC
>JAPYTK010000122.1 GCA_029941785.1 Polyangiaceae bacterium | reverse complement strand
TTGTCCTACAGGCTCGGCCGCGTGGCCCCCAGGAGGCCTTTGGACGTGGCCTCAGCGGTGGATTATCGATGGCGGGGATCGCGTTCCTCATCTTGCTGGTGCGCGGATCGCTCAGTGACTTCTGCGACTTGCATCAGGACAGTCTCCTGTTCGTCTTGGGCCCCGGCGTTGGCTGTCTACTGGCCGGCGTGTGGGGTGCGGTGGTCGGTGAGCTGACCTGGCGCCTCGGCCGCGGCGCGTGGTTCGCGGCATTCGTTTCACTTCTCGGGCCGCTAGGGTCCGCCGTGGTCTCGGCGCTGCTCGTCTACTTCACCCCCGCGGTGTTCGCCTTCGACCCCTTCGTCGGCTATTTCAGCGGCGCGCTCTACGACACGGTGATCGATCTGAGACCCCTTCTCAGCTATCGAGCCGCGTCGCTGGCCACCTTGTTTGCGGCCTTCGTGGTGTCCTCCAGTCTGGAGCGCGGCGCCAACGGACGAAGTCTTCAATGGAGCATGGCCGCGCCTGCCGGGCTGCGTTGGGCGGGAGGTTTGGCAATGTTGGCAAGTCTAGGAAGCGTCGCCCTCGGGCCCACGCTCGGCCACTGGCAGACACGCGCGACCATTCAAGAGACCTTGACCGAAAGTACCGCGGTCGGTCGCTGTCACGTCCTTCACGCCAGCCGCCTGAAGCCCGAGGACGCGAAGCGCTTCGCGCGGGATTGTGACGCCCACGCACGCGCTATCGAAAGCTGGCTCGCCACCCCTCAGCACGATCCCATTACCGTATATTACTTCTCCAACGCGGCAGAAAAGCGACGACTGATGGGCGCGGCGCGCACCTCGGTGGCAAAGCCATGGCGTCGCGAACTGTACGTACACGACATGGGCTATCCGCACCCTGTCATCGGCCACGAATTGGTGCACGCGCTCGCTGCGTGGATGGGTAGGGGGCCCTTCCGGGTGGCGGGGCGGCTCGGTGGTTGGCTACCAAATCCAGGTTTGATTGAAGGCCTCGCGGTGGCCGCATCGGAGCCCCGTGGCAAACTCACAGCCACCGAGTGGGCGGGCGCGATGGAACAGCGAAAGATCTTGCCGCCTGTGGAAGATCTCTTCTCGCTGCGCTTCTTGCTCAAGAGTTCAGCGACCGCGTACACGGCCGCCGGCGCTTTCGTGCAGTTCGTTCGTGACGCCCATGGCGCGACGACGATCAAGAAGTGGTACGGCGGAGGCGCGCTACCCGCGCTCGTCGACCGGTCCTGGCCCGAACTCGACAAGGCCTTTCGGGCCTCACTTGCGAACGTGAAGCTCTCGACGGCCGCCGTCGCTCAGGCCAAGGCTCGTTTCGAACAACCCGGCATTTTGAGTCGCAGCTGTCCGCATCGTAATGACCGCTGGCTCGCCGAAGCACAAGCCGCGCTCGCTGACGGTGACATCACCCGAGGGCAGCGGAAGTTCCGTCAGGTCTTGGCATCCGAGCCTGCGAGTCGCGCCGCGCGAATCGGAGTGGCACGTTGCCTCGCCCAGAGCAGTGAAGCGCAAGCGGCGGTCTACGTCGAGCGCCTGATCGAGGACAAGGGCACGGATGCCTTGCTCAAGCGCTCCGCCTACGAATTGAAGGGCGATGTGGCTTTGCGCGAGGGGAGGGCGAAGGACGCACGGGCCGCTTACGACCGTGCGCAGGCGCTCACCACCAACGAGGCGCGTCTTCGAACGCTCGAGGTGAAAGCATTCTACGCAGCGGACAACATTGCACGACCAGCCCTCCTCGCCCTTCTCGTCGGCACAACCACAGCGGGCCCTCGCCGGACCGAAGCTCTGGACCGAATTGGCGTGTGGCGGACGCGACAACCTCAGGACGGAATGCCTGCCTACCTGCTCGCGCGCCAGCACTTTTTCGAAGGTGACTATCGGCTCGCGGCCGAGCGCCTCGATGAGGCGCTGAAGGGACAGCTTCCCGTGGCGAGCGTGCGCAAAGAGGTCGCGCGGCTCACCATGTTGTCCGCCTGCGCGCTGCAGAACGAAACGCGGCTTCGCGCCGCCCACAAGAGCTACTTGGGATCCGGCGCGCTGGGCACCGCTGAGAAGCTTCGAGCCGCGGCACGGTTGGCCCGTTGTCTACCCCCACCGAGCGTCGATAGCCCAGTTGCTGGCGCGTCCGCGAGTACAGGCTCCGCCACCCCGCCAGCGGCCAGCGCCGCGCCTACTCGCTGAGCGTGATGGGTATGTAACCCAGGCGCATCTTCGACAAAGTGCCCTCCTGGGTATGGCCCGCCAGCCCGTACAGCACGTTCCACCAATGACCGTTGGGCGTTTCGCCATAGGAGAACAGCGGAAAGAAGTGAAACTGCCAGTCCTGCCCCCCCCGAACACGTTTTGATCCGTAGTAGGTGTTGCCGACGAGCATCGCGGTACCCTCCTCGTCGGTGAACCGCCAAAACAGAGGAAAGACGACCGTTTGTCTGGCCTTCGCCTGCTTGAAATCCCACACGATCGGAGCAAACACGAAGTGCGTGTCTTCGTAATCGCGGCCCATGTGAAGAACCGGGAATAGATTGAAGCGCCACCCCGTGAGATTCGTCTCGTGCCGCACCAAGGGCGTGAACCACTGCGTCGTGCTAATACCGTGACGCTCGAAGCGACCATAGAAGGGAAGGATGGCGATGTCATCGCTGCGCGGAGAGGTGTTGCGGTAGAAGAAGGGCGGCACGACGATCCGGCTGAGTCCGATGTCCGGATCGGCGTAGCGCCAAAATAGTGGCGTGACCATGTCCAGCTCCGTTCGGCCCCGATGTCGGGCGTAGAGCCAAGTGGCGAAGGTGTGGTCGCCCTCTTCCCCGACGTGATCGACAAACAGCGGAGTGGCCAAGGTTCGCGATGCCCCGGAACGGTCATAGTGAAACAGCGGCAGCACCGTGGTGCTCTGCGCGTCCTCACCCCAGCTATGCCAAAAGAAGGGGAAGACGTTGAGGGACCCGCCGTCACGCGAACTTCGCCGCCACACCGGTCCCCAAATCGAAAGCTCCCGCTGCCCCTCTTCCTCGTACTTGTAATAATGTAAGAGCGGAGGAATGATCTCATACTCGCTCCCCTCGTCTCGGCCGTAGAAATAGAGGGGCGCGATGCCGTAGTCGATCTCAGCCGCAGTTCGCCCATCGCATCGAGCACCACCGCGCCAGCGGCAGAAGACGGGGCCTGTCATGTTGTAGCCGCTGTCGTTCGTGCGGTAGTTGAAGCTCAACAAGGGCGGTATGTGGAGGTACTCCTCGCCCCCCGGACCCGATCCTTCGAAGACGAGTGGGGCGACCCATGTGGCGTGGCCCTGTGGTGACGATTGGTGCATCACCGGTCCGACCACGGTGGTGCGTGTCTGACCGTGACGCATGTTCCAGTACAGCGGGAACACCACGTCGGCGTCCACCTTTGGACTCCGACGCCGGTAGTAATTGAGCCCGTAGATCGCCTCATGATCGTCGCCGTCGCGGCGATCGAACCATAGCGGCGGCACTGTCCGAAGCGAGTAGTCCTTTCCTCGCTCCTCGTAGTACAGACCGTAGTAACGGTGGACGATCTCGCGGGCGCGAACCTCATCCTTGTCGTAGTCGCTCCCCAGCTTCTTCTTGAGCTTCTTTGGGATCTTGTTGGGATTCTCGGGTAGCTGCGCAGCCGTCGTAGGCAATGACGACGGCCGGTCACCACCACTTGCCGCGTGCGTCTCCGGTTGGCCTGTTGGTGGCTTGGGGGCCGCGCCTCTCGCCCCGGGAGGAGGAGGAGGCCGCCCCCCAGGCCGCATTCCCGGAGACAAAGTCTGAGCCGCGGCGCTCGCTTGCAGCAGCCCCACAGCACCGAGAACCGCCAACCACTGGTAAAGGCGGCGCTGTATCCCCATCGATCCGCGAACGGCCTGAAACTTCATTCAATTACTCGGTGGGCGCGGCGCGCGTGTGCGGCTTATGATAGGTGCCGGCACAGGGGTCAAGTCCTCAGCCGAGCGAGAAGGGTGAGTTTTGCACACCGAAGCCGATACCGAGTCGACCACGCCCGTTCCGTTGGGGCGTATCGTAGCGCTCGACCTAGGAAAAGCCCGTGTCGGGGTCGCCGTCAGCGATGAACTGGGCCTCTTGGCCCATCCGAGGCCGCCTCTGAGCGGTCGTGATCAGCCAAAGCTGCTCGAATCGCTCCGGGACATGGCCCGAGAAGATGGTGTCGAGCGTTTCGTGGTGGGAATTCCCCTGTCGATGTCCGGAGAGGCGCAGCGGGGAGCCCAGCGAGCGGCCAGGTTCTGCCAAAAGCTGGCAAAAACGACCGGGGTCGAGGTGGAGCTCATCGACGAGCGCTTCACGACGGTGCAGGCGGAGCGAGCGCTGCGTGAAGCCGGGCATGGTCGCGCCGCGCGTAAGGCAAAAATCGACAGCGCAGCGGCAGCTTTGATGCTCCAGCAGTGGTTGGACAGCCGTCGCGGCCGACGATGAGGGGCCCTCAACTCAGTTGGCGCAGGCGGTGACTGCGAAGCCACGCGGACGGTCCGCTCTGGTTTTCGCCAGCCGATCCCTGCGCACTACGCCGCTCGGTTTGGGACACCGCAACAGCTAGCGCGGTGGCCAGATCAGCCGTCGCACCAGCCCCCTGACCCTCGTCACGCTCCGTCGAACACTCGGCCGTTAGACGGTCAGCGTGCTCCTCGATGAAGCCCGTGTGATAGCGCCCCGCGAGAAACTCCGGGTGAGCCAGCAGCCGCTGGTGGAAAGCGATGTTGGTGCGTATTCCGGTGACGACATATTCGCTCAGCGCGCGGCTCATACGTCGAATCGCCGTGGCGCGATCCGGCCCCCAGGTGCTCACCTTGCTGATCAAGGGATCGTAGTGCGGGCTTACCTCGAAACCAGAGTAAACGCCGCCGTCATCACGCACGAAGGGGCCACCCGGGGTGCGCAAACGCGTCACTGTCCCCGGACTCGGGAGGAATCGATTCGGATCTTCGGCGTAGATACGGCACTCGATGGATGCTCCATTTCGTCGAATGCCTTCCTGGCCGTAGCCCAAGGCCTCTCCCGCAGCGATTCGCACCATCTCGCGCACCAAATCGATACCGGTGATCCACTCGGTAATGGGGTGCTCGACCTGCAGTCGAGTGTTCATCTCCAAGAAGTAAAACGCTCCGCTCTCGTCGAGCAGAAACTCGACGGTGCCCGCCGAATAATACCCAACCGCTTCCGCAGCCCGTATGGCGACCTGGCCCATCTTCTGAATGAGTGTCGCGTCGGCCACGGGGCAGGGAGCCTCTTCAACCACTTTCTGGTGTCGGCGCTGAATCGAGCAGTCCCGTTCGAACAGGTGCACGACATGGCCCTGCTGATCGCCGAGAAGCTGGATCTCGACATGGCGCGGTCTGATGATGGCGCGTTCGAGGTAGACAGTAGCGTCACCAAAGGAGGCGCCCGCCTCGCTCTTCGCTCGTTCGTAGGCATGCTCGAGATCGTCGGCGCGATGGACCAAGCGCATGCCCTTGCCTCCGCCGCCCATGGCCGCCTTGATCATGACCGGATAGCCTATGCGGTCCGCCTCTTTGCGCGCCTCTTCGATATCGCCAGCCCGACCCCCCGGAACAACCGGGACGCCCGCTTCAATCATCCTTGCGCGGGCCTCGGTCTTCGAACCCATACTCCGAATCGCCTCGACAGGAGGCCCCACGAAAGTGACCCCGGCGGCGGCGCACGCGACGACCAATTGCTCGTTTTCGGAAAGAAACCCGTACCCCGGGTGAAGGGCGTCGGCGCCGGTCTGGCGCGCAGCATCGAGGATCCGCTCGACGTCGAGGTAACTCTCCGCAGCTGGGGCGGCCCCAATGTGTACGGCTTCATCCGCCATCCGTACGTGCAGCGCCGCGCGATCCGCGTCGCTGAATACCGCAACGGACCCGATATCCATTTCGCGCAAGGTGCGAATGATCCGGACCGCAATCTCGCCGCGGTTGGCCACCAATACCTTCTTCAGCACGCGGCGTTCCTAGCACGGTCGCTGGGAGCCGGACAGAGGCCCCCGAAAGGGTGTGCTGCCGCCGAAGCGAGTGGTGCTAAGCTGCCCACCCGTGACCGGAAAACAGGTGGATGACCAGCTCGATCTCTTCGGGGGAGCCAGCAAAACGGCGACCTCGCCGATACCCCCCGAGACCGCTCCGACAGAAAAGCCCGCGACCGAGACGGCAGAGGAGCGCAGCTTGCCGCGGTCCCGGAAACCAAAGACGGTCGATACGCCCCGCCCAGCGGAGCCACGTGCCGCCCCTGCGACCAGCGACGACCTCACGGAATCCGCCGCCGAACCCCAGGTGGTCGGTGTCGCCCAGCTCGATCGCGACTTGAAGCGCGTTCTCGAGCACGCGACGCGCGACTTGCTCGTCGAGGGCGAAGTGGTGAACCTGCACCGGGCCGGGAGTGGCCACTGCTACTTCAGCCTCAAGGACGTGACCGAAGACGCCCTCATCGATGCGGTGATGTATCGCCGTGCGCCCGCCCGGGCGCGCCACGCGCTCGAAGATGGTCAGAGAGTCGTGCTTCGTGGACGGGTCACCGTCTACGCGCCCCGCGGACGCATGCAGTTGATTGCGACGGACGTGGTGCAAACCCGTCGCGGCGAACTGCTCGAGCAACTCGAGAAGCTCAAGCTGAAACTCTCGGCTGAAGGCTTGTTCGAGCCGACCCGAAAAAAACCCATACCGAAGTCGGTTCGACGCTTCGCCGTCTTAACGAGTCGAGACGGGGCGGCCATTCACGACGTGATCCGGGTCGCCTCTGTGCGGGGGCGCGTTTCGATTCTGCTCGTCCCCACCCCCGTTCAAGGGGCAACCGCCGCAGAGCGCATCGCTGCCGCGATTTCGCAAACCGACTCGCTCGCCAATATCGATGTGATCCTGGTGACGCGGGGAGGGGGCTCGGCCGAAGATCTGGCCCCGTACAATGACGAGCGCGTGGTGCGCGCCATCGCCGCGGCCGACACACCAATCGTCAGCGCAGTGGGCCATGAAATCGACATCAGTTTGTCTGATTTGGTGGCGGATCTAAGGGCCGCCACGCCATCACAAGCAGCCGAGATGATCGTTGCTGACGCCGAACAACGTCGCGCCTTGCTCCAGCAACTGCAAGCGCGGCTAACGCACAGTGTGGGGCACCGACTCAGCCGGACGCGTCAACATCTCGACCGCCTACGACGACGACTCGGCGAGCCCCGGCGCCACATTCTCGAGCGGAGCCAAGGATTCGACGAACTGTCCTCCGCTGCTGAACGAAGCATTCGCCGGCGTTTGGCGACAGAGCAAGCCCAACTGAAGCAGATGGGACGTCGGCTGCACACCCAACATCCACGCCGAGTCTTGGCCCAGTGCCAATCTCGGCTTGCTCCAATCGAACCGCGACTGGCCACCGCGATGCGTCGCAAATTGCAATTGGCCCGACAGTGCTTGGTGGATCTCAGCGGTCGCCTTCAAGCCCTGTCGCCCCTCGCGGTGCTCGAGCGTGGATACGCCATCGCCTGCACAGTGCATGGCGCCATCGTCACGAAGGCGAGCGAGGTCGAGGTCGGCGATGCGATCACGGTCCGTTTGCACGACGGGCGTTTGCACACGCGAGTGGAAGACCACGAGGACGCGTCAGGCACGAACTGATGGCACCTGCACTTGCCCCCATGGCGCGGCGGAGGCATGACGGCACGCTGAGGAGGCGCACATGGGACAGTTTGACGGACAGGTGGCGGTCATCACGGGCGCCGGGGGCGGGATCGGACGCGCAGAAGCGCTGTTGTTCGCCCAAGAAGGTGCGCGGGTGGTCGTCAATGATCTAGGCGGCGCGCGGGACGGACAGGGATCCTCCGATGCACCGGCCGAACAGGTAGCAGCCGAAATCCGTGAACTTGGCGGTGAAGCGGTGGCGAACTTCGACACGGTGGCGACACGCGAGGGCGCCGAGGCCATCGTGGCCAAGGCGGTCAGCTCATTTGGTCGGATCGACGTTCTCGTCAACAATGCCGGTATCCTCCGTGACAAGACATTGCTGAAGATGACGGACGAGATGTGGCAACTGGTCATCGACGTCCATCTTCGCGGCACCTTCTTGTGTACCCAAGCTGCAGCGCGCCAAATGGTGAGCCAAAGGGACGGCGGCCGCATCGTGAACACGACCAGCGTTTCGGGCATGCTCGGTAACTTCGGTCAGACCAACTACTCCGCAGCGAAAGCCGGGATCTACGGTGTGACGCGGACCACCGCCATCGAGCTGCAAAAGCACCGGATCACCGTCAACGCGATCGCTCCGATAGCCAAGACGCGCATGACCGAGGACCTACCTATGTTCGACGGCGTCGACACGCTCGGCCCCGCCCACATCGCCCCGGCAGCGCTGTATCTCGGAAGTGACCTCTGTGAGGATCGGACGGGCCATGTGCTCGCCGTGTCCGGCAGCCGAATGTACGCCTTCAAGGTCGTCGAGAGCGCCGGCAAGTTCAAAGAGGGAGCCGATCCGTGGACAGCCACCGAGATCGCTGAAAACTGGGACGCGATCATCAAGATCTGAGCGCCCGGCCAAACCTTCACCCCAGTTTGAGCAGCTTGCCTTGAGCTGCTACCTTTGATGTAAGCCGCTTGCGGCCTCGTCATGCTTCGCGACGCCCATGTCCCCCTGCTTCTCTGGCTGCCCGCAGCCTTGCTTCTCCACATGTTTGGGGGAGGCAGTGCCATCGTGGCCTCAAACCTGGCACAACACCGCGCCGACATTCTGGCTTTTTCCCGCGCGGTCAGTCGCAACATTGCCGGCGACCAACCCGTCGTCGAGATCGAGATTTACGAGGAGGCTGAGGCCACCGTCCTGCCGCAGGACCCCTCATCCCAGGCCCCTGCCGCCGACGACGACGCAGCCAACGACCCGTCCACCGAAGCGGATGTGGCGCGCCGCGAGCTTTCGCCGAAGTCCAAGCCCGGGCCCGTGCCACGAAAAGCGAAAGTCCCTACCGAAGTGCCGAAGCCCGAGCCTGCGAAGGTCGCCACACCCTCGCCCGAGGCCGATTCGAAACCGGGGACAAAGCCCATTGTCGTGCCAGCCATCTCGCCTGACGGGCGGCTTGCCATCATCAACGACCCCGACACGAAGAAGAACCAGCCCGACAACCCGGACGCCGCACGGATCGCGGACGAAGCGAACCACACCGATCGGGAACGTATGGCGAAAATTCGATCCTACGACCAGAACAGCAGCAAGCCTCAGCCTGCCGGTGGAGCGAAAATGCAACCGATCGACGACCCAGGGGACAGCCCACAAGATGCTCCGGGCTTCAGCACCGACATGCCCGATGACGAGGACAGTGAGGCCCGGCGCGCAGGCTCTACGGGAGGACCGGAGACCCCGTCGGAAAAACGAGCCAAACGGGACCTGGAAACACCGAGAACGCCCGGCCGCGACGCACGCAAAGCCTCGGCCAGTCGAAAGGCGCAGCCTGCGGGTCACGGCAAGCACACACCAAAGACAGCCAACGGCGAGGCCAAAGGCTGGCGCATCGACCCTTCCGGAGGTGACGGGCGTCGCAAGAGGGAGGCGCGCCGCGCCAAACGGGGTCGTCGAGGCCGTCGCGCCGTACCCGGACAGCGCGGTGCTGTGATGCCGAAACGATTCCGCGTCGACGCCCATGGCGTCCGGGAGGCTCTCGGGGCCGACTACCTGAAGCGGGACCAGGAACGCGCGCGAAATACACGCATCGCCAAACACCGTGGGCGTTTCGCTGCGGCTGATTTCAAGCGTTTTCGCGCAGCGATCGAGAATTACGATCCCTCCGTGCAGCCAGGTAACCAAACCTCGCTCAACGCGGCTCGCGTTCCCTTTGCGTCCTACATCAACCGAATGCACAACCGCATTCATCCGATCTTCGCCGACGGATTCCTGCGGTCGATCGAGGATCTTGGGCAAAGGCACGCCCTGGCCAACATGAAGTTGGTCACCCACCTCGAGCTCGTGCTCGATCGCGAAGCGGGCAAGCTCGTGAAGTTTGGCGTCGTCAAGCCCAGCGGCGTGACCGCCTTCGAGGTCGCTGCCCTACGCTCGGTCGAGCAAGCGGGCCCCTTTGGCAAGCCACCGGAGTCGATCGTATCGACGGACGGAAAGGTTTATATTCATTGGGAATTTTTTCGCAATCCCTATTACGCATGCACCTCCCGCTTCGCGCGACCCTTCCTCGTTCAACACCCTCCCGATCTGCCTCTAGGGCCGCGCAAGGGCCTCCCCGCGCCCACCAAACCCCCGTCGGCCGACGAGCGACAGGGCTGGTTCGGCCCGCATCATTGGCGCCCGGCACGTGCAAATCTCACCCAGGAACACGTTCACCTTCGCGGCGAGAACAAGCTGAGCCACAACGCAAAATTCCGCTGAAGCCCGACCGCGCGTCGCATTCGCTTGCCCAATTGCTCTCCGCGCGCTATTTCCCCCGCGACCGGCTAAATTCTCGGTTGCGGCAAATGCGCACAATCCAGAATCGCGCCACCTTCTTAAATGGGGTTAAAATCGATGAAACTTGATCGTGCTTTTGGATTGTTCACTCTGGCGAGCGCAACCGCGCTCATTGCAGCTGCAGGTTGTAGCGTACAAGTCGAAGAACTCGACGATGGCAGCGGCGTCGGCGGCAGCGGCGGCGGCAGCAGCAGCAGCGTCACCGCGACGAGCGGCACGGTGCAGCCTCAGACCACCGCGACCGGTACGGGTACCAGCACCGGCACGGGCACCGGCGGCGGCGCGCCAGCCGACGAAAGCACCAACTGCGCCGATGCCGTCCCGCTCGAAGCGAAGATGAACAACTCAGGCCTGACCTTCTACGATGCCGAGGCTTACCTCGCCGAGGCAGGTGACTCGGACTACTTCAAGTTCACCGCCAAGGCTGGCGATTGGATTCAGCTCTTCACGGACGCCAACCCGATGGACGACACGGACATGGTCGATACCGTCCTCACGCTCTACAACGAGGATGGCTCAACGCAGTTGGCGGAGGTCGATGATGCCTTCCCGCGCCAGACCACCGACAGCGAGCTTATCTATCAGGTCGTGGCGGACGGTACCTACTGCCTCAAGGTCTGGGAGTTTTCCGACTGGAATGGCGACACGCCAGAAGGCGGACCCACGTTCAAGTATCGCGTCGGCAATGTGCCGATCGACTTTAGCGTGTACGAGCAATACAACTTGGACACGGAGCCGAACAATACCAGGATGGCGCCACAGACCGGCCTGTCGTACGCGCTCTCGCAAGCCAACCAAAACATCACGAACTTCGCCGGCACCTTCGGAGAATCAGCCGACGTCGACGTCTACGAAGTGACGACGCCGGCTGGTGCGAAGGGCATGGCCACCACCTTCACGCCTTCGGGCCCCGACGGCTTCGGCTCGACACGCGGTCCCGGACACATTCGAGTGTACGACGACAATAACACGATGATCGCCTACCTCGACTACTCCAAGGGAGCTGACGGGTTCTCGTCGATCCCGGTGATGGCCGAAACGAAGTACTATCTCGAAGTGAATGGCGGTGCCGGAAGCGGCAGCAACGACTCGTACTTCATAAAGTTCAACACCAGCGACGCGCTCAACCCGCAAGAAGCCGATGACACGTTAAACAACAACGCTGTCGGTGCCGAGATCGCTGTCGGGCAGGTCAACCAAAACAATCCCATGATGAACAGCTTCTTCCTCGGCGGCGCTCTGGGCGAGCCGGACACCGATTGGTGGAAGGTTTCGGCGAAGAAGGATGACGTCATCACCGTGGCGTGCTCCGCGATGCGGGCTGGTTCCGGTATCAGGGACATGACCGTCGCGCTCTACGCGAGCGATGGCACGACCGAGATGCAAAAGGAGACCGAGACGGACGCGGCGGACATCCTGTGGTCAACCCATCCGACCCAAGCGAGCTTGACGCCGGTCACGGCCACGGCAGACGGTGACTACTTCCTGAAGCTCTCGGCGACCATGTTGGACGGCAACAACACGGGCAACTGGTACATGTGCGGCGTGCACGTCACGACGCCATAATCGCGGCGACGACATAGGCCTGACCGCACAACGCGGTTGGGCGTGAACAAGAAAGGCCCCGGCCACGTCATTGTGGCTCGGGGTTTTTCACGTGGTGCTCAAGCTGTGCTACCGACCAGTCGATGCTGAACCAACTCCGACCTTCGGGAAAACACCTAGGGCTCCTGACGAGCCTCGTTATCATCGCCGGAGGCTGCGGAGCGCCAGGGCAGGGGAGCGGGGCGACTCAGACGCCACCCGCGCAGCTTGGCCTCGCGCCATCGGCAGCATCTGCGAACAGCGACAGGGGCCCACTGCAAGGGGAGCGTGACCCCGTGGCAGCCAAAGGCGATGCAACTACAGCACGGGTGCCGATCGTCGACCCTACCGCCATCGGAATGACCGTACCGGGCGTCACCCAATTGTGCGACGAGCACCTCGAGCGCGCGGCGGCTTTGCTCGCTCAGATTGTGTCGGGCAAAAAGGGCGGGACCACCTCGAAATTCGATGACACATTCGGACTTCTCGATGACGCCTTGCTCACGGTCCAGAACGGTTCGGACTTTCCGTATCTCATGGGCGTCGCGCACCCCGACGAGATGGTGCGCAAGGCAGCGCAACTCTGCGAGACGAAGACCGACCGGCTCGTCACGTCGTTGTGGCTCGATACCAAGCTGTACGGCACGCTCAAGGCCTTCGCCGAGACGAAGCCGAAGGTGAGTGCGGAGAAGCAACGCTTCATCAATCACGCGTTGCGTGACTTTCGCCGTGGCGGCATCGAACTGGGCGCGGAGCAGCAAACACGGTTGCGCGCGCTCAATGCCGAATTGACCCAACTCGGTCAACGTTTCATCGCCGCCATCAGTTCCTCCCGCGGGAGCATTCGCGTGCGCGCCGGGTCCCTAGCCGGACTCGACGACGTCTATAGGAATTCCCACGTCCCCGACAGCAAGGGCTGGGTAACGATCACCACGGATTATCCTGACTATTTTCCATTCGTCCGCTACAGCCGCGATCGGGCGGCAGCGAGGCGGCTGTACGTCGAATTCACCAACCGAGGGGGAGACGACAACGTCGCTCGGCTCGATCGGATCTTGGCGCTCCGGCACGAGAAAGCCAAATTGCTCGGCTATTCCAATTGGGCCGATTTTGCTATCGAAATTCGAATGGCAAAAAACGCAGCGACGGCGCAGGCGTTTTTGCAGCGCGTCAGCGCGGCGATCAAGACCGCCGCAAAAACGGAGTACGCCGAGTTTCTCGCCGAAGCGAGTCGCAGCAAGATCAAAACCCACAAGGGCCTCATCCCACCGGACCGGTATTTCCTGACCGATCGCTTACGCAAGCGAAAGTACAAACTCGATACGCAATTGCTGGCCGAGTACTTCGAGATCGGAAAGGTAACCAAGGGGCTGCTTGCGATCACCAGCAAAATGTACGGTGTCGAGTACAAGTCAGTGCCCGCCGCGGCCTGGCATGAAAGCGTACAGGCCTTCGAAGTGCACGCTGATGGTAAGCGCATAGGCAAATTTTACCTCGATCTGTTTCCGCGCAAGGCCAAGTACAAACACGCCGCAATGTTTACCTTGCGGGGTGCCAAAGGAAGCTCGGAGGGGCATACCCCGATCGCTGCCTTGATCTGCAACTTCCCGAGCCCGGGTAAGCCGATGCCTCACGCACAAGTCGTGACCTACTTTCACGAATTCGGCCACGTTCTCCACCAATTGCTGAGTCGCACGGAAACGAGCCGTTTCGCGGGCACGAACACAGCGCGAGATTTCGTCGAGGCCCCCTCACAGATGTTCGAGGAGTGGGCGTGGTCTCGCGACACGCTCGACGTCTTCGCCATCCACCGCAAGACGAGTTCGAAGATCCCTGCGGATCTCCTCGCCGCGCTTCGCCGCTCGCGGCGTGCCGGACTCGCTCTGTCGACTCAGCGTCAACTCTTTCTCGCGCAGCTCGATCTCGCTTATCACACGAGCCCGCCCGGAAGCGACAGCACCACCATTTTGCAGGCGGTGCACAAGGACAACTTCCTGTTCCGATACGTTGAGGGCACACATTTTCAGTCGAGCTTCGGTCATCTCATCAGTTATGACGCGGGCTACTACGGTTATCAGTGGGCGCTGTCGCTTTCACATGACGTTCTCAGTCGCTTCAAGAGCGAGGGCCTCATGAACCGCGCGACAGCGGCGGACTGGCGGCGGCACATCCTCTCCAAAGGTGGAAGTCGCGACGAGGCCAGCTTGGTCGAAGCGTTCTTAGGGCGTCCGGCGACCGAGCAGGCGTACACGGACTACCTCCGTGGCGTGCAGCACTGAGGTCCGACTACATCATCGCCTTGCGTATCTTGAGATAAGCACCGGAAACCGCGAAGGAACACAGGTCGGCGACATGTTCCTCGACCTCTTCCTCGCCGAGTGACTCGACACACTGCGAGCGCAACAACGCTACGGCTGTCTCCAAGTCCCCGCACAACACGAATCCCGCACGACTGGCCGTGCGCCTTGCGCCGGAAGCCCAACGCCGCAGGTCCGCCTGCCCACCGCTTTCGGAAAAGGCCGATATCGCGCACTCGAGCTCGGCGCGCTCTTCGGCCGTCTGGTGCTTCGCGAGTACCGAAGACAGCGCGCTCACGCTCTTGGCGAAACGGCCAGCCGCGGGTGAACTTCCGAGCACGAGCTTGAGAGCGGAAAGAAAACAAGTGCTAAGCTCGTCGATCGATTGCATGTGCACGATCAGTTCGTACTCTGGCCGACGCATCACGAGGTGACGACCTGCCAGAAAGGCGAGTTCGGTCAGCGAACGACCCGACAGGACCTGGCGACCCAACACGGTGCTCTGCTCGACGGCCAGGTGCGCAACCACCGCGCCTGGCTCCTTGTCGGAAATGTACAGGGCGGGCAGGGAGAGCCCCCCGAGGTACTGCGCAGCCCAGACGATCGAGCGAACCACCGAAAGCGTGCTCGTCGTGGGATTCTGCTTGGCGGTCTCTGGCAAGACCGCGAGCGTCTTCGATGCAGCCAATTGGCTGATCCGAAAGCGCAGAACAGTGGGCGCGATAGCGGCCATGACGCCATCTACCTCGCCCTCCGCGTCGGAACCTTGCAGCCAGGACCAGCATTCGTCGTTCAGGGGTTGCCTGTACGGCGGCACCGTCCCGTCACGCAAGTTCTCGTACAGCGTCGTCTCGTCGTCAGTGGCCTCGCCAAGAACGGTCGTCACGCTCGCCGCTTGCCGGGCCGTGTGTGGTTCCTTGTACTGTTGTGCGAGCGAGAACATGCAGTGGTAGGTCTCGGCTCGACCGCGATCGAGGTCGGCCGCTCGTCGCAAATAGCTGAGCGCCTGCCCCGGGTCGTCGATATCCTTGGCAACCTCGGCAGCCAGCATGAGCGTGTCCACTTGCCGCGGTCGGTGTTCGAGCGCTTGGTTGAGCGCAGCCATTGCGCTGGCAGAGTCCTCGAGGTGATCGCGGTACAGAAGGGCCATGCGGTGCTGAATTTCGGACAGGATTCGGCTCTCGTTTCGGTCCGCTTCCGCCGAGGCGAAAGCGTCGTAGGCCTTTTGATAAATCCGCTCCAGTTCGCCCCACTCCTGGTCCTCGCCCAAGATGTTCGCCAGCTCCTCCAGTGCACTCAGATACGATGGGTCGCTATCGAGCGCGGCCTCGAAGGCAGCAAGACCCTCGGCGTCCCGGCCATGTTCGAGGCAAAAGAGACCGAGTTTATGGTGCTGCTCAGCGGAGTCGCGCGGATCGGCGGCAAACGCGATCAACGCGTGGCGCAATTCGAGTACACGCTCGACGTGGCCACCCTTCTCGTGCACGAGCAGCAGCCTGGCCAGTGGCCCGCGCTCGTCGGGGAACATCTCGGCAGCGCGTTCGAAGCGCTCGGTGGCGCGTTTGACATTCTCAGCCATGTTGAGCCACCGGTCACCGAAAGACAACAGCCGCTCGAGCGTCTCGTCGCTCGCGGTAGCAACCTCGAGGAAACGATCCTCGGCCATGGCGACAGACCGCCAGTTCTTCTGATTGGCGTGTAGTTCGATCAAGGCCTCGAGAGCCCCACCGTCATCAGGGATGATGGCGATCGCTTTCTCGAGATTCGAGATCGCGACGCGCACCTTACCTTGCTCGCGCAAGATCTCGCCAATGCGTATGTAGACTCGCGCGCGCGCGGGCGTACTCGCGGTGCCGAACCGGCCCAACGCACGCTTGTACGACTTGAGTGCCTCTGGCCAAGCGGCTCGGTCGCGTGCCTCGTCGCCGGTGTCGACGTAATCCGCAATCGCAATTTCCGCGGCGCTCATCTCATCGGGGTTGGAGCGCGGCCAGCGGACTGAGCCCTTGCCATTGCCGGGGGGCGGGCCAGGCGGAGCGGGCCCTGGATCGCTAAATCGTTCGACAAAGTCGATCGAAATCGGTTCCTCGTCACCATCATCCGCTGCAGGCGCCCCAGTGGCAGACCCAGTGGCAGACTTGCTCACCCGGCCCGCTGCCGAGGGCGCAGCAGAGGGGGACTCGTCGGCAGAGGCCTCAGCGTCGGGCCCCGGGTCGCTGAAGCGGTCCACCACATCGACCGAAATGGGCAC
>JAPYTK010000121.1 GCA_029941785.1 Polyangiaceae bacterium | reverse complement strand
CTCGACGATTGACCAGGTTGGTCGGGCTGCGGAAGACGGTGTGCGCGACGTGGCCGAGCGGCTCAGCAAGGGCCGCGAACGCTTGATGCACAAAGCGGAGGCGGTGTCGGAGTCGCCAGCGGCGACGGAGAGGACATCGGCGCCAGCGGTGGCCCCGCTGGAAGGTGTCATCGGATTTCAGGCCATGCGGCTTGCCCGCGAGGAGACTTGTTGCCTGTCCGGGCGGTCGCTGAAGCCTGGCGAGGAGGTATTTCTCGGCATTCGTGATGGCGTGGGCCCCCGGGTGATCGTCGCGGCGGAATGCGCGCCGTGGTCGGCGCGTGGTGGTGAGGAAACGATGGATTCAAAGCCGGTGATTGCCGGCGCTGACAAGCAGGAGAACGAGAATGATAACGGAACGGAATGAGCAAAATTTAGAGCGTGCGTTAACGGACCTGGTGCACATTGGGCGGATGTGGGCATCTCATGGACTGACGGCGGGCAAGCTGGCGCTGCAGAGTTCGGCAACGACTCTTGGAATCGCGGCCGACGCGCTGGCCCAGCTTGCCGCGGAATTTTCCCCCGAGGAGCCGGCAGAGGGAGCGGAAGCGGCCGAGCAGGTGGCCCGGGTCGTCATCGACGCCCCGACCCCCGATAACTTGGCGTCTTCGGCTCCAGGGTGCGACAACCAACTCGATGACGCAGACGCACAAAGCAGTCGCTCGAGTTCGTGAAGGTCTCGAGTCGGGCGCGCTCACGAGCGGAGATCTGACAGCACGTCGTCTCGCCGAATATCTCGGTGGGACGACATCGCTTTTGTACCATCACTTCGGCTCGCTCGACGGGTTCCTTCGGGCAGTGTCAGACGATGCTTTCGAGCGCTTCGAGTCGTCGCTGAGCGGCTTCGAGGCGCGTGAAGCGACCATCGACACCTTCAGGGACTTTGCTGGCAATTACATCACCTTCGCCTTCGAGCGTCCGACGCTCTACAATTTGATGTTCAGTCGCCATCTCCCCGCGAGCCATTCCCCTTCCTCGGTTCGGGGCGTGGAGCGGCGCACGCCTCGAGGTCGCGTGTTGAGAGCGTTGGTGACGCAGTTTCGGCGTGCCGGGAGCGCGAGTGCAAAGGATGACGCGCGCCTGTTTCACGGCTCCTTGCACGGCTTGGTTGCCCTCGGCACGACGCCACGCGTTGAAGACCCAGGCCACGCCAAAGAACAAGCACTCGCTTCGGCAACCCGCCTCGTCGAAGCTCTTTTATGAGCGCTTGCGTCCGACGTACAGGTTGGCCGCGCCGGCCGCGAATGGCGTCACGCGCTCGATGCTGAGACCCACGCTCTCCATGAGCTGTGCGAAGTCATCGGGTGGCGGAAAGTCGGCCACCGAGCGGCTGAGGTAGGCGTACGCTTCGTCGCCGCTGATCCAGCTCCCGATGCGGGGCACGACATGTCTCACGTGAAGTCGCGCGAAGGGCGCGAGCAGACCGTGGCGGGGCTCGCCGAGTTCGAGAATCGAAACGATGCCCTCGCAGCGGGTCACGCGCGTCATTTCAGCGAGCCCACGAATGCGATCAGGGACATTGCGGATGCCGAAAGCGATGCAGCTCGCTACAAAACGGTTGTCTTCGAAGGGCATGCCCTGGGCGTCGCCGACAACGAGATTCATTCGCTGTTTCAACCCGGCCTGTTCGATCTTTTGCCGGCCCACCTCCAGCATGCCGGAGGATGGATCGAGTCCGACGACGCGGGCATCGGGGTAGCGTTTGGCGATTCGCAGGGCGACGTCCGCGGTACCCGTGGCCACGTCCAGGACTTCGTCTGCAGCGCCCAGAGCGCCCGAAGGCGCGAGGCTTTCGACGAGCGAGCGGCGCCACGACCGGTCCATGCCAAGACTGATGATCCGGTTGAGTCGATCGTAGCGTTTGGCGATGCGGTCGAACATCGCGGCGCCGCCGTCTAGGTCCGGGGACAGGGCACTTTGGTTTTGTGAGCCGCTGAGGGGGGGTGTGCTCGCATCGGTCGGGGACGGGTTCATAGGAAACAGGCCTCTCCGAGCGCCTGGAGGGCATCGGGCTGTAGAGCTTGGGGGCCGTCGCTTTGTGCGAGCCGGCGGTCGGGATGGGTCTCGATGAGCAGGCCGTCTGCCCCGGCGGCCAGTGCAGCCTTTGACAGTGGCAACACCAGGTCGGCGCGGCCCGTGGCATGGGAGGGATCGACCAACACCAGCAACTCGTGTTGGTGTTTGAGCACGGCCACCGCGCTGAGGTCGAGTAGATTGCGGGTGCTGGCGTCAAAGCTCGCGATGCCCCGCTCGCAGAAAATGACGTCGGGCGCGCCTGCGGCGAGCAGGTGTTCGCCAGCGAGAAGCCATTCATCGATCGTGGCGGCTCTTCCTCGCTTGAGCAGTACCGGTTTTCCGGTGGCGCCGACGACGCGCAAGAGCGCAAAGTTTTGCATGTTGCGGGAGCCGACTTGGATCAGATCGGCGACGCGTGCGACTTGATCGACGTGCTGCTCGCTCATCGCTTCGGTGACGACACCGAGTCCGTGTGCGTCGGCCGCCGCGCGCAGCCAGTCGAGCGCGACTTCACCGTGCCCATCAAATGGATAGGGCGACGTTCGCGGCTTGTAAGCTCCGCCCCGGAGCAAGGTGCCGCCCGCGGCGCGTACCATGAGGGCGGCGCTCTGAATCTGTTCTTCGGACTCGACGCTGCACGGTCCGGCCATGAGAACCGGGGGCGCGCCGGGTCCGATGACGGTGGTGCCTATGGAGGCTGCCTGCCTCACTCGTTCGTCGAGTCGCGGCCGCGCGCTGCGTGCGGCGTGCACGTCCTGCACGCCGGCCACGGCGCGCAGGGTCTCGATGGAGACCGTGGCCGAATAGGGGGCGATGAGGAGGGTCGTGGGACCGTTGTGGCTGTCGAGTCGTTGAGCCCATAGACCCAAGCCTTGCAGCTCGGCCTGGACTTGTTCTGGATCGGCGTGTTGGTTGACCGTGACGAGCATGATGAAAACCTCCGGAGGACTAGCGTCGCCGCTCCACGGCGGCCTGAACGACGAAACCGAGGGCGCGCCGACTGTAGCTGTCGGGCAAGATGGCGAGCTTCTGTTCGGCGATGGCCTGTTGCTCGCGGGCAAACATCCGTGTGGCTTCGATCGCGCCAGTGGTTTGCAGTTCGGTCACGAACTGACGGGTGTCGGCGGCGTCGAGCGCGCCCGATTGTGAGTTGGCATACAGCTCTGCAAGTTGAACCGCGAGTTCCGGTCTTTTTTCGCAGGCGATGATGATGGGCCAGGTGAGTTTTCCTTGGGCAATGTCGGCGAACAGATCCTTGCCGAGTTCTTCGGTGTCTCCCTCGAGATCGAGGACGTCGTCGACCAGCTGAAACGCCAAACCAAGGGCAGTGCCGGCGTCTCGCACCGCGGCTACCTGTTCGTGATTCAATCCCGCGGCGAGTGCACCTGCGCCGAGGGCCCACCGGAACAAGCTGGCCGTCTTGCCGTCGATGATTCGCAGGTACACTTCCCGATTGGGTTCGAGGCGGCCTCGACGTTCGAGCTGTTCTGCTTCCGCTGCGACCATCGTCGCAATGGTGTTGAGCAAGGACCCGAGGAGTTCGGCCCCAGCCGGCACGCGCTCGCTCGCCCGTCTGACGCGGTCGAGCGCTTCGATCAGCAAGTAGTCACCGGCCAAAATACTGGCCGAGTTGCCGAATACGACCCGCGCCGCGCTATCGCCCCGACGTTCGGTTCCCTCGTCGATGACGTCGTCATGTAAGAGCGTGGCCGCGTGCACGAGTTCCGCGGCGATCGCGAGGTCGTGGACAGCCTCTCTCGGCGCGGTCTCCGCCTCGTGATGCGCCGGTCGCTCGCCGCCTAGGCGCGACCCCAACATGACGCAAAGGGGGCGGATGCGCTTGCCTGGGCGTGCCAGCAGGTGCGCGGCCGCCCGCCGTGCCAGATCGCCGGGCGCCGCTTCGGGTGGAGGTGCGACCAAAGCACTCAGTTGATCCTCGATAGCGAGCACGTCGCTGTCGAGCCAACCGCGCAGGTCCTTGAGGTGACTGGAGAGTCCACTGAGACCCGCTCGCTCAGTGACCTCACTCAGAGGGATGAGTGGGGGGCGCATCGGACTGGAAAGGGTGGGTGCCAAGCTGCTATCGTGCGTCATCATCGTGTCCTTTATGCATCGAGTCACTCCGCGATTTTTTGAAGTGGATCGCGCGGGTATTGTCTTTTTCTCCAGAGTCTTCGAATTCTGTCACTCTGCCTACGAGGAGTTGCTCATGAGCATCGACTGCGGCGTGGAGCGGCTGATCGAGCGCGACGGCTTGGGCATGCCCTTGGTCCACGCGGAGGCCGATTTCAAGCGGCCCATGCGCATGGGCGAGCCGCTCGACATTCGGGTCGCGGTCGAACGGCTGACAGAGCACAGCATTGGTTTTCGCTACACCTTGTCCGGTACCGACGAGGTCGTCCGAGCCTCGGCTCTTCTCGTCCATGCCTTCGTGTCGTTTGACGGTTTCGAGGCCACCACCGCTCCCGCCGTATTGCTCGAAGGCCTGCGCCAGGCTGGGGTCCTCGGCGATTCGGTCACATAGTTGTTTGTGGGCGAGCGCCCGGTCGATCTTGCCCAGTTCGGTGGTCGGCAGCTCGTCCGTGATGGCGAACAAGGCCGGCACCTTGAAGCCGCTCAGCCGTTCGCGGCACCAGCGGCTCAGTTCGTTGGGATCGAGTTGGCTGCCCGGCTCGCGTTCGACGAGCGCAGCGGGGCGGGCTCCCCATTTCTTGCTCTTCAGCCCGAGCACCGCAGCGCGGCGAACGGCCGTGTGATCCATGAGCACCGATTCGATGTCGCGAGGTGTGATCTTCTCACCTCCACTGATGATCACGTCGTCGATGCGGCCGTCGACATGAACGTGGAATCGGTCATCAACCGAACCACGATCGTTGGTGAGAAGCTCGCCCTTTGCGAGAGGTCCACGAACGCGCAAGGTCTCGCCTACGGTATCGACGCGGACGAAACTCAGGGGTGGTCCGAGATCGCCTGCGACCCCACCTGCGCCGTGGGTGAGCCGCGTGGCGATCTGCGATGCCGTCTCGGTCATGCCCCAGCTCACGGCAAGGGGAATACGGAGTGTTGCGCAGCGGTCGAGCAGAGCTTGGTCGACGTGCCCCCCACCGACCAATACGGTGCGTACGCTCGTCGGAAGCGGCTGATTCGGGCGAGCGTCGAGCACCCGATCGAGCATTTGGGGAACGAGTGAGACCATGCTGATTTCACCGCTGTCCAAGGCGGCGGCTACGCGCTCCGCCTCGAAGCGGTCGTGCAGGTGTACCGTCGTGCCGTAGAAGGCCGCGCGAAGAAGGATGGACAGCCCGCCGATATGATGAAGAGGCAGGCAGCAAAGCCAGGTATCAGATGGGTGGTGGCCGAGCCGAAAGGCTGAAGCGGTGGCGCTGAGTAGTATTTGTTCCGTCGACAGGTGAATGGGTTTGGACACTCCGGTGCTACCCGAAGTGCACACCACGAGTCGCCGCTCGGTGCGCGGCCAGAATCGTTCGTCGAGTGGTTCTGCTGGGGCGATGTTGCTGTCTGCCTCGAGAACCATGTCGGGGGCGATCGTCGCCAGCAGCCGATTGCGTTCGTCCTCCGGAATGTGCTGTGGCAAAGGGGCGACGCAGGCGCCAAGCCAGGCCAGTGCATGAAAGTGGATCACGAAGCTCAGGTCGCGCGGGCCGCGCAAGGCGACGGTCATCCCTGGACGCACACCGCGCGCGTGGAGAGAGCCTGCGCACCGCGTGACCCTATCCAAGAGCTGCCGATAATTGAGCGTCGTGGAGCCCGCGACGAGCGCCGGGTGATCAGGTCGGGCCATCGCGCTGCTCGCAAGTGGCGACGGCAGGTCGCTGGCTGATCTCTCGTCGCCCACGGGCGTACAAGCGCTATCGAATGACACGCCGAGACCGGGCCCTCGGGGCACCGCGATTTGGTCGCCAATACGCTTGAAGTCACCGTGAGGTGTCTCGACGAAGCCGGGCGAGTCGAGGCCGTGGGTTCCGGGGAGCAGGGCTGCGGCGGCGAGCACACCGGCACGTCCGACGGCTGATTCGAGCGCGTGGGTGACGACGACCTCCAGGCCGGCTGCGCGGGCCGTTCGCGCGAGCTCGATGGTCTTGAAGAGTCCGCCGAGAAACATGGGCTTCAGAACGATGGTTGCCGCCGCCTCGGCTCGGATGGCGTTTTCGAGGTCGATTGCGTCCCCGATGCTCTCGTCGAGCGCGATGCGGGTGTTGTGGGCCGTGGCGAGTTTGGACAGCTCCGCGAGGACGCGCAGTTCCGGCTCGGCCAAAGGCTCTTCAATGAATTCGATGTCGTAGCGCGCCAATCGTTCGATGGCCTCGCGAGCTTGGAGCTGTGTCCAGGCGCGGCCCGCGTCGAGCCGTATCCGCGCGCCAGCTTGGGCCTTCGACCGACAGGCCGCCACCCGCGCTTCGTCGTCATCGATCGAGCGCGCGCCAACCTTGAGCTTGATGACGGACGCGGACGGAATATCGTTGTCCGTCGCAAGAGCGTGACAGGCAACGGTCGTCGCGCTCCCCCCGCCAAGCAAGGCAGCGATCGAACATCCGCGGGATTGGCCCATCAGATCCAAGAGGGCGAGTTCGATGGCGTAACGTACCTCTTTAGGCTCATCGCATTGGGAGAGCCACGTCTCGATGTCGCCGGGGGCGTCAAAGCGCGAGTCGATGAGTCCCACCTCCGCTTGATCGACACAGGCGATGCGCAGCGCGACCTCGTCGCTGCTCGAGCCAAAACCGGGCCAGGCTGCGGCGTCGCCATGGCCGTGACGACCGTGGTCGTCTTGGAGCCGGAGTAACCAACCGCGGCGGTGGGTGAAGCGCCCGCGAGCCGTTGTGAGCGGCCGCTTGAATCGTCGGCTGTACGGTTCGATCTGGGCGCTGACGATCCTCACAGCAGCACCCCCCCGCTCAACGTGGCGCAGTAGAGCAATCCCAACTGGGCGGTCGCGCCCAGGAGAGGGTTGAGAGCGGCGCCATCGAGGAGCCACGCCTGCCGTACTCGCCAGATCGCGAGTGGACCGGTGAGGAGCGGCGCAAGGACGCCGAGGCCGTAGCTGGGAGTCGAAAGCCAAATGACGACTGGCAGCACGTAGGCGACGAGGAGCAACAAGGTGTACTCGACCCGGCCGAAGCGCTCGCCGTAACGTGCGACCAACGTCATTTTCTTTGCCGCGCGATCCGTGGTGCGGTCGCGCAGATTGTTCACGACCAAGATGGCCGTGGCGAGTGCGCCCACAGCGCTCGCGCACAAGCCGACCGTGGGCGAAAGTTCGTGTGTCTGCAGATAGAAGCTGCCGCAGACGGCCGCGCCGCCAAAGAAGACCATGACGAAGATGTCGCCCAGACCGTGGTAGGCGAGCGGGAAGGGGCCGCCGGTGTAGAGCACGCCGGCCGCGATGCTGACCAATCCGAGGACGAGGATCGGCCAGCCTCCTTGGGCGACCAAGTAAGCGCCACACGCGATTGCCGCGCCGAAACTCCCCGCCGTCGCGGCCAGCACTTGTCTGCCCGAGAGCCACCCCTTTTGGGTGGCGCGAGCGGGTCCGAGTCGCCCTTCGTTATCGGCGCCTCGCTTGGCGTCGGCGTAGTCGTTGTACAGATTCGTGCCGATCTGGATGAAGATAGCGCCGAGTAGGGCGCAGGCGACGATGAGCAGGTCGATGCGACTGTGGCGCGCGGCGAGTGCGGTGCCGACCATGACGGGTCCAAGCGCGGCCGTCAGCGTGGCGGGTCGGATCGCCGACAGCCAAACTCGTGTCGAGGTTGGGCGGGCGTTGTCGGCCTTTGCCGTCATTGACAATACGCTCATGACGGGCCCTCCGGAACGACCGTTGCCGTCGTGTTCGGCGGCGATTCGATGTGCGCCCCGCTCACTTCGTCGAGGGCGCGCTTCACGTGCGCCCAGGCGCGCTCATGGCGACGGACGTTGTCGGTGCGGTCGACCATCACCTCGACGACGCGCAAGCCCCCGTGACCGATGTGTCGATCGAGAGCCGCGCCCAGGGCACTCGCTTCGCTGACGCGCTCGTGCATCGCGCCGACGGCGGAACATACTTGGGAGATGTCGCACGATTGGGGCGTGAGGAACAGACGCTCGAAGCGGGACGATTCGAGCGCGGCGATCGGCAGAAAGGAGAAGATGCCGCCCCCGCCATTGTTGATCACGACCAAGGTGAGCGGGGCGTCGAGCTGCGCGGCCGCCTGCAGACCACCCAGGTCGTGGAGGAAGGCGAGATCGCCAAGGAGGGCAACCGTCGAGCCGTGCGGCCAGACTCGTGCGGCGCCAATGGCGCTGGCGATGGTTCCGTCGATGCCATTCGTGCCCCGGCTGGCCCGCACCGCGAGGTCTTCCTGTCGTGCGCCCGCGAAGTGATCGACGTCACGCACTGGCATGCTGCTCGCCGTCCATAGCTGACTGTGGCGTGGTAGCGCGCGCGCCAATTCGGCTGCTACTCGGCCTTCCCACAGGCCTTCCCGGGTGTGTTGCGAGAGAACCTCGCGCGCGACCGCCGCACGTTCGAGCCAGGCGCGTGTCCAGTCGGTCGCTGTGGTGGTCGGGGGCCAGGCTGCACCACCGGCACGCTTGCTGATCCGCCCGTAGAGGGCCTGGCAGAGGGCGATGGGGTCACACACCATCAACTTCGACGCCGAGGTATGCGGATCGTGCCACATCCCGTCCGGATCGACCATCACCCGCTCGCAGTCAGCTGGTAGTGCACCCAGCCATTGACTGACGATGTTGCTCGTCGGGTTTTGACCGAACTGCAAGACGCATGCTGGTTGCAAAAGCTCACGTGTCGATGGGTGGCGCAGAAGCGCGTTGGCGTCGGTGATCAACAAGGTGGGGTCGATATCTGCGAATCGCAGTCCGCTGGCGGGCTCGGCGATGACCGGCCATCCGAGGTGCTGAGACAGCGCATGGATGGCGTTCGCAAAGGCGCGAGGCTGGAGAGTCGCTGGTGCGAGAGGCCCGCACACGATCAGGCCCCGGTTGCGCGCCGCCGCAAGACATGAATCGAGTGAATCGATTTGCGCAGGAGTCGGGAACAAGACACCGCGCTCGATGCGGGGCCCAGCTTCGCTGATGGGAAGGGAATCGGCGCCGGCTTCGTACAGTGGTTCGCGAAAGCCGACGTTCAAGTGGACAGGGCCCACGGGAGAGCCCATCGACTGCGCGACGAGCTGCGCGGTCACCACCCGCACCCATCGCGCTTCGCTGTTGGCGGGAATTTCGCGTGTTGCCAGGACGTGCTCACCGAAGAGGCGCGTTTGTGCGATCGTCTGCGGGGCGCCAACGTGCTGCAGTTCGGCGGGTCGGTCGGCGGTGATCGCGATGATCGGAACGCGGCCGTAACGCGCTTCGAGCAGGGCGGGAAGATAGTGCGAGCCGGCGCTTCCTGACGTGCACAGCAGCACCGCGGGCCGGCCTGTCGCCCGCGCCATTCCAATGGCGACGAACGCGGCTGCCCGTTCGTCGAGGACCACCGTGACCCGGTCGTTGAAGTGCGCGTCGAGCATGAGCGTCAACGGCGTGTTCCGCGAGCCTGGCGACACGACGATACCCGAGATGTCGGCACCGAGGAGAACTTCGCTAATCGCTCGCGCGGTGTCTGTGCTGCTGCTCATCGAGGGACCTCTCGGCTGACGAGGTGCTTGGCGACCGCATCGATCTTCAGCTGGGTTTCGAGCCATTCGCGTTCGGGTTGGGAGTCGCGGACCAAACCCGCACCGCCGAATGCCGAGGCCTCGCCGTCGCGCAACAGCGCTGCGCGGATGGCGACGGCGAAGTGACCGCTACCGTTTGGGGCGAGCCACCCGATGGGGCCGCCATACCAGCCTCGATCCAGTGGCTCATGCGCCGCGATCCAATCGCGCGCAGCCTCGAAAGGAGAGCCACACAAGGCGGGGCTGGGGTGAACGTGCGCGATGGCGTCGAGCAATCCCCGCGGACTGTTCATGGCGCCTGCGATCGCCGTCGACAGATGTTGCAAGGTCGGCAGCGCCATGACCTCGGGAGTCTCCGCGATCGTCATCTCACGGCAAAACGGCGCGAGCGCCTGCACGATACCCCGCACGACCCAGGCGTGTTCGTTGCGCTCCTTGGGATTTGCGAGCAAGGCCTGCGCGAGCTCGCTGTCGTGCTCGGCGGTGGTGCCCCGGGTCGTCGTTCCGGCCAGGGCGTGGGTCGACAGTCTATCACCGCGTGCTTCGAGCATGGTTTCGGGAGAGGCGCCGAGGAAGCTACCTAAGTCGCCGCGGTCGAAGCCAAAGACGTGGCTGCCCGGGTGGTGCTTCAAGAGCTCGCTCAAGGTTGCGCTCGAATCGATCGCCGCCCCCCGCGCGCCAGCAAACTGCCTCGAACGAGCAAGCACGACCTTATCCAAGGCTTCTTCGCCGATCGCGCCCACTGCGCGCCGAACCAAGTCCTCGAACGACGCGCGTTCCCCGGGGGCAATTCCTGTCTCTCTTGCGTGGGGTCGTGCGACCGCGCGGAGAGCCGCGGGTGACGGCCCATCGGCGACCGACTCGTCGCTCGTGGTCTCGTTTTGCCACCGGTGGACGATCATGCCCCGCTGCACGCGTCCGTGGTCGTCACGCTTCTCGAAGAGAATGCGGCGGGGAATGAACACCATGCCGTCCTCCCAGCCCATCCACGGCCCGTGGCGTCGTTTGCCCTGCTCTGCGAAGGCGAAACCACCGACGAAAAGGGGCAAGTCGGCATGTTGATCCGCGTCCTGAATCTGTCTTGTTATCGCTGAACACCATGCTTGGATGCGATTGAAGCGGTCTGGCCCTTCGACCTGAAGCCGCGCCAGCTCGCCTTCGGTCACGAAACGCAGCGTCCCACCTGCACAACGCCAAACGAAGCGAAGTCTCGGGCTGGCCGCACGGAGGATCACGTCCTCTAAACTCCAGTGTTCTAAGGGGTATACGGACCTAATGAGCGTGCCAGGGCTCGCTTCTTGCTGGGAGCGAACAGCGATAGGGATCGAGGTGGCGCTTGCGTGTACGGGTAGGTGCACGTTCTCCGCTCGCTCCTGGATGGGACCGATATCCGCCATGGATCTTGCTCAAAAAACTTGTTCACGAAACTGTGAACAACTTCTATGATTGATATAAGCCTGGCACCCACGTTTGGCAAGGCCCCGTGAGGCCACATTCGTCAACTTGGTGTTCCTTTTCCTCCCCCTCTGTCATGACCGCTGTTTCCAACCACGACGTCCCCGTGCCGCGCATCGATGCCCGCGTCCGACAGGTTTGTGACGCGGTGGGTCATTTTATCGAGTACTGGGGATTCAAATCGATCCACGGTCGGGTGTGGACTCTCTTGGCGTTGCGCCGCACGCCGGTGGCGCAGACTGACATCGCCGAGTTCTTTGATGTCAGCCGCTCGCTCGTCAGTGCGGCGGTGTCCCAACTGAGCGAATACGGTTTGGTTCGGGCGACCGAAGAGCATCGGAACGCCCCGTATGAGGCCGTGGTCGACGTCTGGCCGACCGTATCGGACGTTCTGCGAGGTCGAGAGTGGATGCTCGTCGAGGCGGCGCGCGTGGCTATCGAGGGTGCGCTCGAAGAAGCGGAGGTCGCGGGCGCCGGAGATTACGACATCGACCGGTTGCGATTCTTGGGGGCGTTGACCGAACTCGCCCAGACCTTCTTGCGGCTGATCATCGGTCTTCGAGTACCTCGCCGTCTCGACGGCATCGGCGATTGGGTCAAGCGTGCTGCCAGGGTCATGCGAACGCTTCGAGCGCTTGGTTAGCGGTCGGTCCGAGAGCGCCGCACTTTTGCTATTGACGCCAGTGGCAGCTGAGGACTTCGCTCGCCGTATGAGTGTCGATCATGGCCCGTTGACGGCCGAGTCTCTCTCCGCGTGCGGGATCGAACGAGAGCGCGCGGAACAACTCGCCCAGGACATTGGAGCGGCGGCTGCCGAGCACGAAGGCTGCGCGCTTTGGTCGTTGATTTCGCGCCGACTTCTCGACCCCGACGAACCGCTCGCGCTTCATCTGAGCATTCACCGTGCGGTGTTCGCGGACTGGCCGGCGGAACGCGGGCCGGCGCCAGCTTGGATCCCAACCCAGACCGAGATCGAAGCCAGCCGAGTAGGGCGCGTGATGGGCGGCGACTTCGCGGCGTTTCATCGTCGGAGCGTGGACGATCCGGAGGCCCATTGGCGGGATATGATCGCCGAGCTCGGGATCGTCTTTGCCACCGAGCCGCGTCAGATCCTCGACTTGGTTCAGGGACCGACCGCGCCGGTGTGGTTTCCCGGTGCGCGTTTGAACATTGCAGCGTCTTGTTTTGCGGATCGCGATCTCGAGCGAACCGCGCTGGTGTACCAGCGGATGGACGGGCCGCTCGAGACGATGAGCCTCGGCGAACTCGAAAGGCAGGTTCAGCTCGTGGCCTGCGGGCTCACAGCCATGGGCTTCGTGGCCGGTGACGCGATCGCGATCGACATGCCGATGACCGCGGAGTCGGTGGTCATCTATCTCGGCATCGTCGCTGCCGGCGGCACGGTCGTGTCGATCGCAGACAGTTTTGCCGGCCCCGAAATCGCGACCCGATTGCGCATCGCGGAGGCAAAAGGCATCTTTACGCAAGACGTGATCCTGCGGGCCGGAAAGGTCTTGCCCCTCTACGCGCGCGTGATGGAGGCTGACGCGCCGAGGACGGTGGTCTTGCCCGCGGCAGATGCTCTTCAGGTCGAGCTGCGCGACGGTGATCGGAGCTGGGCGGAGTTTCTGGCGGCAGCGGCGGAGCAGCCGCGTGAGGAGGCCTATGTGATCAGCCCTGTCAGCGCGGCGACCAACATCTTGTTTTCCTCGGGAACGACGGGTGATCCCAAAGCGATACCATGGGACCATTGCACGCCTGTGAAGGCGGCAGCCGACGGTTGGGGCCACCATGACATTCGGCCTGGGGATGTGGTTGCATGGCCAACGAATTTAGGCTGGATGATGGGGCCATGGCTGATCTACGCCAGTCTTCTCAACGGCGCAGCGATGGCGCTTTACCAGGGCAGCCCAGCGGGTCGTGACTTCGGCGCTTTTGTCGCCGAGGCGGGGGTGACGATGCTCGGTGTCGTGCCTAGCTTGGTGAAGACTTGGCAAACGACCGAATGCATGCGTGGCCTCGACTGGTCTCAGATTCGTTGTTTCAGTTCGACGGGCGAGGCGTCGAGCCCGCGGCAGATGCATTGGCTGATGGCTCGCGGGGGCTACAAGCCGATCATCGAGTATTGCGGCGGCACCGAGATCGGCGGGGGCTATGTCGCGGGAACCGTGGTGCAATCGCAGGCGCCGAGCGCCTTCAGCACGCCGGCGTTGGGCAGCCAGTTCGTGATCCTCGACGAACAGGGGCAGCAAGCGCAGATCGGCGAGTTGGCGCTCGTTCCTCCGATGCTCGGAAGCTCCTCGCGATTATTGAATCGGTCTCATCAGGACGTCTACTTCGAAGGCATGCCGATGGGACCGGCCGGCGAGATCTTGCGGCGTCACGGAGATCAGGTCGCGCATCTGGGCGGCGGGTACTTTCGAGCCCACGGTCGCGTTGACGACACGATGAACCTCGGGGGGATCAAGACCAGCAGCGCGGAGATCGAGCGGGCCTGCAACGCGGTGGATTCGGTGCGGGAGACGGCGGCGATCGCCGTGCCGCCCCAGGGTGGGGGCCCCGGCCAATTGGTCGTCTACGTCGTGCTCGAGCACGGGACTCGGCCGGCCGAGGCTGAGCTGAAGGCTGCTCTTGGTGGCAGCATTCGAGCCTCGCTAAACCCCTTGTTCAAGATACACGACGTCAGGATCGTCGACTCGTTGCCGCGCACCGCGTCAAACAAAGTCATGCGGCGTGTGTTGCGCAAACAGTACGCGGTCTAGGGGGCGTTCAGCCCCGACCGTGCGCGTCGATGTGCACATTTCCCTCGCCGTCGATCCAGGCGACTCCGCATGCCTCGGTGGTGTGGGCGTAAGCGGCATGGCCGTCGCGACTGATGGCGATGACCCCGTACAAGCCATCCGCTGCGGCGACTTCTTTGAAGGTGCGCGCGGTGGCGCTTCGCAGATCGGTGCCATCGAGCATCCGTGTCGCGATGCGCCCGCAGACGTTGGAGTCGAGAATCTGTTCGCCGAATCCCGTCGCGGACAAGGCCACGAGCGGACATGCGTAGTTTCCCGCTGGCGTGGCCGAATCGCTGATCCGTCCGACCACTTCGTGTCCGCGTCCACCGGTTGAGGTGCAAGCCCATATCGAGCCGCGCTCGTCACATGCAACCGCGCCTACCGTTCCATAGCGATCCTCTTCGTTCGGTGGCGGTGACTCGAGGTCATCCGGGATGGGCAGCCGGGCGCGCTGCGCGAGCTCGACTTCCGCGGCGGCGGCGTCGCCGATGGCGCACTCGCGATCCACCAGCTCGCCGCTCTCGATGAGGGCTTGCCACCGCGCGATGGAGGTTGGGCTTCGAATGTCCTCCTCCTCGATGCCGAGCTCCGACATGAGTCGTCGGGCGCCGGTGCCGTCGAGGTTTCGGTCGCCACGCGATTGTAGGGCGTCGGCGAGCGCGCTGGGGTGGCGACAGCCCTCGACGTTGTACACGGCGCTGAGTCGGGTGCGCGATCCGTCCATCAGGGCGGCGCTGAGTCGAGCTATGCCGTCCCGCTGCAAACGCGAACCGTATCCGGCGTTGTATCCCGGGTCGTCCTCGAGCCTGGCGATGGCGTCGAGCACGGCCGCACGCGCCCCGCCCTGAGGGAAGGCATTCGCGGCCGCCGTCACGATTTGAGCGAGCGATTGGCCACGTTTCTTACGTTGAGCCGCGGTGGTGGTCTTCAGGTAGGCGCCCGCGCCGCCGTGGATCACCAAGGCGGGGAGCTGAATCGCTTCGACGACGATGGTCGGCGTGGTCACGGCTGGATTATAGAGCAGGCTGTTCGCGATAGACATACGCAGGCGAGCCTGCCACGGTGGGGTCGATGTCTGTCTCTACGCCCGTGATCGACGCGTGGATCCAACACCCCACGCCCCGCTTCTTGAGCGAGCCGATGTTCGCTTCCTTACGTCGGTGGCTTCGCGCCGAGCACGTGCCCGAGGAGTTGCCGATCGAGATGACCCTCGCTGCGCTCGATAGCGCCGGAGTCGAGCGCGCTCTGCTCAGCGCCTGGTGGGGTCCTCAGGGGCCACTGCTCGGCAATGACGAGGTAGCGGCGTTGGTTTCGGCCCACCCCGATCGCCTGGTTGGCGTGGCCGCGGTGGACCTCTTTCGCCCGATGGATGGTGTTCGCGAGCTGAGACGATGCGTGCGAGAGCATGGTTTTCGCGCGCTGCGGATGTTGCCTTGGCTGTGGCGCTTGCCACCGAACGATCGCCGCTATTACCCACTTTATGCCGAGTGCTGCGAGCTCGGCATACCCTTCTGTCTCCAAGTTGGTCATGCCGGACCCTTGCTCCCGTCGGAGCCAGGCCGGCCCATCCCCTACCTCGACGAGGTCGCAAGCGAATTTCCCGAACTCGTGATCGTTGGCGGCCACATCGGCTATCCGTGGACCGAGGAGATGATCTCGCTCGCGACGAAATACGAAAATGTCTATATCGACACGTCCGCGTACAAGCCAAGTCGGTACCCCGAAGCGCTCGTCTCCTTCATGCGGGGTCGCGGAAAGAAGAAGGTCTTGTTCGGCAGCAACTTTCCGATGCTTCTCCCGGCTACCTGCTTGGCCCAGCTCGATCGCTTGGGCCTCGACGACGAGACCACGCGCGCCTTCTTGTACGACAACGCCCAGCGCGTATTCGGTCTCTGAACGCTCCGGTCCGCCGACGACGAGGTCTGTCCCCAACGCTAGTTCATGACGAAACGCGTCGCGTATTTGTCGCCATCGAAGTCGGCGAACACGAGCGGCACCAGCGGGTGCTCAATCTGTCCGGCGTCGGTTTCGAGATTCCGCTCCGCCACGTAGGTTTGGTGCTCCGCATCGTGCACCAGCACGTGGTACCAGGGCTGGTCTTTTGGGGGATGGCTCTTGGCCATGTTGTCGTACCAAGCTTCGCTGCCGAGAAACTCGGGGTCGACGTCGATGACTACGCCCCGGTAACCAAACAGTTTGTGGTTCACGACCTGTCCCAGGTTGAACTTGGCGGCTTGTGGGTGATCGCTCATGACCGGCAGAGGCTGTCGTCGTTTCGCTGGCAGAAGTCAAGTGTCCAGCTTTGTGGATCAGCGGTTGTTCGTGGTGTAATGTACTGAACACTTGAACCGTAGTTCTCAATACAAGGGGCGCGCCAGCCTGTCGAATCCGGCCGGTCGATTCGAGGCGACTTCCACGGAGGCGTGCGACGACGGCTGCAGCCCGGCAGAAGATCCAGAGCGGACGCGCGTGCCCACCGAGGTCACGCTCGAAGCGTGCAAGGGAATCATCACCCGCAACGACTCACCGGACGTGCCATTCGATGCATCGATCAACCCTTATCGCGGGTGCGAACACGGCTGCATTTATTGCTTTGCGAGACCGAGCCACAGCTACCTCGGGTGGTCGGCGGGCCTCGATTTCGAGACGCGCATTGTCGCCAAACCCAACGCTGCCGAAGTTCTGCGTCGTCAGCTCGC
>JAPYTK010000120.1:11160-16845 GCA_029941785.1 Polyangiaceae bacterium | reverse complement strand
GTCCTCAGCATAGACTTCGCTTGGGGTGACGGTGCCCGGTGAAGCGGTGGGCTCCGGCGATGGCCCATCCTCGGACCCGTTCGTGCTTTTCGGGGGCTGAGGCGCGCTGGGCATCAAAGGCTCGGCCGGCGGCGTTGTGGGTGCGGCAGCGTCCGGCTTCGCAGCATCCGGCTTGGCAGCGTCCGGTTTCGCAGCATCCGGCTTGGCAGCGTCCGGTTTCGCAGCGTCTGGCTTGGCAGAATCGGGCTCGGCAGCGTCTGGCTTGGCAGAATCGGGCTCGGCAGCGTCCGGTTTGCCAGCATCCGGCTCGGCAGCGTCTGGCTTGGCCTTTTCAGCGGCCGTAGCAGGTGGTGCATCCTTCGCCTCGGCGGGTGTCTCACGTGACGCAGGCGGCTCAGGCGCAGTTTGGGCCATCGCAGATCCAGCCATGCAGCCGAGAGCGAGCGCCAAGGCTAGCGAGCGGGACCAGCGGGATCGCGCAAAACAAAGCGGTGAAAACAGAAATATAGACCGTGTCATGACTCGGGCCGGTTCATGCCCGAACCGGGCGCCGGCGTCGAGAACGACGTCGGCTTCGATACCGAAATAGTCCGAGCATCGCGACGACCATCAGCCCACCTAGTGCCCCGGTCGGGTCGCGGGGCTGTCTGAGAGCGGGCACCATACCCCGGGCTGCCCACCTGCAACCGCTGCCAGAGGACGTCGGATCAGCGGGATCGGGAGTTTCATCACAATCCGTCGCTCCGAGCTCGAGCCGCTCCGCAGGCCAGCTCTTGACGCACGCGTTTCCGGTGCTGCTTTCGGGTCCGCACGTCGAGGGAGGCCCGCACGCGCTCGACAACTCCATCAGGACAGAAAAGCTCGCTCCGCCATCCTCGGATAAGCCTAGCGAAAACCCGTCCACAAACTGATCGGCGCAGGCGTACAGGCCACGTTCCGACCACGTGAGGCAGCGCACGCGAAGCTCGTTCTTTTGCTCGAAGTTCCACGCGCCGACATCGGCGATCAACAGCCCACTCTCTTCGCCGCCCAGCGCCACCTTTTTCCCATCGGGAGACAGCGCGAAACCCGCCATCGCGTGATTGCGCTCGAGCAGGACCTGCCAGTTCTGACCGCCGTCGGCGCTATGGAGCAATCCGAAGTAAATCGTCGCTGCCCCTTCGGTTTCGATCAGCGCGAGATAGATCGTATCCGGATCCGTCGGATCGGTCCCCGCAATGTAGGGCAAACGGCGTTCCGTGGTTCCCGGCACGGGCCATCGCGTCCAATTGGCCCCGCGATCGTCAGACCGATAGACCACACCCTCGAGCGTCGCATCCACCGGGCCATCCCGCCCACTGAGATAAAGCCGTTGGTCGTCGCTCAGCGCAATTCCGAGGCTCACACCGAGAAAATCAGCGGGCAGGCCAGCGGTCGGCATCTGCGCCCATGAGCTTCCATTGTCCGTCGATCCCCATAAATCGACCGCAAATACGCCAGCCCCCACGCCATTGGAACTGAGCGCGATGAGCGACGAGCGCTCTTGCTCGCTCACGACGTCGACGAAATAGCGGTTCGCCAAATCGCCAGCAGCAAACTGCCAGTCGCATCCGTCGGAAGCCGAGACACTCAGGCCATCGAACACGCCGACCGCAATCGAGCCATCGGCGCTGATCGCGGCGACGGGATCCTCCAGATCGGCGTCATAACCTATTGATTCTGCGCAGATCCAATCCCACCGCGCACCGTGGTCCAACGTCGACAACATTCCGTAGGTCGTGAGCGCCAGCAGCCGGTCCGGGTCCGAGGGGTCGATCGCGAGCATGCCCGCCTGCGGAAACCGCCCGTGTCCAGACGCAACCGTCACGTGCAGGGTCACGGCCACCAGAAGCGTCATCGTCGCCGCGATGCGCGAGCTGTCGGACAGTGCCATCAACGACGAGCTTAGCAGGTCAGGGCAACAACAGCAGCTTGGGGCCGTGACAGCAGGCGGCGGCTGGGATATTCCAAGGTGTGGCCCGACCGCGCGTGCTCATCGCCTCCGACGACGCAACCACCGCCGTGCGCATGCTCAAAGCGCTCAATCCGCGCCGTTATAGGGTCGAGCACATTTTTGACCTCAACGAGGCCATGCTGCGCGCCGAACTGGTGCTCGCACACGCGCTCGTGATCCACGCCCCAAGCCTCACATCGGACCTCGCGCGACGCTGTGCACGCGGCAGCGACCGACTCGCTTGGATATTCGTCTCGCCCGCCCCCGGTGTCGAGACACTTGCCCGCGGCGTCGGCGGGTTGTTCGTCAGCCAACCATTCGAAACGGATGACTTCAAACGCGCGGTATTCCGCGGCGTAACGACGACACATGAACGCCGAACCGGCGAACGGCCCGAATCTCGCGAACCGCTCAGCGAGCGGGTACTCTTGTTGCTGCCCGATTCAGCCAGCGCCAGCGTGGTCGCCGCAGTCATCACCCGTGAACTCTCGGTGAGGTGCGATTGGGTCCCGAGCGCAGAGGCTGCAGTTCCCCTACTGAGTGCGGACGTCAATTGTGTTGTCGTCGAAGCCGAGCTGCTGTTCGGCTCCGAGGCAGGCAGCGCCTTGGCTACCGAACTCGCACAGCGCGGAATATCCATTCTTTCCGTCAAGTCCGACCGCGCGGACGCCGTCGACAATGCAGGCCAACTCGCCTGGGAGCTCCTCCCACGGTTGCGGGTCAGCTTGAATGCTCGACGTTAAGAATCGCGCGCATCGCCTCGATTCCTTGCCGCTTCGCATCGTCATGGTCGACGAGGTGCTGGCGAATACGGTCGAGTGGAACCAGAGCGCCCTGGCCGCTGCCCGGGCACACCGCGGCGGTATCCTGCCAGGTCTTTTCGTGACGCAAATTAGATCGCCAAAACGGCCACGTTCGGCACTGCATCGGCCTTGACTCGTACACCCGACACCCCCTCGTTGCGGGGTCGAAAAATACACAATCTCCGTTGTCGAACTCCGTCAGCGAGCGACCGTCACCCAGCTGTCGCACGTACCGCGACGAGAACGCCTGTGAAGTCAGTTCGAGTCGAGCCGCAAGTGCTTCTATCTCCGCATCGTTGACCCACACCGCGCCCGGATCCCCGCTACAGCAGGCCCCGCACTGCGTGCAGCCAAAGCGCAATCCGTTCGCATACCAAGGCTCCATCGTCGTCACCTCGAGCCACTGCCCGTTCGTTTCAAATACGCAGCATACACGACCCGACCCGCATCGGCACCGAGTGTGCTAGGGTCGCGCCGCTCGTCTCGTCTCGAACCGGCGGCGATTGAGCAATCACGCCTTGATCGAGGCCCGTTTCACCAGGACGAGTTGATGACCCTCTCCCGTTTTCCCCATTTTATCCTGTTCCCGGCGCTGCTGGTCACCCTGACAGGCTGCCCCGACCCTGACGGCGAATTCGACGCGTTTCAAGAGCGTTACGACACGCTTCATCCGCCGACGACCACCAGCGTCACGACCGGTGGTGGCGACTGCGCCGTCCCGATGGTAGGCGAGATCGACGGCGCGTACCTCTTCGCCTTGTCCGCCGCCATTCGGCCCGATCTGCCCGTGCTTTACGACGCGCAGATCACCACCGCGGACGGCGCCAACGGCCTGACCATGACGATGGTCATCGATCCTCTCGATGCGCGCGACCGCATGACCAAGCTCGGCGTGCCCGAGACCTTCGGGCCCTTCGACATCGATTCCATGACGGGCGCCTTCGACATCGACTTTGGGGAGGTGACGATTCCCGGCCAGGGCGATCCGATCATTCTCGATGCGGACATCGTGGGCACGGTGCAAGCGGCTGGCACCTTGTGCACCCCGATCGAACTCATCTGCGGCCCCATTACAGGCACCATCACCGACCCGACCGAACTGGACCTCGCCGGCTCCAATTTCACGATCGAGCCCGTCGTGGACGGCGCTTATCCCGACCCGCCGAAAATCGACTGCAACGGCACGGAAGCCGCTCCCGCTCCAACCGAATAGAACGTCAGAACCACGCCGATCCAGCCCTAGCGATTCAGTCAACCAGTACAGCGAGATTAGATGATGCGAAAGATTTCCCTTCTGACGGCCCTGGCCGCAGGCAGCACCTTCACCCTCAACGCCCAGGCCGGTGGTTTCGCCACCGCGCGTTTTGGCGGCGATCACGGTCACCCCACCACCGACAACCCGACGGCCATCTACTACAACCCGGCGGGCGTGGCTGCGAGCCGAGGCGTGAACATCTTCGCGGATGGCACCATCGCGTGGCGAAGCATCTACTACACCCCGAACGGCGACCTGGACAACGCCCAGAAGTACCCTGACGGGATCGGCTCCAATACGTCGACCGCCGGTCTGTTCAACTTCGCCGGAGCCCCGATGCTGGGCGCGACCGCTCGCTACGACCTGAACGATCGCACCGGAATCGCGGTAGGAGCGGCGTTCATGGTGCCCTTCGGCGGCGGCGCCAAGTGGGACAAGAACAACGCCTTCAAGGATCACCCAAACTACGCCGGCGCGGTCGACGGCAGCCAACGCTGGTACGCTATCGATGGCGCACTGAAGACCATCTACATCTCCGGCGCGCTGGGCGTGTCCTTGATGTCCGATCGGCTCTACATCGGCGTGTCCGGTGGTCCTGCCTTGAGCGACGTCAAGACCTTACGTGCCCGCGAAGCTACCGGCGGCACCGATCTCAACACCGAAGGCCGCGTGTTGATGTCTGTGAAGGGCATGCACGGTCAGCTCGGCGGCGGCGTCATGTACAAGGCCCTCGATGACGACAAACTCACCGTGGGTCTGTCCTACCAGGCCCCTCCTGGCTTCGGCCGAATGAAGCTCGACGGCACGCTCAAGAAGAAGCTCGGCCAGTCGCTCACCGAAGAGCCCGTCGACTACTACCAGACGCTACCGGACATCTTTCGCTTAGGCATCAAGTCCCGGGTCAAACCGAACATGGAGCTGCGACTCTTCGCCGATTACCAGCGCTGGAGCTTGGTCGACTACCAATGCGTCTCCAAGGACAACGAGGACTGCGTCGTCAAGCTCACTGAGAGTCGCGGCGACGGCGATCCCAAGAAGGGCGCCGGCCTGGACAACGCGGGCGCGCCGAACAGCGCCGTCACGATTGGAACGATCCGCGAGTGGAACGACTCCTTCGGGATCCGCGCCGGGGCGAGCTACTGGCTCAAGCCCTCGGTCGAGCTGTTCGCAGGCGCGGGCTACGATTCGAACGCCGTGCCCGACTCGAGCATCGATCCGGTGCTCTTCGACATGCACGACATCAGCCTCGGGCTCGGCGGTCGCTTCGAGCTGACCGACTACCTGCACGGCGCCATCTCCTACACGCAGATCTTCTACATTTCGCGCGACACACCGGCAGGGTCATCGGCAAACCCGACCTACTCCGGCCCGTCCAAATGGCCAGATGCCAGCGGGCGGTACGAGCACGCGATCGGCGTGCTGAACATCAATTTTGAAGCCTCTTTCGACGTCTTCGGCAAGAAGAACGACACCGAAGAACCCGCCCTTGGCGTCGATCTGGTGCCCGAGCCTGGAATCGATCCACTGCAACCCGAGCCCGCGCCCGCAGCGGCGCCGGCGCCCGCGCCCGAGGCCGCGCCCGAGGCCGCGCCCGAGGCCCCACCGGCACCCGACGGAGAGGTGGAAGCCGCGCCCGAGGAGGCCCCACCGGCACC
>JAPYTK010000120.1:0-11060 GCA_029941785.1 Polyangiaceae bacterium | reverse complement strand
CGACGGAGAGATGGAAGCCGCGCCCGAGGAGGCCCCACCGGCACCCGACGGAGAGATGGAAGCCGCGCCCGAGGAGGCCCCACCGGCACCCGACGGAGAGGTGGAAGCCGCGCCCGAGCCCGCGCCCACGAAAGCCCCCTGAGCGAGGGCTTCATCCGAAATTTCGGGCTAGGAGGTCGAAGCGTCCACCGATGACCAGGTGTCGCTCTCGCTGGCCTGAGGCCGCGCAGCAAAGCCGGGCCAGCTACTCGGCACCGCCTCTTCGGGTGCCTCGCCCTCGTCTGGCGGCAGCGCTTCGAACTGCAGTGCAAAATCCATCGGCAGTGGTCGCAGCCGGCGGCCGCTGAGCGCCGACAACACGATCTCCTGGATCAGGTCTTCGATTCCGACCTCGAGCGCCACAAAAGACAAGGCGACCATCTCGTTTCGCTCGTCGCTGCGAATGACTCGGGCGTCCACGGCTATCGCCGACAACCCGGCCACGCCGAGGACGACCCGCACCTCCCTGCCCGGTCGTAACCGGGGGCCACCCATGAGCAAGGCGCCGCCCGCCGACAGGTTGATGATCTCGTATTCGTGCGCGCAATGTGCATGCAATGTCACGATCGCGCGCCCCAATCGCCGTGCCCTCGGCGTCCGTCGTCGCTCGCGTCCTGCCGCTACGTCCGACCTCGTCTTCTCGCCCATCGCCCGCCTCGCTTTCTCGCTCTGCCAGAGCCACTCAAGCCAAACCACCGTTGCGGAGACCGCTACCGGGGCCATAAGCGCTTCACGAAGTAAAGGGCAAGTACGTCAACATCAGAATGCGCTCATTTTTCTCATTCCGCAACCGCTATCAGCCTGGATAAGGCGTGCCGATCACGCAAAGATGGAAAACGAGTCGGCGTCCGAGCTCGGCCCTCCGCTGTCTCCCGCCACGCGAGCAGCGGGGGGGTTCAATCCGTAGGATGGGCGCTCGGCACGCCGCCTCATATGAACGAACGGCCACCAGCGGAATTTCTTGACAACAATTGGCAATCTTCCCACAAAGTTATCGTGTCTTCGATATCCGACGACCTCACAGCTAGTTCACCAAACACATGAAGCCTGCACGCTATCACCATGGAAACCTCCCGGCTGCCTTGATCGATGCTGCAATCCACCTGATCGAGGCGCAGGGGTTGAAGTCACTCACGCTGCGGGCCGTTGCCGAGCGCGTGGGCGTGAGCCATACCGCGCCGTACCGACATTTTGCCGACAAGTCCGAGCTTCTCGCCGCCGTGGCATACGAGGGCTACGAGCGTTTGACCCATCGGCTGCGCCTCGCTCGTCACGGTGCGCCGTCGGCCCGCCAAGCACTTTCCCGCATGGCCGCTGGCTATGTCGACTTCGCGCGGGAGCACCCCGATCAATTTCGACTCATGGTGACCGCCACCGATGAGCGCACCGCCACATCAGCCCAACAGCTCTCAAACACCATTCACGCCTGCCTCTTGCAGGTAGGCCGAATCGGCGAGAGTGACAACGCGACACAAGTCTGGTCGCACTGGCACGGCGTCGCTAGCCTTATGCTCGCCGGAATCGTCTCCGTCGCCGACGCCAAACAACAGGCGGAGCGCGCCATCGTACGGGCCATCGCCATGATGCCGGGCTGACTGTCTCAATCGCTTCCCTCTCCACCGTGTCCACACCGCTTCATCTCCTGGTCGCCAACCCCACCGCCCAATCGGGACGGGCTCAGCGCTGGATCCGAAAGGCCATGAAGCACATGCGACGGCGCGGAATGGCCGTGGAGCGCCTCGACACACTGCCCGCCCGCGGCACGGTGCAGGCCGTGCGCAAACGGCTCGACGCAGGGGGCGTGGACGTGGTGATCTACCTCGGAGGTGACGGCACCTTCCACGAAGTCGCCACCGGCATCCTGCAAGCCAACGAGCCCGTGCCGTTGGGCATGCTGCCGTCGGGGACCGCGAACGATCAAGGCCGCAGCTTCGGTATCGAGCGCGGTGCGATCAAGCGCAACCTCGATGTGATCCAGGCGGGCCACATCACGGCCCTCGATGTCGGCCGAATCGACCGAATCGACCTCCGCGACCACGTGTCGGACTCCTCGCTCTTCTTCGATTCCTGCGGGTGGGGAATGCAAGCGGACATCCTGGCGACACGCAACAAACAGCGCCAGGTCATCAGTCGCATCCCGCTCCTGCGAGAGGTGTATCGGGACAAGGCGGTGTACCTCGGTGCCTCGTTGGGCAAGCTGCTCGAGTCCTACACCCGATTATCCAAGTATTCCGCCGAGGTGGTCGCCGACGGCGAACGTCACGAAATGAAGGGCGTTACCGATCTGATCATCTCCAATACGGCCATCTACGCAGGCGCATGGGTCCTCGATCGGAAAAGCCGTCCGGACGACGGCCTCTTTGAGTTGGTGCCCATGCAGGGTCGGCGCGATTGGGCGTCGAAGGCTCTACGGGACCTCGCCGCCTCCCCGGTGTGGCAAGAGCAGCTCGATCAGCTCGGGATCACGCACTCGGAGGGCTTCGCAGCCGCCAACTTCGAAATCGAACTGTTTCACCCGGAAAAGGGGGAGATCTTGTCTCAAGTCGACGGCGAAGAGTGGGTCGCGGGCAATCGTTACCGAGTCCACGTCGTGAAGGGGCCCCTGTCGCTCATCACCCCGGCTGATTTTGTCCCCCCGTGGGCGCCGCAAAGAGATCCGGGCGGCACCGACTGAACGTGCTGGGCCGACGTTGCGCCTGAGGAGATCGAAACTCCATCGAGTCACGACACGAGGTCGAGCCCGTGTTATGTGCCGCGACGACTTTGGTAGCCACGCGCGCCTGCTCCCCGGAGCCGGCGCCTGCGACAAGAGGAACGTGACATGTCAGCTGACACCATCATCGCCCGCTTCATGAAACAGGCGGATCAACGGCCCCACGCCAAGGGCTACTACGTGAAAGAGGGTAGCGCGTGGAAAGCGACGACCTGGAAGACATACGTCGACGAGGTGCGGACAGCCGCCCGCGCCCTGTTGTCCCTCGGCATCTCACGCAAACATGGGACGGATGATGAACTCAGCTGTGTGTGCATCCTGGGCTTCAACCGACCCGAGTGGATAATCATGGACCTGGCAGCGATGGCCGTGGGTGGTGCTCCTGCGGGGATCTACACGACCTGCTCGCCCACCGAGGTCGCTTACATCGTGAGCCATACCGAAGCCAAAGTCGTATTGGTCGAGAACGTCGATCAGTGGAAGAAGATCGAGGCGGAGCGAGAGAATCTGCCCAAGCTCGAGCATGTCATCTTGATGAAAGGCGCAGGCCAAGTCGACGACGACATGGTGTTGACCTGGGACGAGTTTCTCGCGAAGGCCGAGGACACCAGCGACGACACGCTGCAGGAGTACATCGACGCCTTGTCGCCGGACGAACTCGCGACGCTGATCTACACCTCCGGAACGACCGGTCCGCCCAAGGGCGTCATGCTCTCGCACCACAACCTCTCGTGGACCGCGACCGCCGCTCAAGACATGATCTCCACCGGCCCCGAAGACTGCGTGGTGTCCTACCTGCCCCTGTCCCACATCGCCGAGCAAATGTTCTCGATCCACACGCCCTGCACCAGCGGTATGCAGGTGTACTTCGCCGAATCGCTCGAGAAGGTGAAGGACAACTTTGCCGAGGTGCGCCCCACGGTGCTCTTCGCGGTGCCGCGGATTTGGGAGAAGTTCTACGCCGGCGTGAGCACGAAGATGGCAGCGGCGACGGGTCTCAAGGCCAAGCTCGTCGGCTGGGCCCGCGACACCGGGCGACAGGTCAACGACCTGAGGAACAACGGGCAAGAGCCCTCGGGCTTTCTGGCGATCAAATACAATTTCTTCAACGACAAGGTCTACAGCAAGCTGAAAGGGGCCCTGGGCCTCGATCGGACCAAGATCTGCGTCAGCGGCGCCGCTCCGATCAGCAAGGAGATCCTCGAGTTCTTCTCCGGTCTCGACGTTGTCATTCGAGAGGTCTACGGCCAAAGCGAAGATTGCGGGCCGACGAGCTTCAACCTACCCGGGCGCACCAAGATCGGCTCTGTCGGTCCCCCCATCCCGGGCTGTACCGTAAAGATCGCCGACGACGATGAAATCCTGGTCAAGGGGCCGAACGTCTTCATGGGCTACTACAAGGACGAAGAGGCGACCAACGAGGCCCTGATCGATGGCTGGTTGCACTCCGGTGACCTCGGAAAGATCGACAGCCAAGGCTATCTTCACATCACGGGTCGCAAGAAGGACCTCATCATCACCGCCGGCGGCAAGAACATCGCGCCGAAAAACATCGAGAGTTCGCTCAAGGATCTCAATCTCATCGGTGAAGCTGTCGCGATCGGGGACCGCCGCAAGTACCTCACGGCCCTCATCTCCCTCGATACCGACGAATCTGCAGCCTACGCCAAAGAGCACGGCTTGGACGAAGCGAAGCTATGCGAGAGCCCACAGCTTCGGGGCGTCATTCAGGAGCATGTCGACAAGGTGAATGCTGCCCTTGCGCGCGTCGAGCAAATCAAGAAGTTCTCGATCGCCAAGCGCCCCTTCAGCATCGAGGACGGCGAACTCACCCCGACGCTGAAGGTCAAGCGCAAGAAAGTCCACGAGCACTTCGCCGACGACATCGAGGCGATGTACGGGGACTAGGCACCCTCCTCTCAACGGGGAGGCCGCCGCCGCTCGGCAAACCAAGACCGGTACTTCAGCATCCGTTTCGTCTGGTGCGAGGGAGCGTGTGCCACGCAGCTCGCGCGCTCCGCGCTTCCTTCGGGCGCGGCCCATCGGATCTCGATGCAGTCGTTCGGGTTGTAGGCCATCTCAAGACCCTTGCTGCGCTTCACGACGTCCGCGAGTGTCAGCGTCTGCTTCGTCCCGTTCGTGGCAACATAGTGCATCGACTGAGCAGCGAGTCGTTTCCTCAGCGACGCCTCGAGGCCTGCAACGGCGTCATCGAGAGCAGCCTCCTCGGCGGGTAGGCCGTAGCGCTGAGGTTGCCGTTTCGAGTTCTCTGGAAACCGAAGCACGGTATCGATCGAAATGAGCAAGCGCATGTCCCGTGACGGTGTCGAAAAATTCTCCCAAGCGCCGGTCGTCTCGAAGATCGAATGCCCAGTGGGCATCTTGATCGTGGCCCGATGTGCGAGTTTGTGTTCGACACCGTTTTGCACGCTCACGACCCGACGAAGCACAGCCTCGTTCAGCGCATCGACGAGGGTCGACAACATCGCCTCCGGATCGAGCGGACGTGGATTGATCAAGGCCTCCACCGTCTCGTAAAAGGCGTCCTCGCTCAACTCATACTGCTGCCGGCTGTAGGGCGGCGCGCCGGTCGCTTCGGTAATTTTTTCGTTCTTGAGTCCCCGCATGCGGCCACCGCGGTACCGAATCGGCCTGAAAGCCTTGAAACCCGCTCCCGCTTCGGTGGTGTCGGGCTTGAAGAGAAAAGAGCCGCGCCAAAAGCGCCGTCGGCCAACCGTCCCATCAGGCTGCGCATCCGCGCCAACCAGCACGCCATAACTCCCCACGCCTTGCGGAACCCAGTCCGCAATGATCAGAATATGGCCATAGGGATCGGCGAACACCGCGCCCGGGCGAAGCGATCGCCGATCGAGGGCGATGGGGTAATAGTCGGTATGACTATCGTCCGGACCCGTGCGCCCGCTGCCCGAATGGACGCCGTCGGCGATGTTCCGCCGCGCAAAGTGGGAAAACGCGCGAACTTCTCCGGCGTGCTCTCTATCGTCGAGATGACTATGTAGCTCGCGATCGCAATACGGAGCCTTGCCCTTCCGCCCGCGGTTGCAATGGCGGAAAGCGAACGGCAGCCGCATCTTCCATGAAAAGTAGGCCCGCAAGAAGTACGGTAAATCCGCGCAGTCTGGCTTCAGGGACAATTGCGAGTCTTCACCTTGTCCGAGATGATCGTAAAAGAGGTTCTTGTCCTCACGGCTGAGGAGCTGTTGCAGGCTCTTCCACGAGTGATCTTCGTTGGGGGGAAAGTCGAATAGTTGCTCGACGAAGGTGCTGTACAAGTTCTCGCGACGGCGGTTCCAGGTACGCGTCGGCACCCACACCGCCCCGCTACCCGCTTGTCGAAAAGGCGGCTTGGGATGCACGGTGAAAGACAAACAAGCCTCTTCACGTTCGCCCTCTCCAATACGGGCCGTCCAGCGGCCCGTCGCCAATTCATCGCCTGGGATCTGCGACCAATAGCCGAATGGCGGCCCGCCAACCGTTCGGGGCTCGAGCTGGCGCCGCTGGCCGGAAGGACCGCGGAGCAGGATCTCGACCGATCCGAGATCGCGTTCGCTCGAGGCGATCAAACGGAGCGGTGCGCCCGGATGAACATGCCGCGGGGAGGTCATCCACTCGATGTCCTTTGCCGATCGACACGCCGGCTGGGCGTCTGCCTGCGGTCCCGATTCGACGGGGGTCAAGGGCGCAGCGGGTCGCCGTTTGACAGCGCCGAGCAAGGCGTGGCCAGGCGTCCGGCCAAACACCGCAAGCTTCGTGATCCGCTCTAGGAAAGACCGCCGTGAGCTTCCCGCGCCGAGCCGTAGATCGCTCACGCGAATCTCGCGTACGCGATAGAGAGTCTCCCCCTCTGCCTTAGGACACGGGCTCAAGTATTCCGCGAAGGCATGAATCGCCATCGGTTCTCCGGCGTCATTCCGACCGAGGTAGAGCATGATGTGGCCCGGGAAGTGGAGGAGAACCACGCCTCGGGTATGGGCTTCATCGATGAGGGACATACGCTCCGGCGCGCTCTTTGCTTTTCTGAGATCGACGACCATGTTACCCGCTCGGGCTTGCAGCGAGCTGTAGCGCGGAAGGGCGACGCCAAAGGAGGCGAACACGTCCATCATGAAGCGAGAACAATCTCGGCCCGCTTTCTGTCCGCCCCACCCGTACGGGGATCCCAGATAATCGAAAGCCTCCATGAGAAGGGCCTGTCGAGTGAGAGAGCGCCGCGTCGAGGTGACGGCGGCGGCGCCCAGCACCTGGGATTCGAAGACGCCGTCGACGGTCGCAAACAACGCGCGTGACGAATCTCCAGGCGCGGAGGCCAACAAGGTACGAGGACCGACTTTTCGCGTGGCGCCCGTCTCGCTGCGCAGTTCGATGGAACGCCTCACGCGCAACTTGTCTTGGGTGGCAAAGGCGCGGGCCGATTCGGCGGAGAGCGGTGGCGAGAGCGCAGCTGACGAGGACAACCACCCGAGCGCGTACCCGCTTCTCACGAGACGCATTCCCTTCCTTTTCGTGCCACGCCACACGCGAACCAGTTCCTGTGGTCGCAACGTGCTGCAGTTGTTTCGGTCGAAGGCCCGATCCACGACCCTACCAGGCTCGGGTTTCTTATAGAGGCCCGCTGCCCGAGGCCCGCAGCGAAGGGGCACCTCAGCGAGAACGACTAGAAGCTCGCCGCCCCCGTACGCGACCGAGGCCTCTGGTGGCGCGAACACGCTCTTGTCCCTCTCGCTGAGCGGAGACGTCTGACCATCGAGATAGGTCCCCGCTTCGATGCGCTCGTGCATGTACGCGAGGCGCTCGGCTACCTCTTTGCGGAGCGCGCTCGGCTGAGGCGGAGTGAGCAAGTCGAAATGCCCGACGACAGGCGGCCCCGCCTCGCGTGCAGCTCGGCGAAAGGACGCGTTGTGCGCGCGGATGTCAACCGCTGACATCAAGACGTCATCGGCGCCCGCGGCCCGCCCGATCCAGTAGTCCGCCGTGCCATGTTCCGGAGCGACGCCGGGCAGGGATGAGGGAGCCTCAAGCGTTGTCGGGCAGGTCTGCGAGGAGACCTGCTGGACGGTCCCGCTGGGCCGAGGCTCCACGCCCTGCGGCGCGGTGGACGAAGTGGCGCTCCCGCACCCCAGCGCCCACGCGAGAGCCACGCCCACCATCGCTGACCCTGCCCCACGCATCATCACTTCTTTTGGTTACTCCTTCGTCGCCTCATCGGCCAAACGCCATGAAGCCTGTCGCGCATTCCAAGAGGCGAGATTGCATAATTGCACAATAGTGCAATTATGCGACCGCATTCGCCATGCTGGACGGACGGTGTCTTGTGAGTGGACAAATCCCGACCTACGTTAACCGAAATGCGCGATCGAGGGCTCTTGATGTGGTTGGCGGCGGGATGTGTCGCCGCGTGTGGTGCCGAGACGACCACGGAAGACCGATTCAGCAGCGCGGGCACCGGCGGCATGAGCGCCCATGCTGGCCAGGCCGGCGCCAGCAAGGGCGGCGGCGGCGAAGGCAGCATGCCGGCGGCCCAAAGCTCTTCGAGTGGCGAAGGAGGCGGGAGCGTCGGGCCGCGTTACCACGAGGTGCGCGCCAAGTCGGCCCACAATGCCTACGAGCGCGACGAGGCGATTATCGATCAGCTCGTGTACCACCGCGTGCGCAGTCTTGAGTTTGACATCCATACCGACAAACTTGGTTGGCCCTCGCCCTCGAGCGATTGGTACGTGTACCACGACACCCTCAGCTCTAAGACCACCTGCCATCGACTCAGCGACTGCCTGAGCGAGCTTCGCGCGTTTCACGACGCGGTGCCAGCGCACGAAGTGATCAGCCTCATTCTCGATGTAAAGAGTGACTTCAAGACCGGGCAAGAGCCTGCAGATCTCGATGCCTTGATCAGCTCGACCTTTCCAAGCAACATGGTCTATCGCCCCGCCGATGCGCTCGGCGCATGCCCAGCGGCCACCTCCTTGCGCGACGCCGTCGCGGGTGCCTGTCGTTGGCCGAGTCTCGCCTCGCTGCGGGGCAAGCTGCTGTTCCTGCTCACCGGTGGTGACAGCTGCACGAGCACCAGCCACGTGACGCGGTACGCCGCAAACGCGACAGAGACGGGTGAACGAAGCGCTTTCATTGCCCCCAACATCCATGCGCTGTGTCCTTGGTCGAGCTACGCCAATGCCCGCGACCACATCGCCTTCTTCAACATGGCGGCCCTCGACGCCGGCCATGCCTTGGACGTTCAGCAGGCCGGCCTCGTGGGTAGGGTGTGGGGTATCAACACTGCGACGAGCTGGGGGGTCGCGTTCAACAACCGCGCTCAGCTGTTGAGCACCGACAAGGTCAACGCCGATCAAGATCCGTGGGCCACAACCCACAACAAGAGTGGTTGGCCCTTCGAGTGCTTCAGCGAGTGCTCCGCTCCAGTCGATGAAACCGGACAGCTTCTCACGGTCGAGGTCAGCTCCGGGGACATCTACAACCAAAACGACTCGGCCTATTTTCTCCGCCGTGACGTCGCGACCACGAGCAGCAAAGCAAGCGCGTGGGCGGCCTACCTGGCGACGCCCAACTCGCACGTCGAGCCGTGGGCGAAGGGCTGCCTCATCGCCCGCCGGGGCGATCACCAGGACGCCGCCAATTTCGCTGTGTGCCGGCCCGCAGACGTCCACCGGATCCGTGTCCAAGTGCGGGCCAATGACGGGGACAGCACCCAATCGTACGATGCTTCGATCAACCCGGCGAACACCATCGACGACCCCAGTGCCGCCTTCCTGCGCCTCGAGGTTGAGCCTGGAGCCAAGACCTTCAGAGGGATGGCCTCACAAGACGGAAAGACCTGGGTCCTGATCCATGAGCAGACCTTCGCGCAACCTCTTTACCTGCAAGGGATCGCCGCAAGTTCTCACGACAGCGGCACCGTCCGGTTCGCCTTTGGCAACCTGACGCGCAGCATTTCCGGTGAGACACCAGTGAGCCAGCCCATGAAGGACCTGACCGCCGTGCCGATCGGCGCGCAAGCGAGCGGATCAGCCCACGACGGCTTTTAGGCCTACGGACCAAGAGTGGCCAGGCGCCGGCGCGCCGAGCTGGCAAGTTGTTTCCAGCTGCGACCGCTCCGTTGTTTCTCCGGAAGTGCAGCGTAAGCCTCGAGCAAGGCCTGCAGCGCAGCGCGCTCTTCTTGGATGCGTCCAAGTTTGCGGAGTAAATCAGCACGTGTGTCCAGATAACGGATGCGGCGCGGACCGTAGGCGAGCTGCACCGCGCCATCGATAGCCGCCAGGGCCGCTTCCGTTCGACCGAGCGAGCGCAATGCCTGCGCGAGGCGCGCGCGTGGCTCGTAGGAGTCTGGCAGTTGCCCCACCCGCCGGCGCAACATTTTCACTGCGCGCTTTCCCTGGCCGAGAGCCAGATAGGCGCCGAGCCTGGCGTAGTCGAACGTGGCCGCCATCGCGAACGTGGGGGCACCGCCGGCCGCCTCCTCAAGGAGGGCCAGCTGCTCACGCCGCACACTGCGCGCGGTCTCCTGCTTACCCGCTCGCCGCAGCACGCGCGCATACAGACTCAACGCGTCGGACCGATCGTCGACCGAAGCGCTTGCCGGCGGTCGCCGAACGTGCCGTCTCAGCCGAGCTTGTGCGGCCGCGAAGGTGCGTCGAGCCAGTGCTTTGTCTCGCACGTCCTCGCCGCAGTTCATCATCACCCACACGAAGTCCGTCGGCACCGCGGCCCCCACAACTTCCTCGACGTGCTTCACGCCAATCTGAGCACACTTGCCAACGTGCCGTTGTCGTTGCTCCGCACGGATCCAGCCAAAGAGTGCTTCGCTGCGCCGTGTCCAGGCCGGACCTCCGCGGCGAAGAGCGGCGCGATAATGTCGCGAAGACTGCGCATAATCCGCGCGAGCAAGCGCCTGTTGGCCGCTCAGCATCAACGCGAGCGACGAACCGGGCGTCGCATCGACCGAGTCGATGGCGTGGGTGACGGTGTCTCGTAGCTCCTCGACCGATGCCGCGCCTTCCCACATCCCCAGAAGTTTCCCGGTCTTGGCCTCGAGCACAAAGAACGTCGGCCAGGCGTTGACCGCGTAACGTTCCATGAAGGGGGCGTTTTTCACCCGGTCGCTATCCACGGTGGCAAAAACGGCGCGCTCAAACACCGGGTTGAGGGCCGGATCCGGGAGCACAAAGTGCTTCATGCTCAGACAGGTGTGACACCAGGGCGCCCAAACATCGACCACCACGACCGGTTTGTTCTCGCGCCGAGCCAGCACGATCGCGGCAGGCACATCGTCCACAAT
>JAPYTK010000119.1 GCA_029941785.1 Polyangiaceae bacterium | reverse complement strand
GGCTACGGTCAGCCAGGTCAACCCGGTCAGCCAGGTCAGCCCGGTGCGCCAGCCCAGGGTGGTACGAGCGCGACACCTCTGCCCCCCGCTGCCGCAGCCATGGCCACGCCGATGCTTCAGGGCCTCGCCCAACGCGAAACGCAAGGCATGAGGCCGGACGGCCCCGCCTTTGCCGGGAACTTTCAGGTGGGCCAAACGCTCGAACAACCCTTTCAGATTCAGCCCGGCCGCTGTTACGCGGTGGTCGGCGTAGGCATTGGTATCACGGAGCTCGACATCTCGATCGTCCTCCATCAACCCCCACTGCCCCCTTACGTCGCAGCCCAAGATCAGGGCACCGGCCCCCAGGCCGTGCTCGGTGGCAGCCGAAACTGCTTCAAGAATCCCCTACCCGTTGGTGGTCCGGCCAAGGTCGTCGTCAAATCGACCGGCGGCCAGGGCATCGCCATGGCCCAGATCTTTAGCCGCTAGAGGATCGCTCAGGCCAAGGCGGCGCCGTCAATCGGCGTTTCCCATCAGCCGACAATCCAATGTGAGGCTCGCTGAGCTGCCTGCGATCCCAGAGTTGGCACGTCACCTGTTTGTGCCTTTGGTCGAGCCCTTCGCAATAATTGCTGTACACGCAACGTCGCTGCTCGGCGCCTCGACCCAAGCGAAGCTTCTTGAACCAATCGGGATCGGCCAATGTTTGCCGAGCGGCGCCAATCAAGTCGCCTACCCCCGCCTGAAGGTAGCCTTCGGCCTGGTCAAAACGATTGATCCCTCCGCAAACCACGACGGGCGTGGTGTGTCCGGCCTGGCGTATCGCGCGGCGCACGCGCGCCTGCTTGGCTACATTGCGACCGTGGGGACCACGCTGATCCGCAATCGCCGTCGGCATGCACTCGAATCCACTCTTGCCCGTGTAAGGATACGCGGCTTCTCCCACCTTGGGCTGCTTGGCATCATCGAATTTACCGCCTGTCGACAGCGAGAGAAAATCCATGCCCTCCTCGGCAAAGCGCTGGGCAAACCACATCGCATCCGCAACATGAGATCCCGTCTCGATGACCTCGTCGCACAAGAAGCGACAGCCCACAGAGTACTCGCTGCCGACCCCGGCCCGCACGGCTCGATACACCTCGAGCGGCAAACGGACCCGGCCCGGGCGATCACCACCGTAGCCATCGCGCCGGTCGTTCGTCGCAGAGAGAAAAGAACTCATCGTGTACGCGTGAGCAAAGTGAAGCTCGACGCCATCGAAGCCCGCCGCCTTCGCCCGACTGGCAGCAGCGCGAAAAAGGCTCGGTAGGGTCTGAGGAAGATCGCGAATATGCGGTAGATGCTCGTCGTGGACGCGTTCACGCGCTCCAAATCTCAACGCCTCGAGTTCCCGGGCGTCCAGAACCTCAACATGCTGCTCATCGCTGAGCGCGGCGAGTTGTTCGCGCACGCGGGAATCGGAACGCCGGTCGGGGTCGGCCCAACTCTCGTCCCCGGTCATCTCGCTCAGTATCGCGCGATGCTCGGCCCTGAGCACCAAGAAGGAACGAAAGAACCGCTCCGAAGAGGGGCGTCTGCGAAGCCGCAAGAAATCGATCAGCTGAATGAAGAGCCGGGTTCGGCCGCCGCTCTGCTCCCGCACCCGCTGCACGAGCCGCTCCAGTCCAGGCATGAAGCGATCATGCCCGATGCGTAGCAACGGACCGCTCGGAACATCCCGAATACCCGTCGCCTCACAAACGATGGCGCCCGGCTCGCCCTTGGCAAACCGACCGTACCAATCCAACACCTCGTTCGTCACCAGCCCTTCGGCCGTGGCGCGCCACGGCACCATCGCGGGCACCCAAGTGCGGTCGTTGAGCCGCAGTCCAGATTTCAGAACGAGTGGCGAAAACAGCCGCGAGGTCGCCGCCGCGACAGAGCTGGGCACGACCGCGAGGGGCAGACGGTGTTTGATGCGCTCCGGTGGCTTGTACATCGGACTCTCGGCCAAATCGGCGTCGAGGTACCACGTGCCCATGGGCAGTGCTTGACCTCACATCCCGAGCATACCTTGATCCCGGCCATGACTCGCTACCTCTTCGCCTTGGTCACGATGCTCGGCTGGCTAACCGCATGCGGAAAGTCCACCCCTGCGCCTCCCGCAGCTCGCTCCTCCACGCTCACGGCCAACGCGCCCACCGCAGAAGCGACACGAGTCGTTCGCGTCAAGGCAACCAGTACGAGCTTCGAGCCAGCGGAGATCACGCTGAATCAAGGCGAACCGAGCGCCATCGAATTCGAGCGCGTGACGGAGAGCAAGTGCATGCGGGCCGTGCGCATGCCGTGGATGAAAAAGGCGAAAGATCTCGCGGTCGGAGAAAAGGTGCTCATTCCAATACCTACGGATAAATCCGGTACATTCGCCTATGCCTGCTGGATGAACATGCTCTACGGACGCGTCACCGTGGACGCGTCGAAGTAACTTGCCGGTGCAACGCTTCTCGGCGTTGTGTCTTGGCGGCCAGGGAAGTAGTCTCCGCACCAAGGTCCACTGACGGATCCCCGTCCCATTTTTAAACAAGCCCCCACCCTGTGAGCTTATCCACATTTGCCGCCGCGCAGCTCCTCCGAGTCCTTCCACGACGCGGGATTAGCCACGCCGTAGGAAAGCTCTGCGAGTTGCCGCTTCCACCAATGCTGTCACGAGCAGTCGTCAACGCGTACGTGTCGGCATACGACGTCGACATGACCGAGGCCGTTCCGCCCAATGGGGCCGGCGCTTACCCGACCTTCGACTCGTTTTTCACGCGAAAGCTGCGCGACGGTGCGCGGCCGATCTCGTCAGCCGACGGCATCGTGAGCCCTGCCGATGGCCGCTTGGAGTCCGCAGGCCCCGTCGATGCGGGCGGCCTGATCCAGGTCAAGGGGAGCGAATACCGGGTGGCGGACTTGGTCGGCGACGAAGAGGCGGCCAAACGATACGATCGCGGACAGTTCGCCGTCATCTACCTCTCGCCGCGCGACTATCACCGCGTTCACGCACCGGCCGCAGGCCGCCTCACGCAGGTGCGCTCATGTCCGGGCGAGTTGTTCCCCGTCAACGCGATCAGCGAACGTCACATTCCGCAATACCTGTCGCGCAACCGGCGGGTCGCCATGGTCATCGACACCGACGCCCTGGGCGAGGTGACGCTGGTCATGGTCGCCGCTATGATCGTCGGCCGGATCACCGTCTCGGGCGTCAACGAACGAGACGTGCCCCTCGGAACGCACACCGTGAGCCCCGCTCACTCCTTCGAGCGAGGGGACGAACTAGGCATCTTCCATCTCGGCTCGACCGTCGTCATTTTCACGGAAGCAGGGGTCCCTCTCATTGGCCGCGACACAAGCCCCGTGCCGCTCGGTAGTGCCGTCGCCATGGGCGACCTGCTCACCGCAAACCCCGCCGCAGCTACGGCTGCCGGAGACCTCGATGACTGAAGAGCAACCGATGAAGGGAGAGCAAGATCGTGAGTCCGCGGACGACGGCCACGAGCGCTCCCATCCACTCGAGTCGACGCTGGAATCGAGCAAGAATTCCAACCCGATCGCAAGCCCACCGCCGCCAGCCCCAAACATTGAGGTCGCGGCGGACAACGTCGACGTCACCCCGACGGTACCCCGGTCGTCACCACCACGGCCTACCGGACCACCTCGGCCGGACAGCATACCCGCCCCGCAACCCGGCAGCGTGCGCCCCGCCGAAGAAGCCTTCGTCGACGAAGAAACGACACAGCGCCTCCACGTCCACGATGCGTTGGGGACGGGCCCGCCGGGCATTCCGTCGCTGGCACCAACGAAGAAGGCCGGCAAGAAGAAGTCGACCAAGCGCGCGAGGAAGTCGACCAAGCGCACGGGCAAGAAGGACCGCGGCCGAAGTGCCAAGCGTAAAACCGTCACCATTCCCGACGACAACACGCCGGCCACGCCAACACCTCCAAGCATTTCTCTCGCTTCAGGCGAGTCCTCGTCACCCGGCAGCGATGCCCCGCCGAGCAGCTCGGCCGGTGAACCGAGCACCAGCAGCGGCTCGGCCTCTGCGCCCCCGCGGCCATCCCCGTCCACGCCGAGTCCGACCCAATCCAAAGAGCAAGCACCCGGCATCTACACCGATGAGCTGAGCATCACGGTGTTGCGCCCGATTCAAATCATGAGCGATCTCCCCGCCGTGGAGTCGAAACGGCCTGCTCCCCCCTCGCAGCCGCCCGCGAGTGACGATGCGTTCGAGGACGATGAGACCATCGAAGAGATCGAGCCGGACCGGATGAGTCTGCCCGGCCCCCAGCCACCATCATCGGAGCCACCCTCGACGCCGCGCCGGCGACCACCCCCGCGAAACCGGCCTACTCCGCCGATGCGGCCCGATACGCCGCCCCCAACCGAAGATGCCGGTCCGCCAAAGGACCGTCCCTGGTTCGAAGACCTCTTTGACAGCGACTTCGTGCGGACCTTGGACAATCCCAAGGCGCGAGATGTCGAGCGGGAAACCAACTTCATCGAAGAGTCTCTGGCGCAGCCGAAGGGCGCACGCATCTTGGATCTCGCCTGTGGGCCAGGCGTGCACGCGATCAGTCTCGCGAAGCGCGGTTATGACGTGGTCGGCCTCGACCTCTCTCCCATGATGTTGCAGCTCGCCAAGGAGTTCAGCGCCAAGAGCGAGCAACCGATCCAGCTCGTCAAGGGCGACATGCGAGACCTCGATCTCGAAAACGCCTTCGACGGCATCTACTGTTGGTCGACGAGTTTTGGATTCTTCGAGCCAGACGAAAACCTCAGCGTCCTGATGCGTGTCGGGCGGGCCATCAAGCCGGGAGGCCGTTTCGTGCTCGACATCGCCAACCGCGATTTTCATGCGCCACGCTCGCCCAACATGGCGTGGTTTCAGCGTCCCGGTGTCATCTGCATGGACGAAGTCCATTTCAACACGCTGACCAGCCGACTCGAAGTGAAGCGTATGGCGATGTTCCAGGAGGGTCGCTCGCGCGAACTCGCGTACTCGATTCGACTCTACAGTTTGCACGAGATAACCGGGCTGCTCGAGGTCGCCGGATTTCGCATCCTCGAAATCAGCGGCAAGCGCGCCCACCGCGGTGCGTTCTTCGACACGGAATCACCGCGTATCATCGCCGTCTGTCAGCGCGTGAAGTGACGCTCGAAGCCGGACTCCACGACGCCCTTCCGGGTTTGCGCACGAGCAGCCGGGAACCCGATCGCGTCTGCTATTCCCGCGACCTGTGGCCTCGCCATCACATCGCCGTGCGCCGCGGCTCGGTGGCAGAGCACAAGCCGGCCCTCGTCTGTTGGCCAGAAAACACCGATGAGGTCTGCTCCTTGGTGAGCTGGTGCGCCGACCGTGGCGTGAGCGTCGTACCCTACGGTGCGGGCTCAGGGGTTTGTGGTGGCGTGTTACCGACGCCCGAGACCGTGGTCCTCGACCTGAAACGCCTCGACCGTTGGCGACATCTGGACCGTGAAACCGGCTGCCTCGAGGTCGAGGCGGGCGCACTGGGGATCCGGCTCGAGGAGGACCTGCAAGCACAGGGGCTCACGATCGGCCACTTTCCGTCGTCCATACTCTGCTCTACAGCGGGCGGCTGGGTTGCGGCCCGAGGAGCCGGACAATGTTCGGGCCGTTACGGAAAAATAGAAGACATGGTCAGCGCGCTCGAATGCGTTGATGGCCGCGGCGAGGTGGCTCAGCTCTCGCGCCGACCACGAGGCCCCGATCTGACGCCGTTGATCATTGGAAGCGAAGGGATCCTCAGCGTCATCACCGCTGCACGCTTGCGTTTACACCCGGCCCCAGCGCACCGCGCCTACGCGGCTTTTCGCGCCGAGAACATGATGCACGGGGCCGATTTCATCAAGACCGTCTACCAAGCGGGCTTACGCCCCGCGGTCTGCCGTTTGTACGACCCCTTCGACTCTGTCCTCGCAAGACGCGGACTCAACAAGGCAAAGCGCGACGGACCCAAACCATCGAGCCGAGGGGCTGCCGGCCTGGGTGGAGCGGTCTTGCGACACGTTTTGCGCCTACCTGGCGCGCTGAACGGCCTCCTCGATATGGTGGGCAGTAAGCGCCTCGGTGGCTGCACATTGATCGTGATCTTCGAGGGAGAAGAAGCCATCGCTGAACAGGCCCTTCGCCGCACGCGCACCATCGCCGCTCAGTGCGGGGCTGACGCTCTTGGTGAAGGGCCCGCGCGTCATTGGTTCGAGCATCGCTACAGCGTGAGTTATCGGCAGGCGCCGATGTTCATGTCGGGCGCCTTCGTCGATACGATGGAAGTTGCCGCACCGTGGTCGCGACTCCAAGACCTCTACGAAGGGATACGACATGCCCTCGGGCGGCACGTGTTCGTGATGGCCCACATGTCACATGCTTATCCGGACGGATGCAGCATCTACTTTACCTTCGCGGGTAGCGGGCGGGACGATGCAGACTGCCAATCGCGCTACGAGCAGGCCTGGCGCGATGCGATGAACGCAGCCATTGGCGCGGGCGGCACGCTGTCTCACCACCACGGAGTCGGTCGTAGCAAAGCACCGCGGATGGGCGACGAGATCGGTCTCGGTGTCGAACTGGTCGGCGCGATACGACAGGCCCTCGATCCCGCCGCAGTGCTCAACCCCGGCAATCTCCTGCCGAAGACGCCGCCACCACGAAAACCGCTCGCGCCCGTGCCTGACACCCCTCAGCTCGACGAGCAGTCGCAGACCATACACGCGCGCGGCGACGCCACGCTCGGCGAGGTCCAATCCACGCTGCAGGCCGCCGGCTTGAACCTCGGCTTGGGTGATGGCGCCCCTTCCCCGGAGACAACGGTCGATGCTTGGATCGCTGCTGGCGCTCCCGGCTCCCCCGATCCCTGGAGCGACCCGGTCGACCATCTGGTCGCGGGCTACAGCGCCGAGCTCGTCTCAGGAGGCGCCCTCAACATTCGGCCCTGCCCACGACGGGCTGTCGGCCCCGATTTGTTCGCCTTGCTGCTCGGTACCAAAGGCCGAGTGGCACGACTTCATTCCGTCCACTTGCGCGCGCCATCCTGTCGTCCATTCGAACCTCTAGCCACCACGATCGACCGCGCGCCGGCCATCGCGCCCAGCGAACAGGAGTGGCTCGACCGGGTCTTGGACGCCGCCAGCAAGGTGGGATCCGTCTAGTCTTGGCGCGTCGCAAAGATTGGCTCGCCGAACAGACCGGCCAGCGCACTCTCCACATCGCCGTGCCGCTCGGCCGAGAGAGGCTCGGTCAGCGCGCACAGATCCGAGCGCGTTTCGCGCTGTCGCCGTAGGGCATATTGCACGACCGCGAGTTCGTTGGAGGCGAGCCGGGTCATTCGACGGACGTTGAGATCGCACAGGCGATAACGCAGCCGCGCTCCGCCCGCACCGTCGTGTTCGAGTCTCAATCCGTCAACGGCGTTCCCGCACAATTCGCTGATCAGAGCGCGCAGCCTTGCCGCACGACGGCGCACCCGGCGGGCCGGAGCCCAGCGAAACAGCCCAAAGAAACGGTTGCGTGAATAACTATTGGGGACCAGCACCAGAGCGACGAGCAAACTGTCGAGATCGACTTTCTCGGGAATCACTTCCAGTTCGTGATTCACCCGGTGCCCTCTTGCCGCAACAGTTCGGCTTGCCTGTGAGTACGGAGGGCAGAGACGATCTCTTCGAGATCCCCCATCAACACCTGGTCGAGCTTGTGCACCGTGAGATTGATGCGGTGGTCGGTCACGCGATTCTGCGGAAAATTGTAGGTGCGAATCTTCTCGGAACGCTCGCCGCTCCCGACCATGGTCCGCCGTTCCGCGGTCAGCGCCGCGTCTTGCTTCTTTTGCTCGAGTTCGAGAAGACGACTGCGAAGGACCTTCATCGCCCGCGCCTTGTTCTTGTGCTGGGAACGCTCGTCCTGACATTTCACGATCAATCCGGTCGGAATATGCCGGAGCTGAACGGCGCTATTCGTGGTGTTCACGCTCTGTCCACCTGGACCACCCGAAGCCGCGATGGAAATATCGAGGTCGGCATCGGCGATGGTGATGTCGACATCGTCCGCTTCCGGCAAGATCGCACAGGTCGCGGTCGAGGTGTGTATCCGTCCCTGGGCCTCGGTCGCTGGCACCCGCTGTACGCGATGCACCCCTGCCTCGTAGCGAAGGTGGGAATACACCTCCTTGCCCGTGACGAGCGCAATCACTTCCTTGTAACCGCCAGCCGAGGCCTCGCTCAGGCTGAGCACCTCGACCTTCCAGCCCTTTCCCTCGGCGTAGCGGGAAAACATGCGAAACAGATCGGCAGCGAACAGCGCCGCCTCTTCCCCTCCCGTTCCGCTGCGGACCTCGATGATCGTGTTGCGCGCATCATTGGGGTCTTTGGGCAACAACAACAGCTCGATCTGCCGCTCGATCTTCGTCAGCTCGTCCTTGAGAGCGGGCAGCTCCATCTCGGCCAGCTCCCGAAGTTCCGGATCCTCGAGCGCTTCGTTGTTGTCGGTGATTTCGGACTGAACGTTCTGCAGCCGTTTGAAGGCGAGAACGACCGGTTCGAGGTCCACGCGCTCCTTGTTCAGCTTTCGCAGTTGAGCGGGGTCGCATACGATTTCAGGACTGCACAACAGCTGCTCGAGTTCGCGAAAGCGACGCTCGATCTGTTCGAGCTTACTTATGGGAAGCATCTGATGCCTTCATGGCACGATGCATCGATCGAAGGCAAGGACTCCTACGCCCCGCTGGCTCGACCATCTCATGCCTCGGCCGGTGCCGACGCGCGGTGATCGGCGCTAGGAGATGGCTTTCTTGCCGTACTTGCGACGGAAGCGATCGACGCGACCGGCGGTGTCGAGGAGCTTTTGCTTGCCGGTGAAGAAAGGATGGCATGCCGAGCATACATCGATGCTGTAACTACCAGCGGTCGAGTAGGTCTCAAACGAGTGCTTGCAGGCACAAGTAATGGTGGCCTTCTTGTATTCGGGGTGCGTAGCGGGCTTCACGGCTCAGTTCTCCTTCGAGGGGCGGCTTAATTACCGCACGGTTTTGGAATGCGCAAGAGAATCCACAATTGAATCCTGGCGACCAAAATAAGCGCGATGGGCATTGACGTGGGTGTGCCCGTGATTAGTTTGGCGATGTCGGACGGAAAGGCAGCGCAGAACACGCGCCAAAAGACCTGAGTCCATCCACCTCGGCACGAGGATTTCGTGCCAGGTCGAAACCAAAACACTCATTCATTTCATAACTCTAGGATAAGTAGGTAGCAAAGACATGGCTAAGATCATCGGCATCGATCTCGGGACGACGAACAGCGTCGTCGCCATCATGGAAGGTAAAGACGCGCAGGTGGTGGTCAATTCCGAAGGCCAACGCACCACCCCGAGCGTCGTCGCATGGGACGATAAGGGCGAGATCCTCGTCGGACAAATCGCCAAGCGGCAATCCGTTACCAATCCAGAAAACACGGTGTTTTCCGCCAAGCGCTTCATCGGCATGCGCTACGACGAAGCCGACAAAGAGATGAGCCACGTGCCGTTCAACTGCGTACGTGGTGGCAACGGCGACGTGTACTTCGAGGTGCGCGGCAAGAAGGTCGCCCCGCCGGAGGTCAGCGCCAAGGTCTTGCAGAAGCTAAAGAAGGCCGCCGAGGACTACCTTGGCGAGCCGGTCAACGAAGCGGTCATCACGGTCCCCGCGTATTTCAACGACTCCCAGCGTCAAGCCACCAAGGACGCCGGAAAGATTGCAGGACTCGACGTGAAGCGCATCGTCAACGAGCCTACCGCTGCGGCGCTCGCCTACGGGATGGACCGAGAGAAGGACGAGGTCATCGCCGTGTACGACTTCGGTGGCGGTACCTTCGACATCTCGATCCTCGAGGTGGGAGACAATGTCGTGCAGGTCATTTCGACCCACGGCGATACCCATCTCGGTGGTGACGACATCGACCGCGCCATCATGGAGTGGTTGGTCGACGAATTCAAAAAGGACAGTGGCCTCGACATGTCGGGCGACAAGATGGTGATCCAGCGACTGAAGGACGCTGCCGAGCAAGCCAAGAAGGAGCTCAGCACCGCACAAGAAGCCACGATCAACCTGCCCTTTCTCACAGCCGATGCAAGCGGACCCAAGCATCTGCAGACCAGCCTGACGCGCTCCAAGCTCGAGCAAATGATAAAGCCGCTGGTCGACCGCACGATGGTCCCGGTCAAGAAGGCACTCGACGACGCAGGAAAGAAGCCGAACGAGATCGACGAAATCGTCCTCGTCGGTGGTTCAACACGCATCCCGTTGGTCCAAGAGACAGTCAAGAGTTTCTTCGGCAAGGACCCGCACAAGGGCGTCAATCCCGACGAGGTCGTCGCCATCGGAGCCGCGGTGCAAGCGGGCGTGCTCTCAGGCGACGTGCAGGACATGGTGCTGCTCGACGTCACCCCGCTCTCGCTCGGCGTCGAGACCCTCGGTGGCGTGTCGACGGTCATGATCTCCCGCAACACGACCATTCCTACCCAAAAGAACGAAGTGTTCTCGACTGCAGCTGACAACCAGCCTTCGGTCGAGGTGGTCATCCTCCAGGGCGAGCGAACCGAGGCACGTTACAATCGCAAGATCGGCAACTTCAGCCTCAACGACATCATGCCGGCCCCGCGCGGAGTGCCAAAGATCGAGGTCACTTTCGACATCGACGCCAACGGCATCCTGAGTGTCACGGCAAAGGACATGGCCACGAACAAAGAACAGCGCGTCACGATCCAGGAGGGCTCGGGTCTGACGGACGAAGATGTCGAGCGCATGGTCGACGAGGCCAAGGAGCACGAGGACGACGACAAGCGCAAGCGCGACGAAATCGAGCGGCGGAACAAGCTCGACAACATGTGTTACCAACTCGAAAAGACGATCAACGACAACAAGGACAAGATCGGCGAGGACGACGCCAAGACCATACGCGAAGCGGTAGCCGAAGGTCGAGCGGCGCTCGAAGAGCAGGACGATGACAAGGTTCAGACGGCCACGGAAAAGCTCGAAAAGGAAGCGCATCGCATCGCGAGCCTGATGTACGAGCAAACCACGCAAGAGGGTGACGCCGAAGCAGCCGACGAAAACGCCGACGAAAACGCCGACAGCAGTGACGAGAACAAGTCGGCGAGCAGCGATGAGGACAGCGTCATCGACGCGGAGTTCGAAGAAACGAACTGATCGGTCCAGGATAGGCTCTGGCTGATTACGACATCGCAATCATCGGTGGTGGTCCGACCGGGGCCGCCACCGCTTTGTTTTTGTGCGCCGCCGATCCCCAACTGAGCGAGCGCACCATCATCTTGGATAAGGCGCGGTTTCCGCGCGACAAGATCTGCGCTGGCGCGGTCGGCGACCGAGCCATGCGGGCGCTTGCATCCATCGGGGTGGAGGTGAACGTAGCCAAGGTAGCTATCCAAGCTCTCTCCGTGTCGACCCAAGAGACCACGCGACGCTACGTGATGCCCGGTCCGACACCGATCGGGCGGGTGATCCGGCGGCGCGAATTCGATGCCGCGGTGCTCGATGCCGCCGCCCAGCGGGGCGTCTGTGTTCGGACGGGCGTCCGCGTGAAGGGGATCGCTCGGCGGCCGCAGGGCCTCACGCTTCAAACGAGCGAAGGCGAAGTGAGTGCGTCGCTGGTCGTCGGCGCGGACGGCGTCGGCAGTTTTGTGCGCCGGTGGCTCCATCTTCCGCAGGGCCTGCTTTACGCCCAAGCCGTAGAGGTAGACACCCCCATCCACCCCTCAGACCCACCGCGCGACACCCTGCACTTCGATTTGACCGCGACGACGATGCGCGGTTACGGCTGGGACTTCCCAACGATCGTCGAGGGCCAGCCCATGGTGTGCCGCGGCGTGTACGAACTCGTGCGTGGCGCAGGCCAGGCGAGCGAGATGGACGTCGCGGATCGCCTATCTGAGCGACTACGTGATCGGGGATTCAATCCGGACTCCTATCGCTTCAAACGCTTCGCCGAGCGAGGCCTGGCGATTCATGAGCCTTATGGCTGCGACCGAGTCGTCCTCGCAGGGGAAGCCGCAGGCATCGATCCTGTGCTGGGCGAGGGCATCGCTCAGGCGATCCTCTACGGTCAGGCGATCGGCCCGTATCTGGCCCGGGCGGTGGCGGATCGCAACTTTTCTCTCGGCGGCTACGAGACCGCGATTCGAGGCTCGAGAGTCGGTCTCGATCTGTCGATACGCGGGCGGCTCCCGCGACTCTTCTATGGGAGGGGCCGCCCCATAGCCGAGCGCTGGCTGAGCCACTCTCCGAGCCTCGCGCTCGCGGGCATGCACTACTTTGCGGGCCAGCGAGTGCCCCGTGCGAAGCTGGCCCGCGCAAGCCTCGACCTCATCGCCGCGACCCTCGCCTCGGTTCGATGACCGTGCGACCGTTGGCCGTTACCCTTTCGCTATTTTCCGGCGTCGTCCGTCGAGGTCGGGGCCGCAGTCGTCGCATGGATGTAGGACGGGGCGATGTAGCTCAACTCGAAGTGAGCCTCCTTGAACCCCGTATCGACCCGTGTTGGGGCATAGACGGTCCACTCAAACTCTTCGCGTCCATACTTCGTCTTTCCGGTACTCACGCCCACCGCCAGATTCACAGTATCGCGACCACCGGTTGGGAACCGGAAACTAAACTTGGGCCCATCCGAATCGATGCGTGACGGCTTGAGCTTGCCTGCAATCGTGGTGAGCAATTCGCATACGCTACCGACGAGTTGACGCTTCGTCGGCGCGCGTCCCGTGGCAATTTTCCAGGTGATGTTCGTACCGGTGGACAGAGCAAATTCCGGTATCTTCAACGTGACCACTCCCCCCTTGGCCTTGAGCTTGAGCATCGCGGCCGGGGTCGACCCGAACGTCGTCTCGATCTTCTTTGCCGGCCCGTACTGAATCGCGGGACGTCCGCTGCGACGCGGCGGGGGCTCTGCGACGGGTTCCGTCGTCGCGGCAGCAGCCGGCTTCGCCTCGTTGTCGGCTGCTTCGGCCGAATCACCGCCCTGCCCATCCGCACCGCCGGCGGCCTCTTCGCCCCCATCGTCCTCCGTCTCCGCCACGGGGGCAGGAGTCGCTGGCGGCGCAGCGGGCGAGCTGCCACACGCAGACATAGCCATCACAGCACCTGCGAAGAGAAGATTGACCGTTAGAAAGACACTTGTTTGATTTGTGCTCATCACCACTATCCTCGAACGTCTACTTACCGTGATTTTCCTCAATCGGCACAGCTATGCACAATCCGTGAGCGCGACAGACAGCCTCGACGAGAGCAAGTGGCTGTTCCCACACCGGATCTTCAATGAGACGTGCAGCCGGCAAACTTCGACTCATCTGACGCGCGACCCACAATCGCACCGCACGCCAACGAAAGGATTCGGCCACGGGCCTCTCGCCCAAGAATTGGTGACCATACAGCACCGTGCGCCAATAAAACGCCTCGTGCTCAGCGCAAACAGCTGCGGGAAGCAGCGCGCCGTCTGGCAGCTCCGCTAGAGCGCGAGTCGCTACCAGCATCGCGTTGGCCACCCGATGCGCCATGTCGCGCGGGCTCCGCCACGCTTCATCCTGCCCTACTCTCCGCTCGAGCGCGCCCGTCAGAGCATGGAGGAACAACCGAATTGTCGGCGAGCACGCCAGTCCCGACCGGGTCGTCCACGGCATCTGCTCGGCAGCCCGATCCGCCAGCCGACCCGCCATCGTCCAGAGGCCGGCCGCCACGTCCCCCACTCGCTCGGCGTTCTCGGCGTCGTCCGTCCATGCCTTGCACCACGACAGATATCGCTCACGAGGAACGTGTCGGGTGTCGTCCACCGCGATCGACTCCGGTATGGTGGTCATCACGACGCTCGCGTCGAGATCGGCGACCGTGGCAGCGTCGACCAGCGGCGCTTCGCTGCCTTCGGATACGCTGTCGAAGACGCAGCGGCACTCGGGCACGACCGTAGCCCGAATGGCTTCGCCAACGTCAACAAAAACCACGGGATACAAGGAGCAGCCCGACGGCTTGAATCGCGCCCCCGCCTCGCGATGAATCGAACATGCCCCGTCGCTGTCGAGGTAGGCGCACGCGCCTTCGCACATCGCCACAGCGGCCGCACCGTGAGCCACCGGCAAAGAGCCGAACTCCGGCGTGAAGCCGCCGTAAACGTCGTCTCCGGCCCCGCAACGAGCTGGAACGACCGCCCGGGCGCGCGCCACCTCGATCGGCGAAAAGAGAGTGGTGGGATACTGCCGGCAGCAAGCACCTTGGCCATGACACGCAAAGCGGTAACCGGGCAGGCTCTCGATGGGCCGCTCGTCTCGTGACGCGTTCAGCCCGACCGCCGTCGCCGTCTCGAGCGTGGAGACCGGCCCGTCCTGCAACAGCCCCGCCTGATGGAGAGAAGTGAACAGCGACTTGATTTCACACAGTTCCGACACGTTGTCGCGTGTTCCATCGGCGGCTGCGGCGCGGATCCCCTCAACATCGCGTGTGCCGTCCGCGTAGCGCAACAAGGCCCACTCGCGAGTCCCAATCCTGGCGAGATTGCCGCGTTGCGTGTCGTGAAGAACGACCAACGAGCCGCTCGACCCGTGATGAAGGCGTGCAGCCACATGATTCGCAAGGCGCGGCCGGCTTGGAAGGTGGTCCAGAGCGTTCACGGGGCTCAATCGTACACTCCCCTACCTTGTGTGCTATATAAATCGCCGTCCGAGGTGCGAGTGCATCGCATTCACTGACAAGACGGCCCATCTGCCGTCACGGAGCCGCTTCGCGGCGGCCCCCATATCTATCTGCCAACACGTGGTGTTTGGTGCTCAGAGCGCCATCAGGTACCATACGAACTTGCTTCATTTGGCCCGTGCCCCATTCCCGCTCTGGAGGAAATTGACGTGAATCTCCGAAATTGGATCGCCACCTTTTGCATCCTCATTGTCCCGATGTTCGGCTTCGCTGCTTGCGGTGACGACCCCATCGACACTGAGACCCCCTCCAGCGCAGCGGGAGGATCCACGACCGGACCCGGCGGTGGGGGTGGCGACGGCATTTGCCTGTTGAACAACTGCTCCGAAGACGACCACTGCAAAGGCTGCAGCGACAATCGAACGACCTGCAAGAAGGATGAAAACCGCTGCGTGGCGTGCGACCCGGTCACCGGCGAGGGATGTGCCGACGGAGAAGAGTGCTCGCCTTACGGTATCTGCGTTCCGGCCGGCCTGACCTGCGCCACGGACAATGATGGCAACCCCACCGTCAAGTGCGCCAAGAACTCCGATTGCAAAGCCTGCAGTCCGATGCACCAGGTGTGTGACGATGTGTCCGGCAAGTGCCAAGCTTGTACGGCGACCAACACCTCGCACTGTCTCCAGAGTGACATCTGCATCGATGCGGACAAAGACACGCGGCCCGAGACCTGCTCACCCAAGTGCCCCGCGACCTGCAGTGTCGACAACGACTGCGGGCAATGTGGCGGCCCCGGTAATGAGGCGCACGCGTGCTTCCAACACAAGTGCGCGCAATGCTCCGACACCTTCCCCTGCCCGGCGGGACAAGAATGCACCAACGGCGTATGCACGCCTCCATGCGGACTTCCCGGTCCGGTTGCTGGCACCTGCACGAAGAACGAGGACTGCGCCTTCTGTGGTGACCCCAAGGACGACTGGAACTGCAAGACCCCGGTGAACGACCCCACGCATGGTAACTGCGTGCCGCCAGCGAATGGCTGCAGCGACCTCGGCAACAACGTCGCCATCCTGCCGGAGCCTTACAACGGTTTCACCGAGACGTGCAGCGATGACGCCGATTGTGCTCAGGCGATGGCCGGGATCCAGTACAACGTGGGCAAAGCCATTCGCGATCTCATAGGCAAGGACGAGCTCAACCTCGGCTTTACGAAGATCAAGATCCAGGACGCCAACGTCTTCTATGCCATGCCGAAATGCGCCTCGATCAAACTCACCAACGACATCACGTGCGGAATCTGCGTGCCATGCGAAGTGGACGCGGACTGTAAACCGATCCCGATCGATCCGCTCATCATGGACTTGTTCAAGGGAGATCCGATCGCTCTGATCGCCGGCGCCTTTCTCGTCGATCTCTTGTGGGGCGACATCCCCGATCACGACCTAAACTTCTTCTGTCAGCCCGTGGCGAAGGGTTACGGCGCCTGCATTCCGTGCGGCAACCCGCTCCAACCGTGTGGCCAAGGCGGCGGCGGTAATGGTTCGGGCATGTGTGACCACAACGTCTGTGACGAAGGTGGGCCACTGCTCAAGACGTGCAGCACCTGCGCCGAAAAGGTCTGCAACGCCGACTCTTTCTGCTGCGACACCAATTGGGACAACCTCTGCGTGGACCAGGCCGACCAACTCTGCGGCAACATTTGCAGTGGTGGAAACGCCTGTGCACACGAACCCTGCGACACGGGGGACAAGCTCGACAGTTCCTGCAGCCCTTGCGTCAGCAAGATCTGCGCGGACGACCCCTTCTGCTGCCAGACGTCTTGGGACAGCGCATGCGTCACCAAAGCCAACGACACGGTGAGCTACCCCGACTGCGCCAACGCATGCGGGGGTGGTTGCTCGCATGACGAGTGCAGCATCGGCGCCAAGCTCGATGACATGTGTTCGCCCTGCGCCACAGACGTTTGCATGGCCGATCCGTACTGCTGCTCGACAGACTGGGACAGCTACTGCGTCGATGAGGCCAAGAAGCAAGCTACGTGTAGTTGTCCCTAGGACCGACAAGGTTCACGGCCATCTGACGACGGCCGGGCCCTGCATTCGCCAGGCTCCGGCCGTTCGTTTTTCGAGCCGCGACGGCTCCCCCATCCATCGCCGTGCGCTATACTTCCCCCATCGCCATGTCGCGCAT
>JAPYTK010000118.1 GCA_029941785.1 Polyangiaceae bacterium | reverse complement strand
ATCTACGACGGCGCTCGGGTTCGCGCCTGCAACAAGCCGGACACCTACGTCTACACTGGGCTGGGCGATTTTTACTGGCCGCTCATCGGCGCAGGTTATGCCGAGTGCGAGCTTTTCAGTTTTGACAACGTCGGTGCGGTTTTCCTCGACTCCACCTTGCCTGAGGACCATCCAAAGCGGGCCGAGCTCGTGATCAAGAGCGTGACCTTGAATGCCATTCTTGGATTTTTGGGCACCTTCACGTCTGCGGACGAATTCATGGAGGACGCTTCGGGTTTGGATGGGATGACCTTGCATCCTGCATCGCCCGCGCTAGGTAGGCTCTTGTTTTTTGGTGCCGACAGCGAGCGCTATGGCAAGCTTCCTGATTTCGATGCGGCCAATCAAACCACCAACACGGGCAAGTTCGTCAACGCCGCGGTGGAACCCCTGTGCGGTGTTACCTGCCCGCTCAACAACAATGGTTTGAACGTATGCACGGCCGCGGATGTCGATCACGTACTGCGTTTGCGGGATGCCAATACGATCTTCGGTTGGGAACGGCTGGGATTTTATACCTATCTTGCACCTACTCTTCGGGCGTTTGCTGAGACCAGTTGCAACTGGAAGGCTGTGGGCCAAGCGGTGACGGCCTGCGACAGTGTCGACTACACGGGCGAGAACTATTTTCTCGATATGGTGAGCGTTCTGTCGCGCCATTGGCCAGACGACGAACACGGCCCCGAATGTGACTCCAACGCCAGCAAGAACAATGCACGGTATTGTTCAGCCGCGGGGGCGAATCACTATGAACCCATTATCGGCGAGGCCATGATGGGTGATTTGCTGCCGGCCTTGCACACCTTTTCCACGGTGGCGCTCGAGCTGAGTGAGGTGACGATCGCGCGCGGGCCCGATGCAGGGAAGACGGTTCGCGGTGCCGAGGTGCTCGAGTGGTTGTTGCAGGTGCTATTCAGTCAGAAGTACGCTGCCGAGCACGGGGTGAGCGATCGCTTTGGCAAGGCCTCCACAACGTGGGTCGACGGGACTCCGCAATCACAAGTGACGGTGTTTAACCTGTTTGCCGATGCCTTGCACGGAATGGACGTGGCCTTCGAGACGAGCTCCCTACCGGATGCGGCCGACCGGCGGAGCAAGTGGAAGCGGGCTCGCTCTGAGCTTGTCGATCAGTTCCTATCGGTGAGTGGGCAGGCCGCGGGATCGGCCTTCCGAAATGAAGCGGTTCCTCGCACCTTGCACGCGATACTTCAGGTGCTGCGTGAGCAATTGAACGCCAACTGCCCCAACCGCGAGACGACTGGTGAGTGCGACTGGGCGCGGGTACAACTCGGAAAGAAGCTGAACGATGTGTTGGCTGGCGCTGTCTTCGCCTCCGTCGCTGACATCACGGAGGCGATCAACGCCAACGAGTCGTCCCGGCGCGAACTCGGGCGCTTCTTTAGTTACGCGTTGACCAGTACGGCGTCCGTCGATGCCCTGGCGGGCCTACTCGCCTCGACGAGCGACATGATGCAAGTGCTCGCTGCTGATGGTGAAGTCGCGCCCATTCTCAACGCCGTATCGACTGCAGCGAACCCGGCTGGCGACCAAGACGGCCCGGGTTGTGCCGACCAGATGCTTCAGGTGCTCGACGCCTTGAGCAGCGACCGCTACGACCGCTATCACGTTCTCGACCATGTCCTACCGGCCCTCGTGACGCCCATCGATGGCGGTGCAGGTGCCAGCCCCCTCGAGATCGTCGCCGACGTCTTGGCCGAGGTGAATCGTGCCGACGCCGCCTTGGAGACCCCCCTGAATCAGGCGGACTATGGCTACGTTTTTGCGACCATGCGCGAGCTGTTTGCAAGCGAGACCCGAGGCTTCGAGCAGCTCTATTTCATCGTCAAGAACCGGCGCCGAGATGAAACGCTTTAATCGGCTGCGGGGAGACTGCCTTCATGAGACGGATGACTAGATGGATGGTGGCCCTCTTTGGACTGGGCTTGCTTGTCCCCTCAGAGCGCGGTGCCCACGCGGCGGGTTTGTACTTCGCGGAGCGGGGCGTGAGGCCCCTCGCTCGGGGGGGAGCCTTCACTGCGGCGGCCGATGATCTTCACGCGGTTTGGTACAACCCCGCTGGTGTATACGACGCGGGTCAACAGTTTCTCGTTGACGCCAGTTTGCTCCACTACACGACGAGCTACACGCGCGTCGCTCGATTGAAGCAAGTGGATCCCAACACAGGCGATGTGGTGTCAGAGCACGAGCAGATATTCCCCACCGTCGAGGGAAGCAGCAGCCCGATCCCCATTCCAACCATTGTTGGCAGCTATCGCCCTCACCCGGATTGGATCGTCGCGTTGGGAGTCGTGGCGCCTTACGCCGCCATCACGAGTTATCCAGAGACCGTGCAGGGGGCTCCCGCTCCTCAGCGGTATTCTCTGATCACGCTCGATGGATCGGCTCTCGCCATCCTCGGGGGATGGGCGGGCTATGCGGTGAACGATAAATTGCGGATCGGGGCGGGTCTCCAAGTGCTTCTCGGCAAGTTTCAGGCGACTACCACCTTCAGTGGCTGTGTGCCGGATCGATTTTTCTGCGCACCGGAGCAACCACAATGGGACTCACTGGCGGAGCTGAGCGTGGGGCCGATCCTCACACCGTCGGGCAATCTAGGCGTGCTTTACGAGCCGCACCCGCAGTGGCGCATCGGCGGCTCGTTTCAGTTGCCGTTCTTTGTTCGTGCCGGAGCGACGGTCCGCTCGCGTTTGCCTGCGACGCCGGTGTTCGAGACGGCTGCGCAAACAGGGGAGGACGCCACGGTGTCCTTCGATTTACCGTGGAACGCTCGGCTCGGCGTGCAGTTTGCGGTTTTGGACGAGTTTCGTTTGGAGGTGGATGCGTCGGTTGAAGGTTGGAGTATGCATGACGCCATTCGGATCGAGCCGGAGAACATCAGCCTCCGGGGTGTCGTGGGATTCCCGGACAACTATCCGCTGCCGAACCAGGAGATTGTTCGAGGCTTTCAGGATTCCTTCTCCGTGCGGATTGGGGGCGAATGGGACGTTGACGTGTCTTCTGTCGTGCTTCAGCCGCGGATGGGCGTCAGTTTTGAGTCGAGCGCTATCCCGAACGAGTACCTGAGCGTGATGACGGTGGACGTTCCCAAGCTCACCGTTGGTGCGGGGGTGGGGATCTATGCGGGTCGCTGGCGGTTTGATGCGGTATACGCTCACGTGTTTGAGGCACAGATCGATGTGTCCACCGACGAAGCGAGGATCCCGTTGCAGACTCCCGTCGCGGCAAACCAACCGGACCCCCATTACGTCAACGCCGGCAACTACGATGCCCAGGCCCATGTGTTCGGCCTCGGATTGGCCTACAGTTTCGACGGACCGATCCACGAGGCGAGGCGTCTTCGTGCGACAGGCGGGGAGCCAGAGAATCCGAAAGAGGGGAGGCAGTGAGCGAGATCCGTGGGCTGAGGTTTAGTCTGGTCGCCTTCGTGGTGTGCATGGGGTGTGGTTCGCTCGACGTCGACCCGCCCCCGTCGCTCACGGCGACATATGAGGCAACCGAGGAGTCGGTGCTCACGCCCTATCCGTCGGATCGCTACACGGACGCGGATTCGGCGGCCGCCACAGGGAGGCGACTCGCCGTGGCGAACAGCGACACGCGCGATTTGCTCGGTAGTGACCCCGTCACCTTGGCCGAGTTGGACAAACAGGACGGATTCTCCATTCACGGCGGGGTCGTGCTGTCGTTCAGCGGGCGACCGCACATCGACACCGTCGCGCGGATCGGATCGGTGCCCGATGTCAGCTTTTCCGACCGGGTAGGCCCTCCGCGAGAAGCCGAAGCCTTCACCCAACCCGATTCTCCACTGTTGCTCGTCGATGTCGACCCTGCTTCGCCGGACCGGGGCAAGGCCCGGGGTCTCATCGTGACCTACTGGGAGCACGATGGCGCGATCGACGGCGGCGAGAGCGAATACACGATCATCGCCCAGCCGGCGCAGCCGCTGCGTCCACGTACCCGTTACTTGTTCGTGGCGACCGACCGTTGGTGGGGTGACCAGGGAGAGTCGGTTGTGCCCTCGGCTCGGACCAAGCAACTCTTGGCTGGTGAGATTGAGGTCGACTATGGAATCCAAGTAACGGAAGGGCTTGCCCTTGTCGAGGACGGGTTTGGTGTCAGGCCTGGCGAGGTTGTCCTCGTGACGGGATTTACCACGCAGAGCGTGCATGAGGAGTTGCTTGCGGCGGCGTCGGCCCAGCGTGAGATGGCGGCTCCGAAGTTGTTGGCTCCGTGGTTGGTCGAGACGCCGGTAGCTGATGACGGCCGGGTGCGCTTGCGCGCGGTGATGGAGGCGCCGGCCTATCGGGCCGAGGACGAGCGATTCGTGATCGATGACGGCGTGCCGCGGGTGCTCGGGAAGGAGAACATCGAGGTGTTCCTGGCGGTTGCGGACGACGCGCAGACGACGCGGCGCCCCGTCGTGATTTACGGGCATGGCTTGAGCGGAGACAAGGATGGTTGTTGGGGGACGGCGCAGCGCTTGGCCAGCCTCGGTGTGGCGGTTTTCGCCATTGACGCGCCGCACCACGGGACCCGTGGTGGAACGACGGTCAACGCCGTCACGAGTACGACCAAGTTCTTCGGGATGGATCCTGATGATCGGAGCTTCGTGATCGGTCGGGCCAGGGACAATTTCCGGCAAATGGCTTTGGACCAGCTCACTCTCGTCAGGCTCATCTCGTCGCTGAGCGAACTGGATGTTCTGCCCATTGGTGCGCCGGACGGCAAGCCGGATCTCGACATCTCGCGGATGCTGTATATCGGCCACTCCTTCGGTGCGGTTCAAGGCCCCACGATTTTCGCCCTGGCGCCGGAGATCAAACACGCGGTGTGGAATGTCGGCGGGGCGGGTCTGATGACGTTGATCCGGGACTCCGATCTGTTCACGCTGGTCATCTCGGCGTTGCGTCCACCCGAGATGACCGATCCGGCATTGGCCCGTTTTCTCGCGGTGGCCCAGGGGATCATCGACCCCGGTGATCCTCTCAGTTTTGCGGCCTACGGCACAGGCAAGAATCTGGTAGCCGGTGGTGAGCCGCGAGACGTGCTCCTGCAGGAGGTCATCTCCGATAGCATCGTCCCCAATTCGGCGACTCGGGCATTGGCCCGCGCGGCGAGTCTTCAGATTCTCGCGCCTGTGGAGGAAGTAAACGGGCTGGTCTCGATCACCGGTTCCGCTCAGGGCAATCTGGCGACTGGCGCGACGGGCGTCATGACGCAGTTCGAATGGATGCATGGCGACGAGCCTGCCGAGCACGGTGAGTTGATTTTTTCAGCCGAGAGCCGGGAACAATATGTTGAGTTCTTTAGGAGCGGTCTGCAAGAAGGAAGGTCGCGAGTCATGGCGTCGCCTTGATTTGAGCCTTGCGGTGCGCCATAGGGTTTGGGGATGAACAACAAGGTCTGCGTCGTTACGGGCGCGAACAGCGGTATCGGGAAAGTGACGACGCGCGAACTCGTGCGCCGCGGTGCGCACGTCGTGATGGCGTGCCGGAATCTCGCGAAGGGGGCGGAGGCCCGCGAGGAAATTCTCACTGAAACAGGCGGTGGTGCCTTGTCCCTGTTGCCTTTGGATTTGGCGTCCCTGAAGTCCGTGCGCGCCTTCGTTGCGCGTTTCGCGGAGGAGTTTGACCACTTGGATGTCTTGCTCAACAACGCCGGGGCCTACATTCCCCGGCGTCACGAGACGGAAGACGGATTCGAGTTGACGATGGGTGCGAATCACCTCGCGCCGGTCCTGCTCACTCAATTACTGAAAGAGGCTCTCGTAGAGGCCAAGGCGCCACGCGTGGTCAACGTAGGGTCGATGGCGCATCAGATGGCCCGTATCGATTTGGATGACCTCCATTCGAAAAGGCGCTTTTGGGCCATGCGTGCGTATGCAAATTCCAAGCTCGCCAACATCCTTCACGCCCGGGCGCTCGCCGCAGCCTGGTCCGCTGATGGAATCACGGTCAACAGCCTGCATCCAGGCGTCATCGCGTCGGGTTTCGCGCAAGATGAGAGCAGCCTATTTGGCGGGCTCGTGAAGTTGGGAAAGCCCTTCGTTACGACGCCGGAGAAAGGCGCGAGGACATCGATTTTTCTTGCGACGTCGCCAGATGTACAGGGAATAAGCGGCGAGTATTTTGTGCGTTGTAGAGTTGCCCGCTCCGGGCGTGCAGGCCGAGATATGCAGCTGGCCGAACGGCTCCAAGCTGTCAGCGAGCAATTGGTGGGGATTGCGTCTTGAGCGTCAGGGTGTGAGCCAGCGCGCCACGTAGACGTGGTGGGGGCCGTCGGCGCCTGCGGCACGAGTCGAGACGAATGCGATGTGTTTTCCGTTGGGAGATAGCGTCGCGTGATCGTGGTCGCCCGTAGCGAAGGTGATTCGCGTCGTGGGAGGCGCTCCGCTGAAGCTCGTTGGTGCATCGAGGGAGATAACGTAGATCGAACGAGGTCCCTTTGGATGTTGAGTGGCCTCGTGATTCGACGAGACGATGACGTGTTGACCGTCTGCAAGCCACGCGGCCGAGCCGATACGTGCTCCGAGCGGTGGCAAGACGGTGTCTCGTCCTTGCGGGAGACTTCGAATGACGAAGCGAGGCGCCGCGTCGGACCGGGCGTCGCGAAAAATCCATCGGGTGCGGTCCGGAGAGCGTGAGGCCCGCTCGCCGTTCATGAACGCGGCGCAGTCGGGATTGAGCATCTCGGGCGTGCCCGTGCATTGGTGTTGGCCGGTGAGCGATTCGGTCAACCAGCCCTTGTTCGGGCCGGCGAGGCAGCCGAGCGGTTCGGAGAAGTTGCGGTCTTCGCGCGTAAGGTCGAGCGAGTAGACGCGTTGGCAGTCACCGTCTCGGCGCAGCACGAACAGCGTGTGTCCACCACGGCTCCACCAAAGCGCGCCGCTGTCGACGGCGCCGAAGCTGACCTGTCGCAAGTCGCGAATATGACGCTCACGGGCGTCAGGCCGGGCCTCGATTCCCGCCCGTGCTCGCCACGGCATCCACTGTGGAACGGCGGTGGTGACGCCAGCGGGGAGTTGGCCGAAAGGTTGGGGGGTCGGCGTTGCCACGGGCTGGCACCCGCTGAGGACCAGTAGGAGACCGCCAAAAAGGCCGAGAGACTTGCATCCGATTGGAGCGAGGCGCTGCACGATGCGAGTTTACCTGAGTCTGCGCGCTTCGCCAGCTGAACCGTGCCCAGGGGGGGGGCGGTGAGGCTGGACCTAGCCGTGCCGAGGTCCTAAGGTTCCTCGGTATGGCATGGCGTAGTGGGGTGTGGTTGTTGGCGGTGCTCGTCGGGATGGTCGCCGCCTGCCGTGACCAAGCACCCGGCCCGGGCGCGGGCGGTGCGGGAGGGGGGACGGCCTCCGGCGGCATGGGGGGATGTCCCGACGACAAGCCACGCGCCGCTTTCGAGCTAGCTATCTCCGCTGAAACGGGAACCGTTCCGAACGATTTGCGCATGGAGGTTGAATGGAGTGCTGGCGTGGAGCCGGCCTTCCTCCTCGACGACCCCTCGACCTACGCGTCGCTGGACAGGGCGAACGTGATTTGCGACGTCGACCCGGAAAAACCGGCACCGACCGATCTCTCGGTGTTGCGCTGCGACTTGTGGACGCCCGGGGTGACGAAGCTGACGATCACTGCGGCGGGCTACATCACGCACGAGGAGACGCTGAAGCCCCAACAGTTCGACGACTGCGCGCAGCTCGCTACCAAGACGGTGGACGTGAGCCTCGCACGTGAGATGCTGCGGTAGAGCGACAGGACCACAAAAGCAGCAAGGCCGGACCTTCCACTTGCGCAGAAGACCGGCCTCGCCGACGTGCTTTGTGCTTCAGCGACTAGAAGCCATGACCGTGGTCATGACCACCGGCTGAGGGCTTTTCGTCCTTGGGCAGCTCGGCAACCATGGCCTCTGTCGTCAGCATGAGGCTGGCGACGCTCGCAGCGTTCTGCAGTGCAGTGCGAACGACCTTGGCCGGATCGATGACGCCTTGATCGATCAAGGCACCGAACTCACCCGTCGCGGCGTTGTAGCCGAAGTCGCCTTTGCCGTCGCGGACGCGCTGGATGATGATCGAGCCTTCCTCACCGGCATTGGCCGAGATTTGACGAAGGGGCTCTTCGAGCGCACGATGAATGATCTTGACGCCAATCTGTTGTTCAGCGCTCACATCCACGTTCTTGAGCACGGCTTGAGCCCGAAGCAGCGCGACGCCGCCACCGGCGACGATGCCCTCTTCGACGGCTGCACGCGTGGCATGCAGAGCGTCTTCGACGCGAGCCTTCTTCTCTTTCATCTCGGTTTCGGTTGCAGCGCCAACCTTGACGACCGCCACACCACCGACGAGTTTCGCGAGACGCTCTTGGAGCTTCTCACGATCGTAGTCGCTTGAGGTGGCCTCGATCTGGCCGCGAATCTCGTTCTGGCGTGCAATGATTTGTTCCTTCTCGCCGCCACCGTCCACGATCGTGGTGGTGTCCTTGTCGATCAGAACCGTCTTGGCGGCGCCGAGGTCGCTCAGGGTCACGTTCTCAAGCTTGAGGCCGAGCTCTTCCGAGATGACCTGGCCGCCCGTGAGCGTGGCGATGTCCTTGAGCATGGCCTTACGGCGGTCACCGAAGCCGGGCGCCTTGACGGCCGCGCAGCTGAGTGTGCCGCGGAGGCGGTTGACGACCAAGGTCGCAAGGGCTTCGCCCTCGACGTCCTCAGAGATGATGAGCAGGTTCTTCTGCTGCTTCGCGATCGCTTCGAGCACGGGAAGCAGGTCTTTCATGTTGCTGACCTTCTTCTCGCTGATCAGGATCAGGCAGTCCTTCAGCTCGCACTTCATGTTCTCCGGATCGGTCACGAAGTAGGGACTGAGGTAACCGCGATCGAACTGCATGCCTTCGACCACTTCGAGGATCGTCTCGGCGCTCTTGGCCTCTTCGACCGTGATCACGCCTTCCTTGCCGACCTTTTCCATGGCCTCGGCGAGGAGCTGGCCAATCTCTTCGTCACCGTTCGCGCTGATCGTGCCGATCTGAGCGATTTCGCTGCTGTCCTTGGTGGACTTGCTCTGGCTGGCGAGGTTCTCGATGATGAGGATGACGGCCTTGTCGATGCCGCGCTTGATCTCCATGGGATTGTGACCCGCAGCGACGAGCTTGGCTCCCTCGCGGAAGATCGCCTGGGCAAGTACCGTCGCGGTGGTCGTACCATCGCCGGCCACGTCGCTCGTCTTGCTGGCTACCTCGCGCACCATCTGCGCGCCCATGTTCTCGAACCTGTTCTCGAGTTCGATCTCCTTGGCCACCGTGACACCGTCCTTGGTGATGGTGGGCGAGCCGAAGCTCTTCTCGATGACGACGTTGCGGCCCTTGGGCCCCAGCGTAACCTTGACGGCGTCGGCCAGGGCGTTGATGCCGGCCAGAATGTTGCTTCGCGCGGCTTCGTGAAAAATAATCTCTTTAGCACTCATGATTCATTGTCTCCTTTAAAGGCCTTCACTTACTTCTTTTCGATGACGCCGAGGATGTCGTCCTCGCGCAGGATGAGGTGCTCTTCACCGTCGAGCTTGACCTCGGTGCCGGAATACTTGCCGAACAGCACGTGGTCGCCTTCCTTGAGCTCGAGCGCGCGAACGCTGCCGTCTTCAAGGATCTTGCCGTTGCCTACGGCGAGCACGGTGCCCTCGATGGGCTTCTCTTTTGCGGTGTCCGGGATGTACAGACCACCCTTGGTCTTGGTCTCGCTCTCGATGCGATGGACGATTACGCGGTCGTGTAGAGGTCGGATTTTCATCTATTGGTCCTCGCCGTTTGTCGGCTTGTCGTTGCTGAGCGCCCTCAGTCCGAGGCCTTCGAGGCCTTCTAATTGGAGCACACTCACTTACAGGTGAATATATACGCGCACTTACGCGCACTTACGATTGTTAGCACTCGTTGACAGAGAGTGCTGATACATGGGCGCAAGATAGCCAGCATTTTGATGGTGTCAAGGGACCAAAACCTAAAAAGTTCCGAGCCGCTAGCAGTCGCAGATTAGAGTGCTAACGCAACATGATTTCAGGCACTTCTACAGGGATCCAAAATCTGGCCGTTCATCTGTAAGCAGGGTACAAAATTACTAGGGCGTCTTTTACAGCAAGGTCCTTCTGACCGCTCGGCGCTTCTGGCTTTCATCCTGGAGGTGAGCGAGTGAGTGACAGCACGATCGAATTGACTGGAGACATTAATCAGTACTTCGCTGAAATTGTTGAAGACGTGATCGATGCACGCAGGATCGACAGCTCACCCGCCGTCAAACACTACCTCGTCGAGCTGTTGTCGGATTACGCAAAGCCAGGCTCGACGCACGATGCTCCGATCGACGCACCGCTCACCTTTCTACTCCGAGATGCTCTGCAGGAGCGTGGAGCGGAGCGTTTCGAGAGCCTACGTCGTATCGGCGATGGCGTGCTCTACCTGCTGGGTTTCTTTGGTGGCAGTTTCGAGGGGCGTGGCGCGGACCGTGGTTACGTGTTGAGCGTGGGCTCGAGTGCGTACGACCACGCTTCGCAGATGTTGTGCCGCTCGGGGGCTGGGCAGGCGCCGGATGTGCTGCGTGAGCTCGCCACCAAGTTCGAGCGCTTCGTCGCGGTGATCGGCGAAGTCGCCGACGGCATGGTGACAGGGCCGACGCTCAGTGATGGCGCGAGACTCAAGACGTATGAACGCTGGCTGGTGACGGGGAGTGAGCGACTGGAGACTCGCCTGGCAGGCTGGGGGATGGTCCCTGGTTGCGGCGCGCAGGGTGTGAATTGATGAGCCTGGCGGCGCGCGTTCAGCACCGCCTGATGGACTACTATGGGCTCGACGCGTTGCCCGGCGTCGATTCCTTTCTGGTGCTCGGCCAGGTGCGCGAACGGCTGCTCGTTTGCCAGAAGGACGACGCTGTTGAGCTTGCGTTACAATTGCCGATCGCGACAACGGGGAGCTGCGGGCCGGTAATCCTCGATGGTCTGTGTCAGCTCATCGAGGGAGTCAGTCACTTCGTGCTCGTCGCGGAGCGGGCCCGGCGGGAGCTTCCGACGACTCAACTCGAACTCGAGCTGCAAGCGGAGATCGACAAGTTTGTCATCTTGTCAGGCGCCGCCGGTGACGGCGTACCGGAACTGCCGGCCGTGCGGGCGATGCGCAGCCGCCTCTTTGACGGTGTGCGTTTCATCCATCCCCGTGGAACGGTGAAGGGCGATCGCTATCGCTTGGCCCATCGTCTCGCCTTGCAGATGGTGACGGTCTTCGAGCGGAAGTATGTCGCACGCGCACAGGTGGCAGAGATGCGGCGGGCCTTGCGCGGTTTCTACCGCCTTGGCCAGACCGCTAAGCTATCGTTTGCCGCTGCCGCGTAGAAGTCGCTTAGCCAGGGGGCGGCGCCGGCAGCACGAATAGGGCGGCGTCGTGGGTTAACGCCCGCTGCGGCCAAGGCATCTAGTCGTTGAAACCGACTCTTCCAAAGCTGCCTTTATGTCCTCCCCCATACCCCCTCTTCTCACCGCAGCGCTCTTGTTGTCCGCGCTCGGCGCGGTCACCGCCTTGGCCCTGACGCCGGGCTGCAGCGATGCCCGATCCTTGATGCCGCCCAAGTCGCTACCCGCGACCGCGGCAGGTCCGCCTCGCGGGATCGTTGACGAGGTCAACGCCGAGCTGCGCGCGGCCTGGCGATCCGCAGGATTGTCACCGGCATCCGAGGTTGACGACTCGACCTTTTTGCGTCGTGTCACGCTCGATTTGACCGGCGTGGTGCCGACGGTCTCGGAGACGAAGGCCTTTCAGAGCAGCGTGCACGCCGACAAGCGACAACGTCTGGTGCGGCGGCTGCTATCGAGTCCTCGGTACGTTCAACACTGGACGAACTATTGGGACGAGCTGCTGATGGGGCCGCCCACTCAACGCGGAATGGGTAAGAAGGTCGATCGCATGGCGTTTCGGCGTTGGCTCTATGCCAAGCTCGCGGCAGACCGTCCTTACGATGAGTGGGTTCGCGCACTCCTCACCGCGAGTGGCCAGAACAGCGCTGGCGGACGCCCCGACCTGAGCCAATGGGACCTCGACAACGAGCAGGCTGTCGCTCGCAACGAAGAGGTCAACGGTGCGGTCAATTTCCTCATACGGCATGGGCAGAAGCCGCAGAATCTCGCGGGGCAAGTGGCAAGCCGTTTTCTCGGGGTGCAAATCCAGTGCGCGGAATGCCATGACCACCCCTCGGAGAAGTGGACCCAAAAGCAGTTTCAGCAGTTTACCGCGAGCTTCATGCACAGCGGCGCGCGGCGAATCGACCGCGGTCGTGTACAGGGCTTGCGCCGCATGGAGATTGTGGATTTCGATGTCAGCGATGCGCGCGAACGTCGGCAGGTCGACCGTCGAGTGAAACGCTCTGGGTACAGCGACGAGCAGCCCATCACCTTGGACGGCGCGCCGCTGGCAGATGACGTTTCGCGCCGCGCCGCGCTGGCCCGGTGGATGACCGATCGACAAAACCCCTGGTTCGCGCAAGCGCTCGTCAACCGAATCTGGGCGACCTTGCTCGGTCGGGGTTTCGTTCACCCGGTCGAGGCCTTTGGTCAGAGCAGCGAATCGACCAACGTGGCCTCCCCCAAGATCTTGCGCCTGCTAACGAACGACTTCGTAAAGAACGAGATGAACCTGCGCGAGCTCTTGAACACCATCTGCTTGAGCGATGCTTATGCGCGTTCGGCTCACGGCGGTGACGGCAGAGAAAACAGCTATGCCTTGTGGCATCGCTTCCGACCCCGCGCGATGAACGCGAGCCAACTTCTCGATTCCCTCGTCGAGGTCGGGCACATTCGTCCGATGATGGTGGATCTGGTGGGTGATCGCTATGCTCGCATCAAGTTCAACCTTCGCCGGAAATTCACGTTCGCCTTCAGTGGCGAAGATGATGACGCGGTAGACGACACCTTTACCGGCACGGTCCCCCAGGCGCTGATGCTCCTCAACGGCGTCGTTGCCGGCGGGGCGAGCGCAGCCTTGCGCGGTAGCGCTCTCGGGGTGATCCGAAACGAACCGGGAACGGCACAGGACAAGATCGGGGCCCTGTATCGACTTGCGCTGTCCCGTTCACCACGGGCGGACGAGCTGGCCTGGTGGAGCCGTTATGTCGGCGAGACGGCGGCGAGTACGGTCGTTACGGAACGGCTCTCGCGCGACCGACAGCGCAAGCTACGGCGCCGAGGCCCGCTCGGAAGGCTCTATCGAAGACGGCAGCTCGAGAACTTCTCGCCGACCGACGAGGCATACGAAGACCTGTTGTGGGTCCTCCTCAACAGCAACGAATTTTTCTTCATCCACTGAGAGAGCCACATGAACCAACCATCATCACGCAAGAACCACGGTCGCACCACCACCCGACGTCGGCTCCTCAAGGCGAGCTTTGCCAGCGCCGTCGGACTGAGGCTGTGGTCGAGTCGAGCGTCGATCGCGGACGCGTCGGCCCAGTCGGCGAGCGGACCTCCTATCGCCACCTCTTGCATCGTGTTGTGGATGAATGGGGGGCCGAGCCACATCGACACCTTCGACCCAAAGCGTGGGCCGACCGCCGGTCCCTTCAAGTCCAGAGACACCCGCGTTGCTGGGATGGCCCTGTGCGAACATCTTCCTCAACTCGCGGACCAAGCGGACAAACTCGCCATCATTCGCAGCATGACGAGCAAAGAGGGCAACCATCAACGCGCTCGCGAATTGTTGCACACGGGGTACGCGCCGACGCCAACGGTGGCCCACCCGTCCTTTGGAGCGTGGATCAGCGAGGCCCGGGAGGGCCAGAGCGCGATGCCGTCGTTCCTAAGCATTGGTAGTCCAAGTCATGGCGCGGGATTCCTCGGCGCCCATCACGGGCCTTTCGTGTTGCGCCGTGCCGACAAGCCACCAGAAAACATCGCGCATGGTTTTGGCGTGAGCGAGGCCCGCTTCGATCGGCGGCTCGACGCGCTCAAGGAGTTCGACCAACGTTTCTCGGCGAAGGTGGCACAAAGCGGTGTTCGCAATCGAGCGATGGTGCGCGACCGCGCGGTGGCGATGATGCGAGCCCCTGAGTTGGCCGCCTTCTCGTTGGCTGAGGAGTCCGAAGCGCTGAAGCGTGCCTACGGCGAGAACGACTTCGGTCGTGGCTGCCTGTTGGCTCGTCGACTGATCGAGCGCGGCGTCTCGGTTGTGGAGGTCGCCCTCGACGGCTGGGACACCCACCAAGACAATTTCGGTCGTACGAAGAAGCAAATGGAGAAACTCGACCCCGGCATGGCGACGCTTCTGCGCGATCTTGGTGAGCGGTCACTCCTCGAGCGGACCCTGGTTGTTTGCATGGGCGAGTTTGGGCGCACACCTCGTATCAACGGTCGGGAGGGGCGGGACCATTACCCGGCCGCTTGGTCCGCAGTGTTGGCGGGTGGGGGGATTGCGGGAGGCCAGGTGTATGGGGCCACTGACGAAGCCGGAGCGAAGGTGGTCGACAAAGCAACCGGGGTGCCGGACCTCCTGGCTACCATCCTCGACCGACTCGGCGTGGACACGGCACGGACCATCGCGACACCCGCAGGGCGACCGGTTCAGGTGACGGATCTGGGCACACCCATTGCGGCTCTTTTGTCCCCTGCCTAGAGCCGCCGCAAGCTGAACAGGTCATCTGAACGTGCCGCAGGCTCAATATGTCCCGAAGTTACTCTTTTTCGGTTAATTAAAAGAAGCGTGATTACAGTCACTTGTCATTATTTTTGGTATTGAGTGATAAATATTGGCGACTTGTGAGCCGCTTCGTCTACCCTCCGCGTCTTGAAAGTGGCGCATTCAAACCCGCGCCCATATTTAGGAGAATATACGAATGCGTAAGCTCGTTACTTTGATCTTGGTTGGTGGTTTCCTCGCTGCGTGCGGTGGTGCCCCGGCTGTCCCCGAAGCCCCCGAAGCCCCGGAGGCCCCCGCGGTCCCCGATGCTGATGCTGCTGCTGATGCTGCTGGCGACGCTGCTGGCGATGCTGCTGGCGATGCTGCTGGCGACGCTGCTGGCGACGCTGCTGACGCTGCTGGCGATGCCGCCGATGGCGCTGCTGATGCTGCTGATGCTGCCGGCGATGACGCTGCTGACGCTGCTCCCAAGAAGTGAGCGCTGCGCCGTCCCTTTGGGGCGGCCAGAAAACGACCGTGCGAAGCTCCGGCTCCGCGCGGTCGTTCTTTTTTGTGCTCGCATTATCGGGCGGCTCCTTCGCTTGGCCGTCGTGACGACCTATGGAGCCATTCCGGTCGATCGGAAGAAGGCGATGGCGCGGTCGATGGAGTCGGCGAGGGGTGTGGATGGCATCCCCAGCTCGGTGCGAGCTTTACTGCCATCGAAGTACGCACCACGCTGTAGGTATTGCATGCTCTTGAGCGTTGCGCGGGGCTCCTCGTGACTGACGTGACGAGACCATGCTTCGACACCCGCGGCGAAGGCCCGGCCGATCGACGCAGGCAGATGCAACTTTGGTGCCTTCAACCCGGCCCGCTCGCTCACGAGTCGTGCGAAGTCTGCGAAGTTGATGTTGTGGTTTCCGAGGATGTACCGCTCGCCTACCTTCCCCTTTGTTTCCGCGGCAATGTGGGCGGCGGCGACGTCTTGCACATCCACCGCGCAAAACCCGCCCGGCGTCGTGCCAGGGACCTCTCCTCGCAACAACTGCAAGATGATCTTACCGGTTGGCGTCGGCGCAAGATCTCTTTCGCCGAAGGGAAAGGCCGGGTTGACGATGACGACGGGCGTGCCCGATTCGGCGAAGCGCATGGCGATTCGCTCAGAAAGATACTTCGTGAGGATGTACTCGTTGGCAATGTCGTACAAGTTGAAGGGAACGCTCTCGTCCGAGGGTTTGCCGTCCTCACGTAAGCCCACGGCTGCGATGGACGAGGTGTAGATGACGCGCGCGACGCCAGCTCGCTCTGCAGCGAGGAGTGACGCCGTGGTTCCCTCCAGATTCACGCGATAGATGATCGAGGGGTCGGGCAGCCACACCTTATAGATAGCCGCGAGGTGGTAGTAGACCAGGCAGCCGCTCAAGGCTCGCAACATTCCCTCGTGGTCACACACGTCAACGGAGATGTGTTCGACGTCGAGGCCGTCGAGGTTGTCGGTGTTGGCTCCTGGTTCGACCAAAGCGCGCACCGGACGGCCAGCCGCGAGCATTAGGCGGACCACCGCCGAACCGATGAAACCAGTGGCGCCACTGACGGCGACGAGGTCGGACATGACAGGAATTATAGCAGCGTCGACGCGAGGAACATCAAGGCATCGCTTGACCACGTGCTCTAGCCGTATTCTTATCAGCCTCATGACTCAGGATTTGTCCGGTTTAACGATTCTCGTCGCAGATGATGAGCCCCAACTGCGCGCCCTGGTGATCGCCTGTGTGCAGCGGTTTAACTGTCGGGTGATGGAGGCTGGCGATGGCGACGAGGCCTGGGAACTGGCTCAGTTCGCGGCGCCAGATGTGGTGGTCCTCGACGTCATGATGCCGGGCATGAGTGGCTGGGAAGTTTGTCGTCGTATCAAGGGTCACGCCCGCACCGTGCGTGGTTGCGCGCCAAAGGTCCTCATGCTGACTGGGATTGGCGAGCACTTGAACGAGATGACCTCGCCCTTGTTCGCCGCCGATGATTGGGTCAACAAGCCGTTTCAACTCGATGAGCTGACGGCGCGCATTCTCAAACTCGCGTTGGAAAGCCTTGCCGAAGGAGGCGCGCCGTCGCTCGCGAATTTTGAGCCGTACATCGAGGAGTCTCCACAGGCTCGCCCGAAGGCTGCCAAGAAGAAGCCTACGAAGAAG
>JAPYTK010000117.1 GCA_029941785.1 Polyangiaceae bacterium | reverse complement strand
ACCTCACCCTGCACGCCCGCCTCTTGCGCGCCGAGCCGGCCCGGATCGGGAGCGATGGTAGCGCAGGCACCCATCACCCGCGCGGTCACGGCACCTTCGCTCGCATCATCGAACGCTATGTCGTGGATCAGAAGCGACTCAGTCTCGAACGGGCCGTGTTCAAGATGACGGGCCTTCCCGCACGCACCCTCGGCCTGACGAAGCGAGGCCGACTCGCCGCCGGGCAGGCCGCCGATGTGCTCGTCTTCGATCCGACACAAATCCGAGAACGCGCCAGCTACGCCCACCCCCAACGACCGAGCGAAGGCATGCGCTGGGTCTTCGTCGGAGGCCGCGCCGCCATCGCCAACGGCAAGCTGACGCGCGCGCGGGGCGGGCGGCTCCTGTTGCGACACGAAAAATGAGAGCCGATGGTGGGCTCGACCCCTTCGCAGCCGCAGCTCTCAGGCCCCGGGGGGCGCCCGCCGCCGCGAAGGGGCCCGATGACGATGTGAGCCCCGCGTGAGCTGTGATAGCGCTTGGCGGGTGGACACTCTGAAACGATTCGTGGCGAAGGAGCACCGCCTCGACGACGTGAGCACCGGAATTCGCGACTGGGTGCGATCCCTGAAGCCCAATAGCGTCGGCGCCCATCAAATCAACTGTTCCGACGAGTGCGAACGGGAATGTGTCGAGTCCTTTCACAAGATCGTGGTCCGACCGCTGTTGCCGGCACTGAAATATTGGACCCGTTCGTCGTTTCGCACCGTCAATCTCGGCGGCCGTTACGAAATGGGCTCTGTCGGGATCGCCGAAGAGCACTACACCACGAAGGAAGCCGCGCAGGGCTTCAAGGTGCTCGTCGTCAAGCTCAACGCCCACGTCTCGGTGCACAATGAGCCTGGCGAGCCAACCATGTTCGGACACATGGATCGCTATCACACACAGTCCGTGTATTGCGGCGCTCTGCACGCCTTGCTCCAGGACGCGGAAGGTGCCTTCGTCGACGAGCTACGAGACAGTTTCCAACGGGGCATGGACCGCTTGAGCGTGCTCCGAGACCCGGAGCAGGTGGATCCCAAAGTTCGCGCGCTCTACGGGGCGATCACCTCGGCGCAGCTCCAAGCCGTTCGCGCGATGACCGACGTCTTGGCCCACGACAGCCACTGTCCGACCGTTTACCTCATCCTTCCATGCGTGACGCTAAACCGGCACGACGACGACACCGAAATCGTCGTCGGCCTGCACCTGATCGACGAGCGCAAAGACCCGCGCACCCACGAGTACGTTGGACTCGGCGCCGATCCCAGCCGCTACGTCCTCGATCACCTTGGCGGCCGCATTCAGGTGACAGAAAGCTGATCCCAGCCACGATGTTCCCTGCACAAAAGGCGCGCCTTCCGCGCGCCATCGGCTTCGCGTATGCTCGTCGTCCCGCCGCGCGGACCATTCGAAGGCCGCGTGGGGAAGAACATCATGAGTGATGGAAGCCAAACGAATCCGGATGACCAAGACCCACTGGGGATCTCGGGCATCACGATCGACAAGCGCTACGAGGTCCTGACGCTCGTCGATGAGGGTGGGTATGGCTACGTCTACAAGGCGCACCACGTCATGTGGGACAAGCCGGTCGCGATGAAGTTCTTCAAGCGGAGTAGCGACAACAAGCGGCGCGAATCGATGAAGACAGCGTTCATCAAAGAGGGCGCTTTGCTCAGCGAGCTGTCCCGCAAGACGACCAGCATCGTTCAGAGTCGCGATGTTGGAGAATACGACTTACCCGACGGAACGAGCCTGCTGTACACGGTGCTCGAGTGGCTCGAAGGAAGTACGCTCGACCACGTCGTCCGCGACGAACGAGCAGCAGGTAAAGGCCCGTGGCCGATGAGCCGCGTGATCCGCACGATGTCGCCGGTGGCGGAGGCCTTGCGCATCGCCCACGACAATGGCGTCGCTCACCGGGACATCAAGCCCTCGAATATCTTCATCGTCGACGAGGACGGGCACGAGGTCATCAAGGTGCTCGATTTCGGGATCGCCAAGGTGGTCGAGGGATTGATCGAGGACTTCAAGGAGACGTCAGCCGGAAAGTCCAGGGCCTACACCCCCGCCTACGCCTCGCCCGAACAATTTGCAAAACGCCATGGGTCCACCGGCCCGTGGACCGACGTGTACGCGCTGGCCTTGGTATGCGTCGAATTGCTCGTCGGTCATCACCCGATGGATGCCGACAACTTTGGCCAACTCGTCCTCGCTGCCTGCGATGCAGAGCTGCGGCCCACACCTCAGGCGAGCGGTCGCGATCTGGGCGCCGATGTCGAGACGGTGTTTCTAGAGGCTCTCGCGGTCACGCCCGAAGACCGCTTCGCCTCCGTCGGCAAGTTCTGGAAGGCGCTGCTCGCGACCGAGGAGGGGCGGGTCGCCGTGATCCAGCTCCAACAGGAAGGGGGAGACACGGGGACCCTGGTCTCGCCTTCCGCCCAAAGCATCGCGCCAGGGGCAACGTCGAGCACCAGGTCGACGACCCAACGCTCCGTCTCCGTCACGACGGCGGCCGATGAACCACGAACCGGCCGTTTGCTGCTGGGCGCTTTCGTCGCGGCCTGCTGCCTCGCCGGCCTCGTCGCCTACTGGACCGTTGGCCCCGGCGCCGCCAGTCGCAGCGAGGGATCAGCTGTGCCGACGGCGAGCGCTTCGTCTGCGCCGACCCCGGCCGTGATCGACAAGGATAGCCTCGCGAGCTTTGCCAGCCTGCCTACCGTGGTCAACTCGAAGACGAACCCGGTGACGCCAAAGAAAGTCAGCCTCGGCCGTCACCTGTACTACGACAAGCGCCTCTCCCAGGGCGGCGACCTGTCTTGCAACAGCTGCCACCCCCTCGACAAGTTTGGGTCAGACGGCGAGCAGTTCTCGGTAGGAAACGCCGGCAAACGAGGCCGCCGCAACTCGCTCACCGTGTATCACACTGCCGGGGCCTTCGCCCTGTTCTGGGACGGACGCGCCGCCTCACTCGAAGAGCAAGCTCAAATGCCGGTCGTCAATCCAGACGAAATGGCGATGAACGAAAAACAGGTGGTGCGCCTGCTTCGGGGGATCCCCGGCTACGTCAGTGCCTTCCGCGAGGCCTTTCCCGGTGATGGCGCGGTTACGATGAAGAATGTCGGCCGCGCGATTGCAGCCTTCGAACGCAAGCTGTTCACACCCGGGCCGTGGGATGACTTCCTGGCGGGTGACAAGGACGCCCTGAACGAATCGGAGCGGCGAGGTTTCAACGCCTTCGTCAGCGTAGGATGCGTCACCTGCCACTTCGGCCCTTACATCGGATTGACGATGTACCAAAAGCTCGGGCTCGTGCGCGCGTGGCCGGACTCCAAGGACAGCGGGCGTTTCGAGGTGACCAAGAATGATGCCGATTTCATGGTCTTTCGCGTACCCAGTCTACGGAACATCGTCGAGACGGGGCCCTATTTTCACGACGGCAGCGAGCCGTCGCTCGGGAACGCGGTTCGCCGCATGGCGTTGCACCAGCTCGGCCGAAAAATCACCGACGAGCAAGTCAAGAACATGGTCGCGTGGCTGGGATCGCTGACGGGCCGCATCCCCAAGGACCTCATTCGAAAACCTGCACCCTACACGAAATGACACATGGCGCCGCGCGCAGCCCCCGTCCTTGGCAGCCTCGCCAGCGGACGGAGTTTGCAGGCACGTCGTCCAATGCGTTAGTCTGACAACATCATGGACGAATTGGTGAATCCAAATAGGCAAGTGCGACGCGGTCACCGCTTGAACCACCCGTGGCTGAGCCTGCTACTCACGGCGGGACTCGCTGCATGCGCCCCAACGCAGGACACGACCACGAGCACCGGCGCGGGCGCGGGGGGTAACAGTAGCGTGTCCAGCCCAGGCGGCGGCGGCGCCGGAGGCGTTGCCGAGCTTCCAATGAGCACGCCCCGACGACTGCTGCACGAAGAGTTCGGTGGCTCCAACTGCGGACCGTGCGCCAAGTCCGAGGTGATCGTGTTCGACGTGCTCGCAGCTCACCCCGATCGATACGTGCTGCTCGCCTACCAGCTCGGCAGCGATCCCTACGTGACGACCGAAGCGGTCAAACGACGGATGGGCTATCTCCCGCCGGAAGCCAATACCTATTCGGTGCCCTACATGCACGTCGATGGAGTGCATGGTTTCCATCCGGTCGAGATCAACAACAGCGCGGGTTATCAAACCTCCGACTTCGCCAGCTTCGACACGCCCAGCCCCTTGGAGCTGAGCGCAAGCCATAGCCTCGATGGGCAAACGATCACCGTCGACATCACCATGCGCGTGCTCAGCGACGTACCGAGCCAAGACTTGCGGCTCCACGTCGCCATCATCGAGAACCTCACCTCGAAGAATGTCGGCACCAACGGCCAAACGAAGTTTCACGCGGTCATGAAGAAGATGGTGCCCGACCACTACGGCCAAGCCCTCGCCGCGCTGAGCCGGGGCCAGGAACAAAGCCTGACCGCGAGTTACACCTTCCAAGGCGATTACACCTCCGAGACGAGCTTCAGCGACCACGTGAATCACGCGGTGGAGCACACCGTCGAGGAGTTTGAGGACTTGTCCGCTGTCGTCTTCATCCAAGATGCCGTGACCAAGCAGGTGCACCAGTCCGCGTGGACGGGTGCAAGCTCCGGCGCCTCACAAATCGCTGACTAAGACCGGAGGCGGGGCGCCACTCACGCTCCCCACTGAACGCCGATCGAAAAGCGATACTGGCGGTACAGAAAGGGCGCTCCGTGAACCTGCGGCACGGGAACGACGACATCCGCCGGATCGACGATCAAGTAGACTTTGGGAGCGAGTTCGTAACTGAGGCCGAGCAGACTGGCCCCAAGGTAGGGCCCGATACTCCCCTTCGGTGCTCCCACCATCTCGAAGAGAAGCAACGAGGATCCCAGATGCACGCTCGTGCGTAATGAAAAATGGCGGCTGACCGGTTGCCGATAGATCAACGTCGCGTAGGTGTTGATGACCCCACGGGCCACCCGCCCAGACGAGAGGTTGAACCACGGGTTGTATTCCGCATCGATGCCGACGAGCCAGTTGTTCGACCAGGCGTACCGTCCACCAACCGACATCGCCAAGGCGCCGTTGTCCAACGCCACGCCAAAGACCGAATGGAGCGCAAACCCCGTGAGGCTGTTCTCTGCACGCTCGGCGACCGTCGGCGGATCGTGGGCCATGGCCGTCGTGGGAGATCCGAGAGCCGCCGCCATCGTCAAACTGACGCACAACGTTTTCACGCGCATGTTTTCCTCCGGCACCTGAACAGAAGAGCAAAGGAACAGAGCCACCACCACCCGTACGGCCCAGGCGATTGGGACATTTGGCACGACACGCTAGGACGATAGCTGTTTTCCTGGGCGTCGCACCAATCGTTGGCGAAGTGACATCCCGCTTCAAAGCTCATGTACTCGTCGAGCGTATCGGTCACGGCGCCGACTCGCTCATCTCGATCGTAACCGGGGTGAAGGGCCGCGCGAAGTAAGTCAACGCTCGCTCGCTGCGCCATCGACAGCCGTTCGGAGCGAAAGGCGTCGAGACCCTCGCAGAGGTCCATCTGGCCGAGATGAGGGGGGCCATCCCGCGATTCCACGAGATCGTCGACTTGGTCAACCCAGTTCGACAGGACGGTGATCCGCTTGTGGTCCGGCGTGCGAAACGCGTGCGTGAAAGAATCCTGAAGCGTGTGCAAGGCCCGCCCGAACTGCAAGTAGAAGGTCGGAAGCTCCACCGTCACCTGACGCCTGAAGACCAGATGGACGCGCAGCGACTCTCGGCGCTCCGGATCGGGAAATCCATTTTCGTCGAGCCCGTCACGAATGGCCCCGCGGAGCTTGGACTCGATGAAGGCTCTACATTCTGCCAAGGCCTCGATCGAACCCTGTGGCTCGTCGTGTTCGGCTCTGCGCAAGCAGTGCTCGCGCTGATGGTCAGGAATGGAGTGCACATGGGGCAAGGCCGAAGTGTCTATCCCGGAGAAACCCTTCACGTCGTTTTCTCGAACACCTACGAGCAAGCTCGCCCCGCCGATGTCTCGCATGTCTTGAACCACCCTAAACGGCAGGTCGTCGATGAGAAGCCGATCGGCGTCGCTCGTCGGTAGTGGCGTGGCCGTGGCAAATTCGAGCCGCACCTCGCGCAGCGCCGATGCTGCCATCGTCTCGTGGCAGCCCTCGCCAACCAGGCTCTCGTAGGTGTACGCAAACCCCGGCCTCACCCACAACGTGCACATTGCGAGCAAGGAAAACAACATGGCGCGGGGCAGGCTCAGCATGAGAGTGTAAAACGGGCGGAAAAGGGCGTATGCACGCACCGTTAGGCATTGGTCCGACCCTGCTTCATGTGTAACCTGTTTGGGTGCGGCGCTCGAAATTATCGGCAAGTCTCAAGCTGCTGGCAGCCTTCTTGGCGACGCTGTGGCCCAGACCCGCTACCGGCACGCCGCTAGAGCACGACGCGGGACCCATCAGCGTAAACCTTGGGGTTGATTTACCTCTCCTCATTGGTGCCGGGACACTCGGAGGTTCCCTTTTTGCGCTCCGCGAACAGTTCGTCACCGATCGGTGCGCGCCCAACTGCGATGCTCAATATGTCAACTCGCTCGATCGCAACACGCTTGGCGATTTTCGACCCGATGCCGCAACGGCTGGCGACATTCTCATCGCGGTGAACCTCGGTCTACCCTTGGCTTTCGATTTTGCCTATCAACGATCCGTTGGGGCGCCTTGGAGCGACTTTCTCAGCGATGGTCTCATCGTGAGTGAGACGCTCGCGATCAACATGGCCCTCCATCAACTCGTCAGTATCACCACGCAACGTCCCCGGCCGTTTGCTTACCGGGCCGATCTCGACCCGGCTCGGGCCGAGAGGGCCGACACCTACCTGTCGTTTTATTCGGGTCACACTGCGAACTCTTTCGCCGTGGCCACCGCAACGAGCTACCTCTTTTCGACGCGTTACCCGAAGAGTTCGTGGCGGATCCCCTTATGGACAGTCACACATGGTCTCGCGGCGATCGAAGGCTACACGCGGCTCACCGCTGGATATCATCACTTCACCGATGTCTTCGTAGGTGCGGTGGTGGGAAGCGCTGTTGGCCTCATCGTCCCGGCCTTGCATCGAACCGCATCGTATGAGGGCACCGCACGCATCATGCCAATGCCCGTCGCCGGAGGAGCCCTTCTCTCTGTCGCCTGGACGACCCAATGATCGACGAGACCGCGCCGCTCACTGCTGAAGATCGATCATCACGAAACCGTCGCCCCGCATGCCGCTCGAGTCGGCGATGCTGTACATGAAGCGATCGCTCAGAGTGATCCCCCATTTCTTGACGAGATAAAACTCGATCTCGCGCCGCTCCGCATCGCTGAGCGGGCGCGAATAGAGAAGCAACTCCGCCAGGATCATATTCGTATGGTAATGCCCCTCGCTGCCCTCGTTGGGATAGAGCAGCGCGCCCAGCGCAATCGTCGCACCACCCGAATCCAACATCGCCGCCGCGCCCGATTGGGGGATCCCGCTGAGCCAATGATCTTGGCGGCCGGTCGAGGCATCGAAGAGCGCGGTCGTCAGGCTCACCGTATCGACCGAACTTCCCTTGGCCGTATGCGCTCGCTTGTTGAAGCCATTCTGCGCCTGCACCCAGATCATCTTGCCGCCATCGCCAGTGACATGCCGCACGACAGCGAGCGAGGTGATGGCCTCATGCGTCTCTGGCCTCACATCCGCGGTGCGAAGTTCCATGATGTCCGTCTCGAAACGCATCGTCGCGCGGCCCGCAATTTGCTCCGCACCCGCGGTAACGAGCGAAGGGCGCCCCATGTCCGCGTAGGCGATGGCGTCCGTGCCGCTACCGCTGCGATCGAACCAGGTCGTGATCTCAGTCCCATCTTGAAGGGCCACACCTCGGTCGCCGTTCGCGTCCTCGACATTCTCGGCGTCGGCAGCGTCGAGCCACACCATCAGGTCATCGCGCGGACAGGGCCTTCCGCAGGGATCGACCATGGTGTTGCCATCGCATCCCGGCGCCTGCCGACAGCGACCGCCTACGCAGACTTCGCCCGTGCCACACTCGCCGGTCGTAGCGCAGCTCATGGGACCGCTCGCGAAGTACGCTTCGCAGCTTTGGCAATCGCTCACGCTCACGCGCTCGCCCGGTGCACAGCTGCCCACCGTGATCTGATCCAGGGCGATGCTCGGCGGGGCGTACTGAACAGTATCCCGCTCGGTGCTGCTCCCACTCGCGATCATCGTGATCTCTCCTCCGAGCGCGCTCTGTGGGTCGATGGCCGCAAGCGCGATCGAATCGCCGTTGGCATCGTGGTCATTGGCCATCACATCGAGGTTGAGCTCTTTTCCGCCGAGACTCGCGGTGATCTTGTCATCGAGCCGCGCGTAGGGAGGCACGAGGTAGTCCTTGTAGGGCCCGAGCTTCTCGGCGTAACGCGTCGCCTCGCCTCCGCCCCCAGGTCGCCGGCAATCCATCATCACCTCGACCTCGTACGACGACAGCCGGGACAAGCTATTGCCGGAGAGGATGGTTGGTCCTTCGGGCGCCCCACCTTCGTAGTGGCCCGACCCTAAATTGTGGCCATACTCGTGGCGAATGACCCCATAGAAGGTGCCGTCATCCGCCGGTCCGACCTTGCCCACCGCGTAACGATTCTGTTGGGGTGTCGCGGTGCTGCCGCCAAGCTGGCACACGTACGCCAAACCCGCTCCCTTTTCATCCGTGACCGTGAAGACGTTGTTCGGCCTGGCGTCGGGGAAGAAGGACTCAAAATCTGCCCGCCCCACGTCCCAATCGGTCATGACATCGGAGCGGATCAGGATTTCACTTACCTGCGTTTCAGTGAGCAAATCACGCAGGTAGGTCGCGTTCATCCGCGCGAGAGTGCTTTCGACTTTGCGCACGACCGTGTGCCAATCTTTCGGCGAGAATAGGGTGAGGTAATCCTTGGAGATGATCACCGCCATGTGGTCGCGATACGCGTCGTGAAAGAAGGGATCGTCGGGCGCGCCGGCAGCCGTGAAGCTCGCGCCCTCGAGAGGCACGGCCGAGGGCAACTTGGCCTGACCACCAACGACCACGTAATTGATCTCCGGCGGGGCCTCCTCGATCTCTTCCTTCGGAATGAACGACCAGTCTCGACTCGGATCGCCCTTGAACACATGATAGCGAAGGGCGCCACTCGGCAGCAGCATCGCGCTGACCGCCGAGTCCGACTCTTCCTCGCACCACCCGCGGTAGGTGCGAATCGCCGGATCGACATCGACATCTTCCGCGCCTTGCTCCGTGACAACTTTCATGCGGAGGCCACTGTTGACCCGAACGGAGTAACGATCGAGCACGAAGGTGCGGAGCTCCCGATCCTTGTCGACCGTCAGTCGCATCGCGGCAGGCGGATCGAGCGGATCGGGCTCATCGCAGCGCTCGCCCAGCCAACCTTGTTCGCAGCTGCAGCTACCGTCCCCTTCACGGCCGTCCTGACATGTCCCGTATAGACAATCGCAAGACCGACAGTCGGGTCCGAAAAACTGTGCATCACACTCGACCGGATCGTCGACGCATTCGTTGCCCGCTTCGTTGAGCGACTGACCCGCTGGGCAGTTCAATGCCTGCGGTTCGTCAGTCGATCCGCACGCGCCCCCCAAGAGCGCAAACAGCAACGCACCAAGAACGCACGAGACACCACGGCCCGAGAAGAGGAAGCTCATGGCGCCATGATACACCTGCCGCCTCCGCCGAATACGCGGTGTTCCTCGCCCCAGCAGCGGGCGGGTGACTGAGGTCCACCGGCACGCGCCAAGGTGGCCCTTGACAACTGTAGTCATATGACTACAGTGCACGTGCACGCTTTACGGGGCCAACGACGAGCTGTGCTTTTCCGTGCGCCTGGCGCTCATGATCGATGGGTGCTCGGGCGCAACGTGCAGTGGTATGAATATGAATCAAATACAGTTAGTTACCCTGGTTTTTACCCTCTTGTTCTGTGTCTCGGGCTGTTCAGGCGAGGACGTCAAAGTCCCCGGCTCCGATCTACCCGTAGGCTGCGATGTCTTGCTCGAGCCAAGCGATGACGATCAGAGCACCCTTCAGGCCGCCGTCATCGAAGCGGAGGAAAACGCGACGGTCTGTCTGTCGGCCGGCGTGTTCTCCTTGCAAACAGAGCTCGCCATCGATCGGGACGGCTTGACCCTGCGGGGCATGGGACCGGACGTGTCCATCCTCGACTTTAGCGGTCAGGATGTCGGAGCGAACGGTATCCACGTTCGCAGCGACCATGTGACCATCCGCGAGCTGACGGTGAGCGAAACGCCCGGCGACGGGATCCGCGCAACGGACGTGGACGACATTCGCTTCATCGAGACGCACATCATCTGGGCCGCGCCCTCGTCGAACGACAATGGGGCCTATGGCGTCTATCCGGTTGGCAGCAATGGCGTGCTCGTAGATGGATGCAGGGTGGTCGGATCGCGAGATGCGGGGATCTACGTTGGCCAATCAACAAACGTCTTGGTGCAAAACAACGACCTTTACGGAAACGTCGGCGGCATCGAAATCGAGAACACGAGCGACGCAGAGGTCACGAAGAACCACAGCCACGACAACACGAGTGGGATCTTGATCTTCAACTTGCCCGATCTTCCCATCCTCGATGGCAAACGAACCAAGGTTCACGACAACGTGGTCGAGAACAACAACCTGCCAAACTTCGCCGACGCAGGCACGATCGTAGCGATGGTCCCAGCAGGCTCGGGGTTCATCGTCTTGGCCAGCGACAGCAACGAGATCCACAACAACGTCATCAAGAACAACGAATCGGGCGGAGTCATCATCACGAGCTACAACCAGGCCTTGTTCGGAATGACCGAAGACGATCGCTACAACATCTACGCCCAAAACAACTACGTCCACGACAACCACTTCGAAAACAACGGGAAGCAAGCGCACGGGATCCTGGCGCCGAGCTCAGCGGACGTGGTCGTCGATGGTTGTTTCGACGACAGCGAATCGTACGAACAACAACAGAATTGCATCGTGGAAGTAAACGCCACGACCTTCATGAACATCGGCCTGTGCGAAGAAGGAAAGGCGCTTCAGCTCAGCGATTTCTCCTGCACCGGTAGCTCACTCAGCACGCAAAGCCCATGACTCGCCAGCCGGGCAGTCTGCATCCCTTGCTCGTCATCGTCGCACTCGGCAGCTGCCTTGGCGTCATGGGCGCTTGCTCTAGCGATCGAGATCACGACCCTCCGGCCAGTGTCCCTCTCGGCGCGCCTCCTTACGAGATGCTCTCGAGTTGGGGCTTGTTCGTAGGTGATCTGGCGGCGCTCGAGCCTGCTCCAGAGGTGTGGCCTTATGAGGTCGCCGCACCCTTGTGGTCCGATGGCGCTCTCAAGCGCCGCTTCGTCGTCTTGCCAGAGGGTGAGCGCGCGACCTACCACGACAACAAACCCTGGTCCTTCCCCGAGGGAACCATCGTCATCAAGCACTTCGCCTTCCCGGCACCAGAGCTGACCGGCGGTGAGCGTCACGTCGAGACTCGTCTCATGGTGCGGGAAGATGGCGACTGGACACCGCACGTCTATCTCTGGAACGACACCCAATCGGACGCGCGGCGCCACGTGCCAGGAAAACGGGTCCCGATCCGCTTCGAAGATTCAAGCGGCGAGATGGTGAACCTCGATTACGTCGTTCCCAACACCGACCAATGTGGCAGCTGCCACGAGCAAGATGACACCAACGAGCTCCTCGGACTCATCTCGCGACAAGTTCGACGGGCAGTATCTCGGGACGGCGAGATCGTCGACCAGTTATCGTGGTTGGCCCAACGTGGGTTGTTCGATTTGGTGCCCGAGGAGAGCAGCGTTTTGGCCTTGGCCGATCCCTACGACGACCATGCGGACCCCAACTGGCGCGCGCGTTCGTGGTTGCATGCCAACTGTTCGCATTGCCATCGACCGAGCGGCGGCGGCGGAAAAACGGGACTGGTACTTGAGGCCGATCAACCCCCTTCGACCAAGCTCGGGCTGTGCAAAAGTCCTGTGGCCGCGGGCTCTGGCGCCGGCGATCGACCCTACGACATCGTGCCCGGGCAACCCGAACTCAGCATCATGATGTACCGAATCACATCAACCGAACCCGAAGTAAAGATGCCGGAATTGCCCAACCGACGCGTCGACAAAGCAGGCGCCGACCTCATCGAGGCCTGGATCCGCGGAATGGATCCGACAGGATGCAACGGGACCTGAACCTGCCGCCATGCTGACAGACACCGACGAACGCCCCGAACACGACCACGGGTCGGAGCGCTACTCCCGCGATGGCTACCTCTGCCCCATCGCCGTGCTGTCGTCCGAGGAAACGTCCGCAACACAGCAGGCCGTCGACGCCCACCTCAAGCGATTCCCAGGGAAACTGGGAAAGGCCTACATCCACAAGCCTCACCTCTTCGCCCGCTGGGCCGACGAACTGGTGCACCATCCCAAGATCCTCGACGCCGTACAGACGGTGATCGGACCGGATATCCTGTGCTGGACCGCCAATCTGCTCGTCAAGCCAGAGAAGAATCCCGCCTACGTCTCTTGGCATCAAGACGCCGCCTACTGGGGACTCGATCCCCTTGAGGTCGTCACCGCTTGGGTGGCGCTCAGCCCAAGCACTCCTGAGTCCGGTTGCGTTCGCGTGCTTCCCGGCAGCCATCGAGCCGAGGTCGCGCCGCACGAGGACACCTTCGACAAGGACAACATGCTCACGCGCGGGCAAGCCATTGCGGTGGACATCGACGAATCACAGGTCGTCGATCTGGTGTTGGCGCCAGGCGAGATCTCGCTTCATCACATCGGACTCGCGCATGCTTCGAATCCCAACCACAGCGATGCCCCCCGAATCGGACTCGCCATCCGGTACATTTCTGCGCGCGTCGAAAAACAGGGGCGCCGCGAGAGCGCCATGATCGTGCGCGGAAAGGACGGTGGCCATTTCGAATTGGAACGCCGTCCGGACCGAAACGCGCCGCTCGCTGGGCGGCTCGCACACAATCGAGCGGTGCGCGCTCAGATCGCCAACAACTATTCGTCAGAATCGCACAACAGCCTAGGACAGCGACTACGACTTGCTATCAGTCATCGCGTATCGGTCACCGCGCTCGACCTCGTCTACGCCAAGCTGAAAAGGTCGGGCCAGCTGCAGCAGTGAGTGTCGGCGACGGGCGACCATCCCTACTCAGGGACCTCCACCGGCACGAAGCACGCGATGTTGGTCTCGAATCGAAAGTTCGAGCCGGACGTGTGCCGTTCGGCGTGAAAGATGTCCATGGCGTACACACCACCAGGGCTGATCGCGAGGATGCCTGCCATAGCGTCAAAGTCGATCTCCCCTTGCTCCGGTCCGTGCATGCTTCCAAGATCGAGAGCGATTCGATTGTTCACGAAGATCCATAGATCGTCATCTCCACGAAAGGTGAAGACCTGACCTTCTTGGTACGTGAAGTTCAGGTGGATTTCGGTCGTGAACAAGAAGTTCTTGCCGTTGGGATTGTTGCCCACCGGACTCACCCCAAAACCCTCATTCGGCCCTAGTGGGAAAAAGCTGGCGCTATCGAAGACGTAGTTTTCCGAGCCTGGTGGATCCTCCGTCAAGGTGATCGTCTTGCCGAATGCCTGGTTGACTCCATCCACGGTGTGATACCAGTCCGCGAACGTGGCCCCACTCGTGATGACTGGCTCGCTTGGCTTCCAGTTTGCGCAGCCCAAAGGATCGTTCGGATCGGGCGGACACCCGATCGCATCGAGAAACACGGGCCGCTTATCCGCGCCCAATAAAGGCTCCATGAGCTGGCGCCTCACGACATCGCCTGAAAACGGCATTTCAAAGTCAGGATGCGCTTCGGTGAAGTCGCGGTAGGTGACCTCCAGAATGTTGTCACATTCGTCGCCGGCTCCACCGACGCCCGAACTCGTGGCGAACTCACCTCCGCCCGTGCCCGTGGCCGTTACGTTGGCTGCGGAGGCGCTGTCGACCGTCGCGGCGCCTCCTGCGCCTCCATCCGGTAGCTTGTCGCCACTGCTAGTGATGGCGCAGCCGCACAAGTCGAAAACGAAGAAGCCGAGCGCGGCAATCGCGAACGTGGACCAAGAAAGCGATCGGTGCATCTAGGTGATGAGAGCAATCGTCATGCCAACGGGTGGTCGATGTCATTTCAATGATCTGCACATCGCCGGCGGGGAGGCGGAAACACGGGTGCCGGCTGCGCGGATCGAAACGATCCGCACGCGTCGTGCCACCCTCAACGCTGCGTCGTGAGAACGACCCAGCTAATGTCCGTGATCCCCTCGTCGGTCGTGGTCACAATGCTGTCGCCGTTCGCCGTCACCGCGGCCGTCGCGACCTTGCTCAACTCCGCATCGCCAAGACCGACCATGTGAACGTCGATCGGAGTCGACGGTGCGAGCCCGAGCGCCGTGGTGAGAGACAAGCCAATCGGACTCATCGAGGTCATCCCGTAGGGATTGAGCGACCACACCGCCAGCACGCTACCATCCGTCGGAACATTGGCCGGCCAATGCTCCTCGGCAACGCGAACGCCCGCGAGGTAGCTCTCTTTTTCGGCGAAGGGCAACACGATCTGATCGACGTCGACGTGGAAACTCAGCTCGGAATCGATCACGACGATCTGCTTTCCGGATCCGAGCATCGTACCGGTGCCCGTTTCCGGAAGGATGATCGGCGCCGGCAAACTCAGCTCTGCATCAGCTGGGAGATCGACGGGGAAAAAGGGCACGCCCATCCGACGCGGATCCGCAGAACTGGCCCGGACCTCGAGCTTGTAATGATCCGCCGGCACGCCGACGTACGCGAAGGCGCCCTTTTCGTCTGTCGCCGCCCCGAAACAAGCCGAGGAGCACAAGGCGAGCACAGCATCCTTCATTGGTGCGCCGGTGGTATCGACGACCGTTCCAAGGAGGGTCGCCGTGGGGCCAGGCGCTTCCATTCCGCCCGTCGACGTATTCGCGGCAACCTGACCGCCTGCGCCTCCGGCCGCGCTTTGCCCACTTCCGCCCGTTCCGCCAGTTCCGCCCGTCCCGCCCGTCGCGCTCGGCCCCCCGCATGCGGCGCAGCTCAAGCCAACAACAACGATCCAACGCCACCTCATGACAAAATTCTACCAGCTCAATTGCATCTGCGCCATGCACAAGCGAGGAACGAGCCTATCGCTCGGAACGCATCGAACGGGCTGCGGATGACAGCAGCGGCCAGCTAGGAGATACTTGTCGACTGAAAAAGGAGTTTGCTGATGAATCGACGGACATCTGCCAAGGTTGCGAAAGCGTGGAGTGCATTTCGAAACGACTCGGGCTCGACATGGCGACGCGTGGTATTGCCCCTCTGTGCCGGACTGGGGCTCGCGACTCTGCTTGCGTGCAATACGCCGGTCTCGACAACCTCCTCGACCACCACGCCTAAACGAAACGCCGTCGCGCTCACCGCTGGCGGAGGGCAAGGAGCGACAGCGCGATACCAGGTTCGCTTGATGGTTGGAGCGGCGCTTCCCGTAGGCCACTCCGAAGACGGTCAGGTGAACCTGGGTCCAAGCGCTCCGCAACACGGACAAATCGGAGCTGCACAATGAGCGCCGCGTGGCGATGGATAGCTTGCAGCAGTCTGCTGATGTGCGCGCTGGCGTGGACATCGACGGCGACGGCACAGGATGTTCGAATTCCCGTTCAAGGCTTGCTGACCGATGCAGCCGGCAGTCCACTCGACGAAAAGGTCATCCTCGAGTTTTCGCTCTACGACGACGCCAAAGCAACGGTGGCGAGCTGGAGCGATAACATTCTCGTCGAAGTGAGCAATGGCTTGTTTACGGTGTACCTCGGAAGTGATGAGCCGCTCGCCGCCACACTGCTTCGAGACGCGGCTGCCCCCGAACTGTCGATGAAGGTCAGCGACGACGACGAGAGTCTGGGTCGCTGGCCACTCGGAAGCGCACCTCTTGCGGCTTATGCCGCGCTCGCTGGCGATGCGCAGACCCTGCAAGGCAAGAAACCCGACGAGCTCATCGCAGCGGGTAGTATCACCGGAGCTCAAATCGCCGACGGAGCCATCGAGGCAGACGACCTGAAACAGATCTACGCCGGCGGAGTCTCTCCCGGCGGAGCGGCGACCATCAGCGCCGACGTCAGCTGCAGCGGCTGCGTGAGCGAGACGGAGGTCAGCTTCAACTACGCCGCCAGCACTAGCCCCGCAGGCGCCGCCTCATCGAGCGAGGACCTGCAGTGCACTGGCTGCGTGGTCGAGACCGAACTCGACTTTGCCACAGCCACGCAGGCAGAGCTCGACGCACACAAGACGAGCACGGACCACGACACCCAGTACGTCGCCGTCGGAGGGGACACGATGAGTGGCGTGCTCAACCTCCCGGCGGACGGACTCAGTGTCGCGGGCAACCAACTTCTCTTGACCGGGGGCAAGGTCGGAGTGGGAACCGCTTCACCGAAAGCGCCGCTTCACGTGGCGGGTATGCTCGTGCAGGGCACATCCCACGGCACCTTGTCCCATCAGGTCGCGTCCTTCTTCACCAACGCGAATGACAACACACAGTACATCCACCTCCGTACGCCCTTCGATCCAAAACAGGCGGCAGACATGTTCCACTTCAAGGTCACGGGATACGCCTATGGCGCGAGCACCAAGATCATCGACATCACCTACGTCGGATACGCCTACACGGGATCGGAGACGATCATCAACAAAGAGATCCTCAACCCTAACGGCGGTCATGCTCCTGCGATCTATCAAGGCTCGGATGACAACGTCTATTTGCGCTTCAAGCCTTCATCGGTCTACTACCTCAGTTTTCGAGTCGACTCGATGTATGTCGGCAACGGCCGCGTGGTCGAGCCGGGTGAGGTCACGGTGACGATGAG
>JAPYTK010000116.1 GCA_029941785.1 Polyangiaceae bacterium | reverse complement strand
GGCAAAACAGCATGCCGGACTTGCCCATGAGGTCATTCGGCTCGTGGGATTCTGTCTCTTGATCCGCGCTGACGTCATCGAACGGATCGGCGGACTCGATGAGCGTTACGGGCGCGGAAACTTCGAGGACGACGACTTGTGTCTCCGCGCCTACGCAGCGGGTTTCGGAGCCCGCATCGCCGCTGATGCATTCGTGCATCACAGCGGCAGCAAGACCTTTCGAGGGGCAGGTATCGATTACCGCAAGGCCCTCGAGGACAATTGGGAAATATTTAAAGACAAGTGGGGGATCCCCGCCTCTCGACCACTCGAGGACGGGTTACCTTTCAGTTTTGAAGCACCGGAGGGAGCTATGGAATTCATCAATACACCCGATATCGGGCAAACGCACAAGACCGACGAACAAGGCGTCTTCTGTGAAAACGCGCCAGTGATCATCACCAGTCCTTCGACGAACTCCAGCGAGACGTCGCAGGAAGAGATCATGCGCCGTTTCGACGAAGCCGAAGCAACCGCACAAGCGGGTCATTGGAGGCAAGCCGCGGAACTGTTTCTGCAGCTCATCGAGTCCTTCCCGACCTTCGGTCCCGCATACGTCGCCCTGGCTTCGGCCGCATTCGCGATCGATGAGATCGACGTTGGTATCGAGGCCCTCAAACACGCCCACACGATTTATCCCAAGAACATCGACATTCTGTTGCAGCTCGGCGTCGTGTTGGCGCACCGCGCAGAGTACGACAAAGCGGAAGCGCAGTTCCTCAAGGTCCTCGAGATCGAAGAGAACAACGTCGACGCACTGGTCAGCCTGGCGCAGATGTGCCGCGTCCGTAAACAGTTCGTCGAGGCCGTTCAGCTCGTCGACCAAGCGAACCAGCTCGCCCCAACCAATCCGGTCGTCATCGGCGCGATCGGGACCCTCGCTCTCGAATTGGGCGATGCGCAAGGTGCCGCGGCGGCGCTCAAGCATCTGCAAGCCTGCGAGCCCGAGCACCACGAGACGAAGATTCTCGCGGAGCGACTCACCGGATTGGCCGAAGACGCCGCTCAGTAGGTCCGGGGCACGCCACCACCTGTGGGCCCTTGACGCGAGCCTCAGCCAAAGGTCTATTCCCCGCCAATGCGAGGAGTTGGATCGTGAGCCAGGACGAGTTAACGAGCGAGAACCCCGCTGTCGACATGGTCGTCTCCCTCCCCGGCGACACAGCGCCTCGCTTGCATCTCAGCCTCCACGACCGCCCGCGGACCGGCTACACGACCGTGCCGTGCAGCGTCGGCGACTCCCACTCGGAGCGCGCCGACGCCCGCCAGCTGACCGCGCCCGCCGAGAGTATTGCCGCTCTGTCCATCGACGGCATCCTCGAGTTGCTCCCCTTTGAGGACAGCCTCAAGTTGTTGGGGCGATGTCATCATGCGCTGCTTGCAGGTGCCGAGATCGCCGTCGCGTCCGTCGACACCGAGTCGTGCGCTCAACAAATCGTCAATGCCGTCGATTTTGCCTCAAAGACGCGAGCCCTGAAACAACTGTACGGCGAAGGGCAACGAGACGGCTGGCATGTCGCCAAATTCGAGCACGTGTTTAGTGCGCTCGGCTTCGACGTCGAAGACATCCATCGGCTTCCCGCGAGCCAGGGTTCGCCCCCGCGTATCGAGCTTCGGGCGCGCAAGCGCGTTCATCTCACGCCCAAGACGCTTGCGAGCCGTTTGCAATCCTTGCTCGCCACCAGCGCACATCCCCTCGAGGCCGCGGGCTGGACAGCCAAGGTCGGGACCGGATCGACCGCCGGCGTCGCCGCTTCCTCAGCGCCCTCACCACACGCTCCGCCGCCAGAGGTCAACGCCACCGTCACCGAAGTCAAGCGACTTGCGACCGAGGTCGAACAGCACCTCGCGAGCGGCCGGCCCGAACGAGCACGAACCGCGGCCCTGGCGCTACTGCAGCACCTGCCTGACCATCTCGACATCATGATCACCTTGGCGAACATCGAGTTGGCCCTGACAAACCTCGACGCGGCCGAATCTCATCTCATCAAGGCATCGGTCGTCGCCGAAGATAACCCGCAAATCGGACAAGACCTGGCACGCAGCTTCGAGACATTGGCGAGGCGTTTCGAACAATCGGGAGCCCCCGATCGGGCCGCGATCTGTCGTTCCCGCGCAGAGCGTCAAACGTCACCCGCCAACGAGACAACCGTCTCCGTCGTGGTGCTGTGCTTCAACCAACTGAAGCACACCAAGCTGTGCCTCGAGAGCATCGTGGCTAAAACCCGTGCCGCATACGAGCTCATCATCGTCGACAACGGGTCCAGTGACGGCACCCCCGAATACCTCAGGTCCTTCGCTCAGGAACACGAGCACGTTCGACTCGTCATCAATCACGACAACCTTGGCTTCGCGGGTGGCAATAACTGCGGGATGGCCGTGGCGCGGGGGGATCTCGTCGTTCTGATCAACAACGACACCGTGGTGACCGACGGCTGGCTCGAAGCGATGATCGGCACCTTCGATCGGAATCCGGGTTGCATGATCGTCGGACCGCGCTCCAACCAGGTAACCGGCCCGCAGCTGGTGGCAGATCCGGGTTATCAGGATTTGGAGGCGATGCCCGCGTTCGCGAGTGAATGGGCAAGCGCGCACCGAGGACAAGATGAGGAATCACAGCGGGTCATTGGGTTCTGCATAGCCATCCACAGCGCGCTGATCGACGATATTGGTGGCCTGGACGAGGTGTTCGGCCGCGGTAACTTCGAAGATGACGATTTCTGTCTCCGAACGCGAGCAAAGGGTCATCGGATTTTCATCGCCCACGAGGTCTTCATTCACCACACCGGCGGTCAGACCTTCAAAGGCGAGAACATCGACTACGTGGAGTCGATGCGCCTCAACTGGACGATCTTCAAACGAAAATGGGGGATCCCCGCCGACCTACCACTCGAGCAAGGCTACCCGCTCGAGGTCACCGCGCCGGCGACTGCCGTGGTTCCGATCCCCCTTCCCGCGATCGACACGATGTACTCTGCCGAGCTCGATGGCCGCGTGCTGGTGCAGCAGGACGGAGGGACGACAGCCGGCCCGGCGGCCGACAGCGCCACGCGCGGAGATGCGCGCTCACGTGCATTCGACGAAGCGGAAGCCGCGGCTGCAGCGGGTGATTGGCCCGGCTCCGTAAAACTATTCCGCACCTTAACCGAACAATTTCCGCAATTCGCGCCAGGCCACGTCGGACTTGGCTCCTCACTGCTCGCGATTGGTGAATGCGAAGGCGGCGGCGATGCCATCGAGCGGGCATGCGATCTGGAACCGGAAAACCTCCCGTTGCGCGTGCAGCTCGGAGTGTCCATGGCCCACGCCGGCAACTTGCAACGGGCCGAAGCCGCTTTCGTCGAGGTCTTGAACCACGACCCCAATCATCTCGACGCTCTGCTGAGCCTGGCGGCATTGTGCCGCGTGTCATCGCATCTGCCCGAGGCGGTCGAACTGCTCAACCACGCCAACAACGTCCACCCGAACGAGCCCGATGTGCTGGCCGGCATCGCCCAACTCGCGAAGGATCTGGGCGACGAGGCGGCTGCCACCGCCACCATGCACGCGCTGCGCGCTCTGGCGCCGGAACACCCTGCACTCAACCCGGCCTGACGGCCTGGCGCCGGCGCCGCTGCGCTTGGGCCAGCAGCTGAGCCAGCACTACACGGCCGTGCTAGCATCCGCCGGTCATGAGCCCACGACGGTCCCCTCTGATCGACGCCATGGTGTCCCGATCGCTGCGCCGCGTGCGCCGAGCAGCCTGGTTCATCGCGATCAGCTGCAGCTTGCTGTCCGCGCCGGCCGCGGCCACGTCACAGCCCGCACCGCGGCTCGAAGCACGCGGCTTGGCAGCCGAGGCCATCGATTTGTACAGCGCCGGCGATTTCAAGAACGCGTTGAAGAAGTTCGCGCGCGCGGATCAACTCTACCCCGCCCCGACCCTCAAGTTGCGGGTGGCGCGCTGCCTCGATCGCTTGAATCGCATGCACGAGAGCGCACAGCAGTACCGTAAAATCATCGCCACCAAGCTCAAATGGACGGCCCCACGCAAACACCACGAGGCCCGTAAAGACGCCGTTCCCGAACTGGCCAAGCTACTCGATCAGATGCCCCGAGTTCTGGTCTTGGTATCCGGTATCGAGAGCGAAGGGGCGACCGTCCACGTGGACAAGGAACGGATACCAGCCGACCGCCGTGACCGAACCATCGATCCGGGCATGCACCTCTTCGTGGCCACGAAGGGCTCACGCGTAGCGAAACGTATGGTTCAAGTGCAGCGAGGTCGCGCGATTCGCGTCGAGCTTCAGCTCCCCGACCCCGATGACAACAAGCCCATCGCCCCGTCTGACGACGGCAGCGCCTTTCGTATCGCAGGGTGGGCAGCGATCGGACTAGGGGCCGCAGGGGCCATCCTCGGCGGCGTCACCGGCGGCATGCTCGTGGCCCAACGGTCGGATCTTCAGGCGCGCTGCCCCGATCAGGCGTGTCCCCCGGAGGCACACGATGACGCTAAACAATTCAACACTCTACGGACGGTTTCCACGGTCGGCTTCATCGTGGGCGCCGTCGGTGCCGGTGCCGGGATCACCCTTCATCTGCTCGCACCAAGCGGCAACGCCGGCGAGGGGACACCCAAAGGCGCGGGCGAGGACGCCGCAAATTCATCCGGGTTGCGCCTGAGGCTCTCTCCCGCCAGACTTGATCTCATAGGGACTTTTTGATGAGCTGGCCTCGCCTCACGTTTGGATTCAGCGCCGCGAGCGCCTTGATCGCGAGCTGCGCCATTCCCAGTTTCGACCTCGTGACGACGACCTCCACGTCCGCGGCGGGAGGAAGCGCGGGCAGTTCGACTGTGGCGAGCGTCGGAGGCTCCGGCGGTTGCCAACTCGCAACCTACCCGGCGCCCGTCGATGGTGCGCCAAGCAGCCCGGACGATCCGAACGACCTCATCTTCGCCATGCGATCGCTCGACTTCGGCGAGAGCGAGGTCGTCAAGAAACAGGTGGGTTCACAACAGAGCTACGACCTCGACGGGGTGTGTACCTGCCACCCCGACCAAGCTGCCACCGCGTGCAAACGACCTGCGTTCGCCAACGAACCCGTGTGCGACGGCCCACGCGGTGAAGACAACGCAACCGCCGATCTCTTTGCAGCGGCCATCGACTTGGCTGGCCCCATGAATACCAATCTGTCTTCCACTACCCAGAGCGCGGACATCGAGACAGGTGGCTGGTCACTGCTGATCCGGGTGCGCGGGTACAACGGTCAGGCGGACGATGCCAAGGTGAGCGTATCGATCCACCCGAGTCCCGGATTCAACTACGATGTGTGCCTCGACGGCCAAACGCCAAATTGGGACGGCGATGACCCATGGCCCGTCGACGCCAACTCGTTCAAGTCCCCAAACCCTTCCGGCGCCGGTGGCCAAGGTGGTGGTGGCGAGGGCGGCAGCGGAGGGGTCGATTGTTCGGGTCCGAAGGACACCCAGGGCTACGACCTCGATGCCCCCGAATTCGTGGATGAAGGTGCCTACGTCAGCAACGGGGTTCTCGTGGCCAACCTGCCTACTGCACCGATGGTCTTCGCCGGAAACAGTTCGTACAACCAGCTCTCCCTGACCGCCGGTTTCATCACCGGAGAACTCGCACAAGACGACGGGAAGTGGTTCTTACACAAAGGGCTGCTGGTGGCGCGTTGGACGCTCAAGGAGGTCTTTCGCACCATCAGTTCCGTCGTCTCGAAAGGGAAACCGCTCTGCACGGACGACCCCCTCTACTCGCTGCTCAAGCCTGCCATCTGTGGTCGCGTCGACATGGCCTCCAAACTCGCAGGGCCCACCACCGAATGTGACTCCCTGAGCTTCGGCATGGGCTTCGAAGCGGAGCCGGCGCAGTTTGGCGTCGTCTTCGCCTCGACCGCCACTCCAGGCGCGTGCCCCCCGGAGACGGATCCCGTACTCGAAGGCTGCGCCCGGTAAGGCGCCGTTCAGCCGATTTCGAGCAGACGAAACGCGCTGACGTCAGCGTGCGCCTCGAGACGGGTCGCGATCAAACCTTCATCCGCCGGTTTGCACGCGATGAGCCGCCTGTCTCTGCCTTCGGGGTCGTCCGGGACGCCCTCGAGTCCAACGAAGGCCGCTTCCTGTGGCGTCATGATTTGGGCTCCACAACTGCTGCTCAGCTCTTCGGACAAAAGTGGATTTTGTAGGCCGCTGGGGCCGATGAACACCTCGAATAATTTCATCGCCATGGGCACGGAGTCTAGCGGCCCTCGGACACACTGGCGAGACTGTTGAGTCAAAAAAAGCGCGATGACTCAGCCGCGTCCATCGCCTTTCCCATGTAGGCCCCGTGTCGGACGACTTCGTAGGTGCTCACGGGAGTAGGGTTCGTCTCACCGCAACTCGCACCGCGCAATACCTCGAGCGTGCGCTGCCGCACATGAACACAATGGTACTGCTGCCCCATCGCGAAGCGACACTCCCACAGGCCATCCCGCTGCTCGGCACCACAATGCTGAACAGCGCCGAATCCCAGTTCGCCGAATTGCTCGCGCAACCATGCCTCTCCCGCCTGAGCCGGCCGGGCCACATCGGTGCAGCCACGGTAGTTTTCCAGATGAACGATCCGGCCTTCGCGCGTGGCATCGAGCAGCTGGCGTACATGTTCGACCCGCAAACGCCCGTAGTGGATCCCTGTCGGCAGGTGGAGCACGGTCGCGGCAAAACGATGTCCCCCGAGATGGGAGCACTGCCACACTTCACCGCGTTTTAGTTGTTCTTCGATGGCCGTGTACACCGCCACCCCGTGTTTGGCGCAACAGCGGTCGCGACGACCGTGCGCACACACGAGAAACAGACTGTCAGGCGCTTCGCACGAGGCGTCGACCGGCAGCGCGTCGTCGCCTACGATCGCCTCGATCGGCAAGGAGGCGATCGTCTCCAAGCTATCGAACACGAAAGCACGAATTCGCCGACGTCCTTGGGGCAACATGCTCATGACTCGCACCGAGCCCTCGCGAAGTGGTTGCCGAATAAACTGCAGTCGCATGGTCGGCTGCACAGCCCGAAGCCTCTCCAACCAGACAGAAAGCTGTGCAGGCAGCTTGGCCTCCTCCACTCGTGCAGGCCAACGGCCGTCAACCTCGATCAACACCCACAGGCCAACGTTTTGCAGGGCCGAGGCCGTCAATCGCTCGCCGACCGAGATGGATTGCTCGCTACACGAACCCTCGAGATCCATCGTCAGATACCTAGTTCCTCCGCCGCGCGCCGCACGCGCTCGTCACCGGAGTCGCCCGCGGGCGGTGGCGTGGTGGGGCGAGCGCTCGGGATCGCGGAGGACGTCGCGGGAGGCGTGGTGAACGACGGACCTTGGGGATCCCGCCGGCGCGTCCCGGGGGGCGGGTGTGAAACAGAAGGCGGTACAGCGGACAGACGAGAAGACGGCGTCCCCGTCGCGATCGCGGAGGACGTCGTGGCAGGCACCACGGCCGCCGAACCCTCTTCCGGTAGCGCCGGCTCGGCGGCCGAACGAGGCGGCGACGTTGACGTCAGAGCGCTCGACATGGCAGCTCCCGACGTCACGGTGGGTGAGTTGGAACGAGCGAAAAACGCGACAACCCCTCCAAAGACGACACACGCCAAGGCCAAGGACGCGACGAACTGTGTCAGTCGAGGCGATGCCCGGCCGTCGACGTGGTTCAATGCCGTGCCGGGCAGACTCGCACCGCCAACCGGCGGCCTCGGATGCACTCCGCTCGGCGCAGACGCCATCACCGTCGCGGCCCCAAGCGCCCGTTCGAATGACTCGGCAAGAAGCTTCGCCGAAATAAATCGCTGCCCAATATCCTTCGCGAAAGCCTGATTGAACCAGTCATCGACCGACCGCGGCAGCTCATTGCGCCTCTGACTCGGCGCGACGAAATCGCATCGCCGAATCGCCGCACAGAGTTCGCCGATGGTCACGCCGTCGAACGGGCGCTCCCCTACGAGGGAGTAGTAAGCCACAACGGCCAATGCCCACAGATCACAGCGGTGATCGCGCTCGCCCGTACCAAAGAGTTGCTCCGGACTCATGTATGCCGGCGTGCCCACCATGTTCCCGGTCGTCGTCATCGTCATCGCCTCTGCCCCGACGAACTTGGCAACGCCGAAATCGAGCACCTTGACGTAGGTGTCGTCGCCACCGTCTACCAAGAAGATGTTCTCGGGCTTGATGTCCCGATGATAAATGCCCCGCTCGTGGGCCCGGGCAAGGGCCTTGGCCGTCTGGGTGATAATTGCCAACAGCAAGGGCATGGGCACCGGGCCATCGCGTTTGCAACGCTGACCCAAGCTCTCGCCCTCGAGCAGTTCCATGACGATGTAAGGCTGCCCTGAATCGGACAGTCCATGGTCGAAGGTCTGCACGACGTGAGGGCTCCGTATCTCTGCGGCGGCTCGAGCCTCGAGCTTGAATCGCGCCACGCTCACCGGATCGTCGGCCACGTGAGGAGCCATGAACTTGATAGCCACCTCCGACTGCAAGCCGTGATGAGTGGCAATCCAAACGCTTCCCATCGCCCCGCGTCCGATACAACGAACGAGCGTCAGATGTGGCGCGACGTGAACGCCCGGCTTCAAACTCACGCTCAGAGCTTAGCATGAGCCGCGCCTCACGACGCACTTCACACCCCTCCAGATCGCCGCCTTCTATGGGTCGTCGGACAAAACCCGGCTAGGCGGGCCTAGCAGCCCCTCGATCACGTCAGCATCCTGCTCGCCGGCGAGTTCGGCATCGTCGAGTGCAGGAGCCTCGGAGGTAAACGCCCCCGCCGCGGCTCGCTCCTCGGAGTCCGCCAGCGGCGCTGCCTCCTCGATGGCGACGGCGCGAGGCCTCGGCGGCGGACTGGTCTCGCTCACCGCTTGCGTCGACGGCTCCTGTTGCACACCGAGCGGTGACAAGTCGAGGCGCTGCAGCCGGACCCGTGCCTGTGACTTCTTCGTGCCAAAGCGTTGCGCCTCGGCCGTCGCTTCGGCGAGCATGTCATGCACTCGTCCGGGAAGAGGGAGGCCGGCGGCGATGACATGCAACTCGGCCGGCCCTGCAGTGGACCGACGGTACAAGCCAAACCGGTGGGCAGCCCCGTTCGTGACGAGCTGCACTTCGCGAAAGTAATCGTCGAACACAGCCGCCGAAGTCTGGCTGAGCAGGTCGGTCCCGGCCGTCACGATCGAGCCGAGCACAACGACGTCCTCAAGCTCGACGCCCGTCGCGAGCATGTCGCTGTTGTTGATGGCATCCATGAAGGCGACCAACAGGGAATCGCGGCAAATGGCACCCTCTATCGTGGATGTTCCAAACAGCGTCATTCCGCCAAAACGAACCAACTGCCTCAGATCGTTCGGGTCGAAGGTGCGAACCGAGGTGAGCGACTCGTCGCTGGCCAAACAATTGAGTCTATCGATGGCAGCGGCGAGTGACTCATTACAGGCCGGCCAAAACGACTCGATCGTCGCGCTGCCATGCTTGGCATAGAGCTTCTCGTTGTCCACCAACAGCAGTGAATCGATGGGTGCATCGACCAACTCGTTGATGGCCCACAAGGCGTTCGTCTTCAGGCGGTAGCCCTCCGCCAGGCCGGGAAGAACGCCCATGGCGATGACAGGAAATTCGAGATCCGCCACGATGCTCACGAGTTCGACCAGATTGCCGCCCGTGCCTCCCCCGAGACCCCCGACAGCCAAAACGATCTCAACATCATCGAACACCTGTTCGATCAATTCGGCCACCGAATCGCCGCCCTCACGGAGCGCCTCGCCGCCAAGCCGCAACGACCCACCAGAACCATTCGCCGCAGATGTGCCTACACCGAGCCGCAACGGTACAGGCACGTGCTGCAGAGCCGCCAAGTCGGCTGACGCACAATTGACAGCGATAGCCGGGTAACCCCGGGCAGCGAAGGCGTCTGCGATATTTCCGCCGCATTGGCCGAGGCCCACGACGCCAATGTGGAGGGCGCGTCCGAGCGCAAGCGCGGCGGCCTCATCGATGACTTGGAAACGGTCCTCAGGCATATGCTTGGGCCCACCGTAGGCGGTGCGGAGCGGCAGGGCAAATCTCACCGCATTGGGGCCACCAATCGGCCCCAAAGACGCGGCGGCGGCGGCACCGGGAAAGGGAGCCACGCACGACGCGGGGCGCCATGGTCGAGCCTGTCAGCCAGTTTCACTGGTGCGACAGCCACGAAGAACGTGAAACGCATCCCTCCCACGCTGCCCCACCGAGCTGGTTGGCGTGGTCCCGTCTATGCGGTAAACCCGAGCAGGTGGATCGGCTCCTGCCGCCCGCCTCCTCATCGCATCATGTCTCGCTTCGCCTCCTCGTTTTCGCCGGACTATCGTACAGCGAGGACTCGCTTTCGGAAATCCGCCGAATCCCTCGGCTGCCGGCATGCGGGGGTCGAGATCGGCGCGGAAGGGCCGAACGGCGAAGCCCTCACCATCGATTTCGCTCGCTTTGGCCCGAAAGACGCCGACCAGCTCCTGGTGGTTTCCTGCGGGACGCACGGAGTGGAGGGGTTCTTTGGCTCTGCGGTCGAGCTGGCCATGCTCGAGCAACGCCTTCCCGAGCGACGGCTGCCCGAAGGGGTGGCGCTTCTGTTCGTGCATGCGGTAAACCCCTACGGGTTTTCGCACATCCGCCGAGTAAACGAAGACAACATCGACTTGAATCGAAACTTCATGCTCGACGGCGACGCCTTCGAAGGAGCCGATCCGGGCTACACCGCCTTCGACTCAATGCTCAATCCGACCTCCCCTCCTGGCGGCATCGACCCTTTCACCCTACGCGCCGCCTTGAACATCGCACGGCACGGGATGCCCGCCATGAAGAACGCGCTCGTCCAGGGGCAATACGAATACCCGAAAGGCTTGTTTTATGGCGGCCAGGGTCCGTCTGCGAGCCAACGAATACTGAAATCAGAACTGCCCGAATGGGTGGGCTCAGCCCAACGCGTCGTCCACCTCGACCTTCACACCGGCATGGGCAAATGGGAAACGTACGTGCTCGCCGTCTCCCGCAGCATCGACGATCCGAGCACGATTTGGCTGAAGAAGCACTTTGGAAACGACAAAGTCGAGGCGCTCGATCCGAACGGCGTTCTTTACGAGATTCGCGGTGTGCTGGGCACTTGGCTTCAGTCGCTGTTCGGCGACATCTCGTACCATTGCATGCTCGCCGAGTTTGGCACCTACAATCCGCTTCGCATGATCAGCGCTCTGCGTGCAGAGAACCGTGCGGCTCATTGGGCGAGCCCTGGGGACGCCCAGTTCTCACGCGCCAAGCAAGGCCTGAAAGAAGCCTTCGCTCCGGCCTCGGCCTCATGGCGGAACCATACCGTCGCCACGGCCCTCGAGCTCGTCGAACAAGGACTCGTCGCATTGGCGAGTGCAGGATGACCGCGCGCCCGACGCGTCTACTCTATCTCTCGTTGTGCGCCCTTGCGCTCGGCTGCGGCATCGCCCATGGCCCGAACTTCAAGGCGGCGTTTTCCGCCGGGCACCGAGCCCGCACCGCCGGCCGCCACGCAGAAGCGGCTCAACAGTTTGCCGCTGCAGCCCACAGCGCCAAACGAGCCAAGGATCGCAACGAAGCCCAGTACCTCGAGGCCAGGATGTACGAACGCCTCGAGCGATGGCCGATCGCCATGGCCCGTTATCGCAGCCTGCAGAATCGAGGCGGGTGGCGTGCTGGCCGGGCCGCCTTCGAGCTGGCCCGGATCACGATCGCCCATGGCGATGAGAACGACGGTTACGTTCTGCTGGGCCAGGCCTTGAGCCAATTCCCCGACCATGGTGTCGCCCACGGTGCCCTTCGAAAGTGGATCGAGCGGCGTCGCCAGACGCACGATGAGGCGCAGCTCCAAAAGGCTCTCGCCGACTGGCTTTCGCCGCTCGCCGATACGGAACTGCATCAACAGTTGCTCTACGAAATCGCGCGTTCGCTCGAGCGTGAAGGCACACTCCACGAGGCGCTTGCCGCATTCGTTCGCTGCGCCGAAGCGCGCCCCTACCCCCGCGGCCCGTTCACGGACGACGCCTACTGGAACGCCTCGCTCCTCGCAGAGAAGCTGGGCCAGCATGACAACGCCATCGGCCAACTGCAGGCGATGTTGCGCAACCGCGAGAGAAGCACCCTGCTTTTCGGAAGCTACGAGCGCCCTCGTTTTCCCGCAGCCCAGATGCGGATCGCTGAGCTGTACCGCGACCGCCTGGGCAACCTGCAAGCCGCGCAAGAGGCCTTCCGTCGGACCCCCAAGGAGCATACCGCGAGCATTCTGGCCGACGACGCGATGTGGCAGGAGGCTGCGATGTGGCGCAAGCTCGGCGACTCCGCTGAATCCTGCGGAGTGCTCACCGATCTGATCGATCGTTTCTCGAGCTCGCGTTACGTAAGCTGCGTCGCCGAACTATGTCCCCACCTGCGTCCACCGGCTGGCACGCGCCCCCACTGTCCGGAGTACATCAAGCAGGGCCTGCGCTAGACGGCGTGCTCTTGTGGCCGCCCAGCAAGATGCTCGGACCCAAAATCCGCTCGGACCGAACGCTGAGACCGCTCGCGCCGCTAAGGCTTGAGCCCGGGAGCCACCTGTCGGAGGTTGTCCCCCATGGCCCAGGCCAGCCCACGCAGTCAACCTGCCGAGTCGCGACCCACGTCGACGACTCCCGGCCGATTCGGTACGTTCGCTGGTGTTTTCACTCCCAGCGTGTTGACGATCCTGGGCGTCGTCATGTACCTGCGCGTCGGGTGGGTCGTCGGCAATGTGGGCCTGGGTGGCGCGCTGGCCATCGTGTGCATCGCCCACCTCATTACCCTCGCCACGGGACTGTGTGTGGCGAGCATCTCCACCAACCGAACCGTCGGCGTCGGCGGAGCCTATTTCATCATCAGTCGCTCCCTCGGCGCGCCGGCCGGCGCCGCAATCGGCATTCCGCTGTTCTTGGGGCAGGCGTTGAGCATCACCTTTTACATTGTCGGTTTCACCGAGTCGCTCGCCATGCTGTGGCCAGGACTGCCGCAACAGCTCGTGTCGAGCATCGTCTTGCTGGTGCTCGCGCTCATCTCCATGAAGAGCGCCGACCTCGCGCTCAAGCTGCAATTCGTCGTCATGACGGCGATCGCCTTGTCTCTGCTTTCCTTTTTCGGAGGCTGGACCCATCCCGGGGGGCTCAGCCAGGCGGCGAGCGAAATTACGTGGTGGACAACTGACAAGGCCCCCTTCGCCGACGTCTTCGCTGTCTTCTTCCCTGCCGTCACCGGGATCATGGCCGGTGTCGGGATGTCGGGTGATCTGAAAGATCCCCGGAGCGCCATTCCGCGCGGCACACTGCTAGCCATCGCAGTAGGCTTCTTGGTCTACCTGACGTTCCCCTTCTGGCTCGCCCTCAACGCCTCGCCCGAGGTGCTCAGCCAAGACACGAAAGTGGTGTGGCAGATCGCTCGCTTCCCGGCGTTCATCTACGCCGGCGTCTGGGGGGCCACTCTGTCGAGCGCGGTGGGCTGCATTCTCACCGCACCGCGAACCTTGCAAGCGCTGGCTGGCGACGGCTTGCTCCCTCGTTTTCTCGGCCGCGGCTACGGACCGAACAATGAGCCGCGTATCGGCGTGCTCGTCAGCTACTTGCTGGCGCAAGGGGGAATCATGCTCGGCGGGCTCGACGTCATCGCGCCGGTACTGACCATGTTTTTCCTGGCCACCTACGGGCTCATCAACCTGACGAGCGCGCTCGAGCAGTGGGCCGAGAGCCCGAGTTTCCGACCCTCGTTCAGCGTCCCGGCCGCCGTCGGCCTACTGGGCGGTGCGGGCTGCATCTACGTCATGAGCATCATCAACATGCCCGCGATGCTCCTCGCCACCGTGCTGTGTGGCGGAATCTACCTCATGACCCAACGGCGCGCGCTGAGCACAACCTACGGCGATGCCCGGCACGGCTTGTGGTCTGCGCTCGTCCGAAGTGCGCTTCACTGGTTGCGCGACGCGGAGTTTCACCCCACAAACTGGCGCCCCAACCTGCTCGTACTGGGCGGCGACATCGAGAAGCGGCCGTGGCTTCTGCAGCTCGGGAGTGCCGTCGTTCAAGGACGAGGCATCGTCACCTACGTGCGCCTGCTCGAAGGCAACGTACAAGAACTCGCGGACGAGTGGCGATCGATGCGCCAAGAGCTCGACGCAAAGCTTCGCGAGAACTTCCCCCATGTCTTCGGCAAGGTCAGCCTCGCACGGGACAAGTACCGAGGCGCCGTCGCTGTCACTCAAGCCTACGGTATGGGAACACTCGAGGCGAACACCGTCATGCTGGGCTGGCCGACCAAGCCCGAGCGCAACGCCAATTACGTGCGCATGCTGCGCGATTTGGCCGCGCTCGATCGCTCACTGCTCATCGTCCGTTACAACGCCACGCGTGGGCTCGGCCGGGGTCACCGCATCGACATTTGGTGGGGTGGGTTACAGCAAAACGGCGGCTTGATGTTGCTGCTCGCTTACCTGCTCACTGCACACGACCGTTATCGCAACGCCAAGGTGTTGGTCCGTACGGTGATCCCAGAAGGCAACAGCGTGAAGGAGGCCGAGCAACGGATCAACGCGGTGCTCGAGAAAGCTCGCCTCAAGGCTACAGCCACCGTGATTGTGGACGACGGCCGCGCCATCACGGACGTGATGCACGATCACAGTCGAAACGCGGATCTCGCGATCATCGGGCTGCGACTGCCGCCACAAGACGAGCAGGCCGACGTCTTCTTCGAGCGCGTCAACGACATCCTGACCGACATGCCCACCACGGTGTTGGTTCACAGTGCACGCAACTTCGAAGGCGAGCCGGTTCTCTTCGACAAACAGGAGCCCGCGCCGGACGAGAGCGACGACGTCGACGGGGAAAGACCTGAATCGACGTCCCCAGCAACCGACGGAGTCTCGCCTGGCAGACCACCCGAGAGCGACGAGAGCTAAGCGCCGACCCACTGCCGCAAGCCCACCTCCCAGGGGAGCAAGAGTGACGCGAACGGCCACCGGCTATCGTGAGCCCGTTGGCCGCAGCCCCCGATCGGCAGCGAATCGACCGCTGAGTCGACTCGCTGCTTGCAAGGGTTTGAAAATGGCGTCCCCAGCGGGATTTGAACCCGCGTTACTGGCGTGAAAGGCCAGAGTCCTGGGCCGAGCTAGACGATAGGGACGAACGTGCATGCTGACCGAAGCCACAGCAAGCGCTGACTTACGTAGTCAAAAGTGGGTCGTCCGGCAAGATATTCATGCAGGACGAGGCCAAGAGGAACCGTCGCGGAAGACGACCGGATGGCGCCCACCGCGCGTGCCCAATTCCCATCCGCAGGGCGCGCGACGTCACGAGCTGTGCCGCCCCGGCGCCGCTGCGGGACACTGAACGCATGAAAGCCCTACCGCCGTAGGACTTTCCTCTACTCAACTGTCGATGATCCACGTCGCCAAGACCGCCGCTTTGGTCTAACATCGAGCCTGAACACCGGATGATGAGAGCTCATGGTGCTTAACGACAAGCAGCAGCAACACGAGCGCTTCGCGATACAGGCGCGAGTCGGCGGAGGTGCGAGCGGCGACATTTTCCGAGCCGTGGATCAGACGACGGGCACCATCGTGGCGCTCAAGCTCCTGCGCGCGCGAGCGAACGCTGGGGAACGAGCCCGCTTTGATCGTGAAATCGCCGTGTTGGCCGATCTGCGCCACCCCAACATCGTCGACTATGTTGCGCACGGCGTCTGGCCCGATGGTCGACCGTTTCTCGCGATGGAATGGCTCGAGGGCGAAGACCTGGCCAAGGTCAGCCGTACCAAGCCCCTCGGCATGAAGGACGCGGTGGAGGTCGTGCGCCGAACCGCTCAGGCGCTCGCGGCCATTCACTCCCGGGGCATCGTTCATCGCGATCTCAAGTTGTCCAACATCTACATGATTGCGGGCCGGCGCACAGCCATCAAGCTCATCGACTTTGGCGTCGTCCGCCCTGCCGGACCCGATGCCTACACGACCGAACCGGGAACGATCCTCGGGACACCGCACTACATGGCTCCCGAGCAAGCCCGTGGCGAAGCGGTCGATCCTCGATCCGACGTCTACTCTCTCGGATCCGTGTTGTTTCGGCTCCTCACCGGCCGCAACGTCTTTCAAACCGACCACGTCGTCGCACTGCTCGGCCGACTCGTTCTCGAGGATCCGCCCTCACCCAGCACGGTCCGTTTCGACATTCCAGAGCGACTCGACCAAGTCGTGCATCGAGCGATCGCGCGGGACCCCAGCCAACGCTATCCGCACGCGGGGGATTTCGCGCGCGCGTTGGCCCGAGTTGGTGACCTTGGCAACGACCCTCCTCAAACGGAACGCTCCGCCTCACAAATTCGCCGACGAACGCGGCTCGAAAGTGACCCCGATACCAGCGGCAGCAGCGGCGGACGTCCGACGTACCCTGGACTGGGTGTGCGACGCGTCGTGGCCTGCCTGGTCTATGACTTGGGCAACACCTCGCCACACATCACCATAAGCGACAACCTCACCGACATCGTCGGTGAAGACGTACGAATTTCAATTCTCGCAAGCGGTAAGACCGTCGGCGTGCTCGGCGTCGAACACTCGCGGGGTGACGAGGTCATGCGAGCCACCCGCGCCGCCCTGCAGATCGTCAGCCAGTACCCGCAGGCACGAGCCGCCGTCGCGACCGGCCACGCCATCATGGCACGCTCCGACTTGGCGGGCGAAGCACTCGAGCGCGCCGCCAAACAGCTCGACCATGCCGGACCTGGCACGGTGCGCCTCGACCCCTACGCGGCGGGCGTGCTCGATAGTCGCTTCGACCTGCGCCACGACGACGACGGCTCAGTCGTCAACGGCGAGATCCTCAGCGGTCTCGATCCGCGCGAACTGCTCGGCAAACCAACTCCAACCGTCGGCCGCGAGAACGAAATCGCCCAGTTGTTGGGGGTATTCAGCCAGACCCTTCGCGATTCCTATCCGCGCGTGGCGATTCTTCTCGGCGCCTCGGGCATCGGCAAGAGTCGAGTTCGATCAGAGCTCATCCAACGACTCGAGCTGGCGACGATGCCCCCCGAAGTTCTCGTGTGCCGCGGCGACATGTACAGCCAGAGTTCGATCGGCTCGGTCC
>JAPYTK010000115.1 GCA_029941785.1 Polyangiaceae bacterium | reverse complement strand
TACACGATGTGAGTGACGTGGAGGGTGCGACGGGTCGTGTGCTCGCCGCTCAGCCAAAACTCATCGCGTGCGCCAACGATGTCATCCCTGGCGTCGTCCGCAGGGGAGGAGGCGCGCGCGAAATCGAGGTGAGGTGTCTAGGTGACGGCCTGGTTGTCGTACACATCATCGTCGATTGTCTCGACGCGATGGGGGCCAATATGCTCAACACGGTGGCGGAGGCGATCGGCGACCGTGTCGCCGATCTCTGCGGCGGTCGGCGGGGTCTGCGCATTCTTACGAACTATTGTGATCGTCGCCTCGTCGAGGCACGGGTATCCATTCCTGTTCGCGCACTCGCTGATGATGCAGAGGAAGGCGTGCAGGTCGCGCAAGGCGTCGTGGACGCCTCGGTGTTTGCCGAGCGCGATTCGTATCGGGCCGTGACGCACAACAAGGGGATCATGAACGGTGTCGACGCGGTGATCGTCGCTACCGGCAACGACTGGCGAGCGGTTGAGGCTGCGGCCCACGCCTACGCAGCGCGAGACGGCCGATACGCTCCGCTCTCGACCTGGCGAAGTGATGGTGAGTTCCTCCGCGGCTCGCTCAAGATGCCTCTGGCTGTAGGGGTCGTCGGAGGGGCGCTTCGGGCGCATCCCGGGGCGGCCCTCGCGCTGCAATTGCTGGGCGCCAGGTCGGCGGCGGATTTGGCGGTCGTCGTGGCTTCGGCCGGACTGGCGACCAACTTGGCTGCCTTGCGGGCGCTCGCGACCGAGGGGATTCAGCGGGGGCATATGGCGCTACACCATCGTACGCGTGAGTCCGATGCCTAAGGTGTCGGCTGTTCGGTTGTCGGTGCTTCTGATGGCATTGTTTGTGGTTGCCGGGTGCCGGCGCGGCGAAGTTGCGCGCGTGGTCGACGGCGAGGTGGTTTCCGGGCGATTTATCCATCCGGCGTCTTATGCGGCGTACGCGAGGGGGGCTTTCGCCGAGGCTGACGGACAGGACCTGGCGGCGCGGGAACACTACCTTGAGGCGGCTTCATTGGACGCCCATGGGGTTCAAATCTGGACGAGGCTCGGCGCGGTGTTGTGTCGTCTCGGCGACCGGCGAGCGTCGGACCGCGCCTTCGAACGGGCGGTGGCGCTGGAGGCCAACTATCAGCCTGTCTACGGCGCGCGGGCGCGATGTGCCTTGCGTCAGGGTCGTGTCGAACAGGCGTTGAAGGACAGCGAGCGTGCCATCGCGCTCGATCCTCTTGACGATGCGAGCGTTGGTCTTTTGATCGAGAGTGCGCGTCGAGGCGGAGGCAAGATCGACACGACGGCGTGGTCCCGCGAGAGACGGACGATGGCCCCATTCGGCGGAACGAGCGAAGAAAGGACCAGCGAAAAGACGTTCGAGCAGCGCATCGACGAAGCCTTGCTCGCCCGAAAGATCGCGCTCGCGCAACAGCTCGCCCGCAAGGCCCATCTCGATCCACGGCGTCTCGGTACACGGGCTTTGCTCTTGGGCCGGGCCGAGGTCGCCGTGGTGCTTGCTCGCCGTCGACTACGGGCCGATCCGCACGATAGCGACAACCGGATCTTGTTGGCGCTGGCGGCCGACCTGGCCGGGCGTCCGGAGGACTTTGCCGACAGCTGGAAGCGCGTGCCTCGGCAACCTCGCGGGCTGAGCCTTCGCGGAAGGTTGATGATGGTCGAAATCCTGTTGCGACATGGGGGCTTGAGAGCTGCGAAGCCTTGGCTTCGCTCACTGTCGAAGGACCGACTCGCCATCTTGGCCGACCCTCTGGCGCGGCGTCTGCTGGTCCGTCTCGACATGCCCGAGCCGGTCGCGAGGAGAGATGATGACTGACGGGGCCCAGACGACGCTCACGCCGCTGACGCCGTACCAGAAACGGCTCTTTGGGTTCCTCAGCGTGGCGACCTTCTTCGAGGGCTACGACTTTCTCGCCCTCTCCCAGGTGTTGCCAGAAATCTGCAAGGTGCTCGATCTGGCCGACGCCGAAGCGGGCGCGCTGGTGGGCTTCATCAACCTCGGCACCATCGCGGCGTTTTTTCTCGTGCGGTACGCCGACCGCTGGGGGCGCAAGCGCCTGCTGACGATCACCATTGGCGGGTACACCTTGTTCACCGTCGCGACGGGGCTGTCGTGGGACGTGTGGTCGTTCCTGATCTTTCAGTTCTTCGCGCGCATGTTCCTCATCGCCGAGTGGGCGACGAGCATGGTGTACGCAGCCGAGGAGTTTCCCGCCGATCGGCGGGGCATGGTGATGGGGGTCATTCAGGCATTCTCGAGCTTGGGCTCGATCGTGTGCGCAGGTGTTGTGCCGCTGTTTCTGAAGACCGCGTACGGCTGGCGCAGCGTGTACCTGATCGGCGTGATCCCGCTCGTGATGGTGGCGTATGCACGCCGCGGCTTGAAGGAGAGCCAGCGTTTCGCTGACCAGGAGATCGCCCCAGAGCGCCCGTCGATCTTTAGGATTTGGCGGACGCCGTATCGCAAGCGCGTCATTCAGCTCGGCATCATTTGGGGCGCGACCTACGTGTGCACCCAGGTGGCGGTCACCTTCTGGAAGATCTTTGCGGTGGAGGAGCGCGGCTTCACGGCGGAGCAGGTGGGGATGGCGATCGCGATCGCGGCGGTCGCGTCGATGCCTCTCGTATTCTATTCAGGCCGGCTGCTCGATCAGATCGGGCGCCGCTACGGCGCCCTGGTGATCTTCTCGCTCGGCGCGCTAGGTGTGTTGGGCTGCTTTCGGCTCCACGGTCAGTGGATGCTCACCTTCGCTCTGGTTTTCGGGATTTTCGGCGCGAGCGCGGTCTTGCCGGTGCTGAACGCTTACACGGCCGAGCTTTTCCCGACGGAACTGCGTGGCGACGCGTTTGCCTGGTGCAACAACATCATCGGGCGGATCGGCTACGTTGGATCACCGATCGCGGTGGGTTTCGCCGCCCAACATATCGGCTGGGGAGCCGCTGTGCAGTTCACGGTGGTCGGTCCGCTCCTCGCCGTGGCGCTCATCTTCCTGTGGCTTCCCGAGACGAAGAACCGCTCGCTCGAGGAGACGGCCAAGGTCGACGCGTAGTCGGCCCGAGGCAGGGGCGAGCTTCTGCTTGGCAGCGGGCGCGCTTCGTCGCAGGGTGGGGCACCATGAAGCGACGCATCGGGATCATGACGGGTGGTGGTGACGCGCCGGGGCTCAACGCGGTGATCCGCGCCTTCGTCAAGCGGGGGGTCGGGCAGCTGGGCTGGGAGGTCATCGGGATCGAGGACTCGCTCAATGGACTTCTCGATACGCCACACCGTCTGCAGTGTCTGACGATGCGCTCGTGCCAAGGTTTGCTGCACCGCGGCGGGACGATCCTCGGGACCACGAATCGAGGAAACCCCTTCGAGTACCCGATGCCTGACGGCAGCGTGGCAAACCGCGCGGACGAGATCGCCCAGGCCTTCCGGGACGAGGGCCTGGAGGGTTTGGTCGGCATCGGCGGAGATGGAACCCAGAAGATATCCCTCCGACTGATGGAGGACTGCGGCATTCCCGTCGTGGGCGTTCCGAAGACGATCGACAACGACTTGTCGGCGACCGACTTCACCTTTGGTTTCCAGTCTGCGGTCGATTGCGCCACCGACGCGCTCGACCGCCTTCACACCACGGCAGAGTCACATGAGCGCGTCATGTTTCTCGAGGTCATGGGGCGCGATGCGGGGCACATCGCCTTGCACGCGGGCATTGCCGGGGGCGCGGACATCATCTTGCTTCCCGAGATCCCGTACGATCCGCAGCGGCTGGCCGACAAGGTGAAACGTCGCCAGAAGATCGGACGCCTGTTTACGATCGTGATGGTCGCGGAGGGCGCCGTTCCCCTCGCGCTGGCGGAGCTGTCGGCCGAGGAGCGAAAGCAACGTCTTTCGGAGGCGGGAGGTGCGGCCCATGTCGCGATGGAATCGATGCGGCCGATCAGTGACGCGGAGATGCGGGTGTGCGTGCTCGGTCATCTGCAACGAGGCGGCGGCCCGGTTCCTTTCGACCGCCTCTTGGCGACGCGCTTCGGGGTCGGTGCGGTCGATCTCGTGGAACAGGATCGCTGGGGTGAAATGGTGCGGTTGAAGAACGGCGTCATCGACGGCGTGCCAATCAAGGACGCGATCGCGGTCTACCGATTGGTCGACACCGAGGGACAGCTCGTATCCGCCGCACGGGCTGTCGGCATCGAGCTCGGTGCTTGAGTACCGGAGCCATCAACCGCCGTAGAGCCGATCGTAGATCTCGTCGGCGAGCGTTTCGTTTGCCTCGCACTGAGACGCGTTTGAGGAGCGCCTGCTTAGCGTCTTGGCCGAGATCCGAATCGCGTGGCTCAACGACGCAAGAAACGCGGCCTCTTCGCTTGCGGCCGGTGTGTCGTCGAGAAGATGTACTTCGATGCGCACCACGACATCATGGAGCGGTGCCATCAAGACGGGCGGTACGCCGACGGCGGTCGCCCGATGAAGAGCGTCGAGTTCGGCCTGCGACTGTCGACGGGCGGTGAGCGCGCACAGCATCTTGGCAGCGTTCAAGAGGTTGTCGGTGGCGTCGACCAAATCGGGGAAACATTTTCCCGGCCCCGTTCGATAACTCGCGGGAACTTCATTTAATGCGAGGCGGCAGAGTTCGGATGCTCGTTCACAATTATCGAGGTCCCGCGACTCGTCGAGCAACGTCAATACGCGGTGCAGAATCTGCGCTCCACCTACGCTCGCATCGAGCGCAGTTCGAATGCAACTCGTCGTGGCGGCAAGAAGGCGTGAAAAGTGGACACCTTGGCACGCTGCAATCCACACCGCCCAGTCGGCCCGACCGCACATCTCCCACGGTGGATCGGGATCATCTTCGCATTCGTCGAGCCATGAAACCAGCGATGGCGGTGCGCCGAGATCGCGAAGAAGCGACTGCATGTTGGAGGCTTGACCGAGTACGGCTATTGCGTCAAACGGGGTAGGGGTATAGGAGTCCAATTTAACAAGGGGTTATTTTCATCGTGGACATTTCATTCGACATCAACAGGTTTATGGAGGGCTCAGGTCGGGTAGACCTGAGCGACATCGTCTGGGAAGATGTACCCAAGCATCGCCTCACCCCCGAAGCGCTGCGCACGGTGAAGTACTTTCACCAGACCGAGAGCTTCACCTTTTATTACCTGAAGGGCCTGATGGAGACGCGGGCGGCTCAACAAGAGCCCGAGTTTGCGCCGTTCCTCTGCGCGTGGGCCTACGAAGAGGAATTTCACGGCCGGGCCTTCTTGAAATTCATGGAGGCTTATGGGGAGTCGGTGCGGGACGATTACCGTGGCCTGGCGTTCTCAGGTCGCACAATCGGCGAGCGCATCGACGAGGCGGGTCAGACGGCGCTATCGATGGTTTTCCCCGATGTGTGGCCAGCCACGCACATGGTCTGGGGAGCCATTCAAGAGCTCACGACCTACCACGCGTACAGGCAACTGATGGATCGCACGGGCCACCCTGTGCTCAAAGTCATTTGCGAGCGGATCATGAAGCAGGAGCTCAAACACTTCGCGTTTTACTATCAGCAGGCGCGCAAACGCTTTGCCGATTCCAAGCTCGCCCAAAAGATCGCGCGCGGCGCTTTGACCTTGGCATGGACGCCGGTGGGCGATGGGATGTCATCCAAAGATGACGTTTCCCACTCCCTCAGTTTCTTGTTCGACGGCCATGATGGCGACGGGATCAAGAAGATCGAACAACGGATCCAGACCCTCCCGGGAATGGAGTGGTTCGATCTATTCTCGCGCTACGTCGAGAAGAACGGAATCGGCAAGGCTCCGGCGGCATGGCTCGACCATCCCGGCGAGTGCGCAGCACCAGCAGCCGAGTAGGCGCAAGACACGCGCTCAGGGTTCTCGGTCGACGATGAGCACCGAGCGCGCGTCTCGGACGACGAGCGGGCCATCGATGAGTTCGGTTTCGACGAGAAGTTCGCTTTGCACGACGTCCTCGGGGTCCCCGATAGCCAGCACGACTCCGATGCCGCATTGCTCGAAGCTGTCGTCATGAGGCGAGGGGCTGAGGGTCGGCACCATCTTGATGGGGTAGCCAACTTGGTGGGTCCTCGCGACGTCCCAGATTCGGTAGGTGAGGATGACCGAGTCTGCACCGATCCCGCCGACTCGCGCTCCGAGATTGAGATGCCAGCCACCTTGTGGACCGTAGACCAACTCGACGGCATCTCCGTCGGACAGCGGTGCATATTCCGCCTGGCCGTGACCCACCGTGACCCAGAGCTCGTCCTCGGCAGGAGCGGCGGAAGAACACCCCAGTGCCAAGCTGAGCCCGGCGAGTAGGAGGGCGCCTTTGGTTCTCACGGATTGCGCGAGGCCTTCGCGCTCCGGCGGACGGACATCACCAGCCCCGCGAGCATGAGGGTCATCAGGATTTCGGCATCCGGGATCCGACCGGGAATGGTGCTGCAGACGCCTGCGCTCAAGTCGGCTCCGAGGTCGCAACCGTCGGCGCCACATTCGAGCGTGGCCGAGGCGGAGACATCGACGTTGATACCTTGGGTGGCGAGGTGGGTAATGCAGGCCGTGATGTCAGACGCGTAGACGTACTGTCCGTTACAGAAGAGGGCGCCGTCGGGCTTGCTGCACTGTACGTCGCAGCCACCCTTGAGTTCGGCGAAGCAATCGAAGTCACATTGGAAGTTCACCTGGGTAGTGCAACCGCCGTTGCAGCACGAAACACAGTGGTCCTGGCAATTGCTCGGCGGCACTTTGCAAGAAGTCTCGCAGTGCATGTCGCATTGCGCGACCGCTTGTTCGGCGCAATCCACCGTGCCGCCCTCGGCCTCGCAGAGCGCCTCGACCTCGGCGTCGCACTCGGCGTGGCAGCCCTTGAAACAGTCGAGCAGTTCAGGGTTGCACTCGATCAAGCATGCCTCGCCGCAGGTTCCGGTGCAGTCCTGGGTCGCGGTGCCGCTGCAGCCTCCAGTGCAGCCTGCCTTGAAGCTGAGCGGTGTGCATTGGGCGGTGCAGCCGCCTTCGACCTCGATTTTGCAATCGAAGACCCCATTGGAAAAGTCGAACTTGCCGCACGGTTCGTCCGCAGCCGCGGCATTCGTGGTGGCAAGAAATGAGAGCGTCGAGAGGGCGAAGGCTACGAAGGTGCGGTAAGTCATGCTTCGCAGTATAGGGCGAGGCATCCGGTTTGCAAACCCGAGCAGCATCACGACGACGCAAGATTCAGGGGGAGTCTTTGGCCGCGTCGAAGCCAAACTCCAGATCAAGCGTGTTGTCGCCGGCCTTGATGGTCACTTTGCGTGAGATATGTTTGAGGTTTTTCGTCGCCGGCAACATGACGCTGACCTTCACCTCACCGACCGGAAGCCCTTCGATGCGGTAACGGCCGTCGAGGCCGGTCACGGCCGTCGTGCTGTAGGGAAGGTGGAAGACGTTGGCCACCATGAAGTTTCGGCCCATCTGATCCCGCAGCCAATAACGCTGCCGGCCGCGGCTGTAGAGCTTGACGGCGGAGCCACGCGGTACCGCCACGTTCGTCGCGGTGGCCCGTGCACCATCGAGATAGGGAAGATAACTGGTGATCGGGTCGAGATTGCGAATCTCGATGTGCTGGCCGTCCGTAAGCGCGACGGTCCGAGCCGAGTAGGTGCAATTGCGAATCGTGATCGCCACGGCGTCGCTCTTGGGTGGGACGTAGCCGTCGTAGTTCGTTGCGGCGACCAGCGCGTCGGCGAGCGTGCCGCCTTGACCGGTGCGAAAGAGCTTGCCGTAGGTGCCGGCTGCCGACTCGCAGCCCTTGGGATACTGGTGATTCACCGTGGGTGCGGGGTCGCCGGTGGCCCGAATGGTCCCGCTGAGGGTTCCGGTCGGCCCCTTGTACGGCTCGCGCTTGGGTTGTTCTTTCGCCTCGCCGCTGCCCTTCGCTGTCGGGCTTGTCGCCGATAGGGACGGGCGGGCTGTCGAGGCGGATGCGGTGGGTGTCGTTGATCCGGAGACTGCACTTGGCGCGCCAGATGGCGGAGCGCTTGGGCAATCGCATGCGATGAGCAAGACGCTCGCTACCGCGATGAAGATGGCTCGTGACATTAGGGATCTCTCGAATTTCAGCGCAGGGCCAGCGCGGCGTCTATCGCCATGGACAAGGATGAGGTCGGCCAGAGTCCGAGCACCAGGACGGCGACCGCACAGATGGCGAGCGCGGCCCGCACGTACCCGGAACGCATCGGAACCGCGATCGGCGCGCCGGCTGCCGGCTCACGCATGTACATGTATTCCATGACGCGTAGGTAGTAGTAGGCGGCGAGCACGCTATTTAAGACCAGCAAGACGGCGAGCGTGTGGAGCCCCGCTCCGATGCTACTGCTCACGATGTAGAGCTTCCCGAAGAAGCCCGCTGTGGGAGGCATGCCGGCGAGCGACAACAAGAAGAAGCTGAAGATGAGGGCCACCGCCGGGTGGCGCTTTCCGAGACCAGCCAGATCTTCGTAGCTGACTGCTTCCTTGCCCCGGCTACCACAGAGGATCAGCGCGCCAAAGGCACCGGCGGTGGAGACCGTGTAGCTGAGCAAGTAAAACATGATGCTCCCCTGCGCGGTGCCCGGCTCTTCGACGAGGGCGACGACACCGACGAGGACGTATCCGGCGTGCGCGACGCTCGAGTAGGCGAGCATGCGTTTGACCGAGGACTGACGACCCGCGACCAAGTTGGCGACGGTCATCGTGAGCACCGCGAGAAGGGCGACGACGGGGGGCCAGCCCGTGCCCCAAGACGTGCTGAGCGGATCGCCGAACACGCTGATGAGGACCCGGAGCATCATCGCGAAGGCTGCGCTCTTGACGGCCACAGCCATGAAGCTCGTCGCGGGGGTTGGGGCGCCTTCGTACGCGTCGGGCGTCCACATGTGAAAGGGGACGGCGCTGACCTTGAACGCGAGTCCGGCGAGGATCAGGACCATCGACAGGAGGAGGATCCCCCAATCGGTACTGCTCACTCCGGCGCGAATGGCGGCTCCGATGCCGGCCAAGGCGGTCTTGCCGGTGACTCCATAGAGCAGCGCGCCGCCGTACATCAGCAGGGCGGCGGCAAAGGAGCCGAGCAGAAAGTACTTGATCGCCGCCTCGGTGCTTCGCATCGAACCGCGCCGGAAGCCCACCATGGCGTAGACACCGAGCGACATCGTCTCGAGGCCGATGAACAAGCTGAGCAGATCCCCAGCGGAGGCCAGCACCATCGCGCCGGCCGTAGAGAATATGAGTAGCGGGTAAAACTCACCACGGTCGAGCTTGTGTTCGGGCAGGTAGCCGCCCGCGAGAAGCGCGGCAATCCCCCCACCGAGACACAGAACCATGTCGAAAAACAGCGTGAAGCGGTCGACGAGAAGGTAAGGAGCGACGGCTTTTGCGCCCGCGAGATTATCGGGACCCACGAGCCACAAGGCGAAGGCGGTGATCGCCCCGGCGAGCATCGTGATGAAGGTTCCCATCGCGAGATCCGAGGAGGGGCCGTCTGCGTCGGCACGACGCGTCGCGAAGACCTCGGTCATCATCAGCAACAGACCACCTAGCGACACCACGAGTAGCGGCGCGATGGCGAAGAAGACGGAGTCGCTCATTTTGCACCTCCTCGCTTCGTTGGGCGCATGGCAACTTTCTTCTTTTTCGGGTCAGCGCTCGGCTTCTTTGGCGCCCCCTTCAAGAAGGACTCGCTGAACACGCCCGGGGGCACGGCCTGGGCGGCCTTGGGATTCGGACTGACCTCGAGAACCGTGTTGACGAAGCGCAGGCGCGTGGTCTGCACCGCGGCGTCCATGCGGTCGAGCATGAGCTGGGGGAACCAACCGATGAGGAAGATGACGAGGATGAGCGGCGCCAAGGCGAGTGTTTCGCGTGGTGAGATGTCTTTCAGCGTTTTGTTTTTCGGGTTGCTGAGCGGGCCGAAGAACATCTTCTGTACGACGCCGAGCATGTAGACGGCGGCCAAGATGACACCAAAGGCAGCCGCGACGGCTTGGATCGGGCCGAACTGATTCAGGCGTTCGGACACGAAGGTCCCAGCGATCACCATGAACTCACCGATGAAGCCGTTGGTGCCCGGCACCCCGATCGAGGCCATGGTGACGATGACGAACAGCGTCGCGTACACCGGCATGACCTTCGCGAGCCCGCCAAATTCGCTGACCTCGCGAGTATGACGTCGGTCGTAGATCACCCCGACCAACAGGAACAGCGCTCCGGTGGCGATGCCGTGGTTGATCATTTGAAGCACGGCGCCCTTGATGCCACTCGTCGTGGCGCCGAAGAGGCCCAGCATGACGAAGCCCAGATGCGCCACCGACGAGTAGGCGACCAGGCGCTTCACATCGCTCTGCTTCCAGGCGCAAAGCGCGCCCCAGATGATGCCGAACATGATGACCAGCCCCGCGAGGGTCGCGGCCGCGTGCGCGGCTTGAGCGGGGAAGAGCCCCATCGAGAAGCGCAGGTAGCCGTAGGTGCCCATCTTGAGCATCACCGCGGCCAGTACCACCGAGCCGCCGGTCGGCGCCTGAACGTGCGCGTCGGGTAGCCAGGTGTGGAGCGGGAACACGGGCACCTTGATGAAGAAGGCGAGCGTGAAGGCCCAGAAGCACAAGGCTTGCGGGCTGATCGTGCCGGGTACGCCTGGAAGCACGACTTGGCACAGCGCGAGGTAGTCGAAGGTCCAGAAGCCGTTAAGCTCGTGGTGGGTCCACACCAGGTACAGAATGGCCGCCAGCATCAGCACCGAGCCGGCCATCGTGTAGATGAAGAACTTCATCGCCGCCATGCGACGTTCGGCGCCGCCCCAGATCCCGATGAGCAGGAACATGGGGATGAGCATCAACTCCCAGAAGACATAAAACAGGAAGAGATCGAGAGCCAAGAAGGTACCGATCATGGCGCCCTGCAGCATCAAGAAGGCGATGCAAAGCTCCTTGATCCGTTTGTCGATCGATCCAAAGGACGCGAAGGCGGCGATGGGCGTCGTGAAGGTCGTGAGCACCACCAGCCACAAGCTGATCCCGTCGAGCGCGACGTGGTAGCGAATGCCGGCGATCGGGATCCAGTCGGCGATGTACTGAAAATGCCAGCCGTCGGTCATCGGCACGCTGAGGAGCCAGAGGCTGAGCAGGAAGGTCACGGCGAAGATGGCGTAGGTGAAGCCGCGCACCAAGGACAGCATCTGCCTCGGCAAGAACAACAAAGCGATGGCGCCACCGATGGGCACGCCGATGAGCAGGTTCAACAGTATTGAGGGCGAGGTGTCTGCGCCTTCAACCGCTTCCTTGGCCGCGGCGGGAGCGGTGGCGGCGCCCTCGGGCCACAGCCAACCGATGGCCAGAACCACAAAGGCGGTGATGGCGGCGAGGCTCAAGCGATGGGTGCGCGATCCTCGCGTCGGGACTGCGGCGGCGATGAGGCCGGCGGCGATGGCCAGAACGGCAAAGCTGCTCATCGGACACCTCCGTCCACGCGGCCGAGCAGCGCTTCTTTCTTGGGCGCCGGCGTGTCAGTTGGCTTGCAGCAGCCGGGTTTCGACTCGCGGCACTGGGTGTAGGTGGTCACCGCTTCTCGATCGAAAGCGTTCTTGATCGTGAGCACGGCGGTCTTCTGTTCGCAGCGTTCGAGTTGCATGGAAAAGTTCCGGCGCCCGCTGAAGATGTCCGGCACCGTCTCGCCGTCGATGTGCCAGCGGTAACGGTAACCATGTCCTGCTGCGGCTTCGAATCGCACCTGACCTTGCGGACGGACGCGGCGCGCGTCGATGGTTGCTTCGGCGTGTGGCGTGAAGACGTACCAGCCAATGACGGCGGTCCCGACCACCATGCTGGCGGCGTAGACCTGGACCCTGCCCGTATGCAGCAGGCGCAAGGCGTGGCCGGTGACCTTCACCACCCCGCTGGTGAGTTTGGCGATGATGCCGTCGACGATCCATCGATCGCACTGTGCCGCGATGTCGCCCATGGCGTCGATGAGTCCGAGGATCGTGGCATCGTACAGTTCGTCGATGCGCCACTTGTCGAGGACCAGACGATGAAGACCGCCAGCGCGCGCGACGAAGGCCTTGGCGGGCTCGCCCTTTTGCACGATGTACACCCAGTAAGCGGCGCCGATCCCGAAGAGGGAGACGCCGGCGCCCACGCCGAGCAGCGGCCACATCATGGCCTCGCTGCCCGGGCGGGTGGTGACGAACTTGCTCGCCGTGGCAAAGACGGGCGACCAGAAATGCTCGAGCGAGACGAACATTTCGAGGGGCCAGACTTGATGGAGCGGCTCGGCGTACACGAAGCCACCGATGGCAGCGAAAAACGCCAAGATGATCAAGGGTACGGTCATCGATCGTGGTGATTCGTGCGGCACCGGGCCTTCGAGCGGCTCGTCGTGATCTGCGTGGTCGTCGTCGTGATGGTCGTCGTGTGCTGGGGGCTTGAACCCGGCCACGATGCTCCAGCCGCGAAAATCGCCGTGGAAGGTCATGAAGTAGGCCCGGAACATGTAAAAGGCGGTGCCTACCGCGGCCACGATGCCGATCGCGTAGATCATCTGGCCGTACCACAGCGGCGGGGTGATGATGTTCGGATTGAGGGGGACGATCGTGTTCGTGAAGGCCTTGAACAACAGCTCGTCTTTAGACCAAAAGCCGCTCGTGAGCGGGAACCCTGCGATCGCGAGGCAGGAGACGAGAAAGGTCATGTGGGTGATGGGCATGTACTTGCGTAGTCCGCCCATGTTCCGCATGTCCTGACTTGCCGTCTCGTCGTGAACGCGCGCGTGCATGGCGTGGATGACCGAGCCCGCGCACAGGAACAAGCAGCCCTTGAAGAAGGCGTGCGTGATCACGTGGAAGAAGCCCGCGGCAAAGGCGCCGACGCCCACACCGATGAACATGAAGCCCAGCTGGCTTACGGTGGAATAGGCGAGCACCTTCTTCAGGTCGGTCTGCGCGAAAGCGATGCTCGCGGCGAACAAGGCGGTGAGCGCACCGGTACCGGCGACGACGGCCATGGCGAGTGGTGAAAGCGCGAAGATGAAGGAGGTGCGACAGACGAGGTAGATGCCGGCGGTGACCATGGTGGCGGCGTGAATGAGGGCCGACACCGGGGTGGGGCCAGCCATCGCATCCGGCAGCCAGACGAACAGCGGGATCTGCGCGCTCTTGCCGATGCAGCCAATGAACAGCGCGAGCGCCACCATCGTAGCGACCATCATGCGGACAGGTTGCTCGGGCGTGACGAGGTCGCGAAGCCAGACCAACCAGTCGGGGAATTCCCGCAGGTAGCTTGCACTCCATACCGTGCGTTGCTCGGCCATCGCGCTCTGGGCGGCTTCCAAGCCATCCCACGATAGGGTGCCGGCGTAGTACACGAGCATCGCCATGGCCACGAGCAAGCCAAAATCGCCGATGCGGTTGGCGATGAAGGCTTTCTTTCCCGCCGCGGCTTTCTTTTCGTCGTCGAACCAGAAGCCGATCAGCAGGTAGCTGCACAGGCCCACGCCTTCCCAACCGACGAACAACACCAGGAGGTTGTCGCCCAAGATGAGGACGAGCATCGAGAAGATGAACAAGTTGAGGTAGGCGAAGAAGCGGTAAAAGCCCTCGTCCTTCGCCATGTAGCCGGTCGAGTACAGGTGGATCAGAAACCCGACGCCGGTGACGATGAGCATCATGGTCGCGCTGAGCGCGTCGACGCTGAAGCTGACGTCGATGGGCACCACGCTGCGCCCGCGGCCGGTCACGTCGAACCAGTGCCAAGCCTTCCAGCTGAGGCGAGCCGCTTTGGTCGCGGTGTGGGGAGCGGCGGCGACCATGATGAAGGTCACGACGCTGGCGATGAAGGAGCCGAAGACGGCGCTGAGGGCCATCAAGCGAACCCCCTCCTTGCCGAGGCGTTTGCCGAAGATGCCGCATACGAAGGCCCCGATGAGGGGCAGCAACAGCACGGCGGCGAGCAACGTGAAGTCGTTCGCCGGGAATTGGGAGGTAAGTTGGGACAACATGGTTTGTAAACCGAGTCAGTGCGGGACAGCAGCGAGAGCCTGAATGAACTAGTTCCTCAAGACGTGAGCCTCGTCGGAGCGGACGGACTTTCGCAGGCGGAAGAAGGCGAGCACGATGGCGAGGCCGACGGCGGCTTCTGCGGCGGCGATCGCAATGATGAAGAAACTCATGATTTGTCCATCGTGGTTGGCGACATGAACGCGGTTGAAGGCCACCAAGGTCAGGTTGACCGCGTTGAGCATGAGCTCGATCGACATCAGTAGAACGAGGAGGTTACGGCGCAACAAGAAACCGACGGCACCGATGGAGAACAGAGCCGCCGCGAGCAGAAGAAACCAGTGGATCGGTACGGCGCCCATCACGTGGCCTCCTCGGCGTTGGAGTCTGCGTCTGCTGCCCCGGCCTCGTCCTTCAATTGGCGGGTCGGATCGTGCTGCTTGCCTCGGGCGACGGCCATCGCGCCGACGACCGCGACGAGCAGAAGCGTGGCGGTAAGCTCGAAGGGCACGATCTTCTGGGTGAAGATCTCGTGGCCCAACTTCTCGATCGTGCCGAAGCCCTCGGGCAGGGCGGGCAGCTTGACCGCGGCTTTGGTCGCCGCTTCCGCTACCGCACCATCGATCGCGGGCGCGGCAGGGGCAGGGCGGTACAGCACGAAGCTGAGGGCACCGATGGCCGAAGCCAAGAAGGTCACCGCGCCAATGTAACGGGGCACGCCAGAGCCCGCATCGCGAGGAGAGACCGCCGCGGAGCCGAGGAGCATCACGACGAAGATGAACAAGATGACGACGGCGCCGGCGTAGACGATGATCTGAATGGCCGCGAGCAATTCGGCCGCGAGCAGCAAGTAGCAGCCTGCAATACCGAAGATGGTCGTGAGCAGACCCATGGCGCTGCGGATGGGCATCCGCGAGCCGATGGTGATCAGTCCACCGCCAATCGTGACGATGGCGCAGACGATAAAGAAAATGAGTTCGAGTGATTGCATGCTGAGCTTCGGTGGATGAGCTGCGGGCCAGGGGTGCGGCTAAAGGGCGAGCTTGCCGGTGGAGGACGTGCCGCCCGTCTTGACGAATTGCTCGAAGTCGGGACGAAACTTGCGCAAAAACCCCAGGGCGGGCATGGCCGTTCCCTCGCCGAATGCGCAGATGGTGTTGCCCATGATGTTGCCCGCAATCTCGTGCAAGCGGTCGAGCTCCTCCATCTCCGCTTCGCCAGCGACGATGCGATCGAGGATTCGCTCGATCCAACCCGTGCCCTCGCGACAAGGCGTACACTGTCCGCAGGACTCGTGACGGTAGAAGCGCATGAGGTTGTGCATGGCGCGGACAGGGCAGGCTTTGTCGCTGAGCACGATGGCGCAGCAGGTGCCGAGCATCGTTCCGAGCGCGCGCATCGTGTCCACGCCCATCGGTACGTCGAGCACGCTCTGGCCGTGCCACTTGTGGAGAGGGCTCTTCTCGTCCGGCGCGTCCACGATTTCTTCCGGCCGTAAGAGCGGCGTGGAGGAGCCTCCGGGGATCACCGCGAGCAGTTGTCCGCCTTTGACGCCACCGCCGAGGTCGTAAATGAGCTCGCGCAGGGTGAGCCCGACGGCGCACTCGTAAATGCCCGGCGTATTGACGTGACCGCTGACGCCGAACAGACGGCAGCCGCCGTCGCGGGCCTCGTGAAGCGTACTGAGTTTCGAGAAGGCTTCTCCGCCGAGCTTCATGACCGCGGGTACGGCGGCGATGCTCTCGAGATTGTTGACGGTTGTGGGCATGCCGAAGGCGCCTGATTGGGCTGGAAAGGGGGGCTTGAGCCGGGGCTCGCCGCGACGCCCCTCCAGCGAATTCAGAAGAGCGGTCTCTTCCCCGCAGATGTAGGCGCCGGCGCCGGTGTGGACATACACCTCGACGGGGTAGTCGACACCGAAGGGCTTGGCGCCCAAAAAGCCTTTGGCCTTCGCCTCGTGGATCGCCGCCCACAAACGGTCCTTCGAGAGGTGAAGTTCGTCACGAACGTAGATGTACGCGGTGTGCGCACCCATCGCGCGGCAAGCGATGATGCAGCCCTCGATGGTCGAGTGAGGGTCCTTCTCCATCAAGGTTCGGTCCTTGAAGGTTCCCGGCTCGCCTTCGTCGGCATTCACGACGAGGTAATGTGGCTTTCCCGGCTGCACTTCGGGCATGAAGCTCCACTTGACGCCCATCGGGAATCCCGCGCCTCCGCGGCCTCGCAGGTTGGCCGCCTTCATCTCGTCGACGATGGCGGCGCGCTCCATCGACAGGGCACGTTTGGCTTGTTCGTAGCCGCCGTCCTTCAAGTAGACATCGAGCGTATGGCCGTTGTCGACGTCGTAGCGTGCGCTCAGATGCGTCGTTCGCTTCAGCATGATGATCTCGTCGTTTGGTGTGCAGGCGGCTCAGCCACCCGTGAGTCGGTCGAGAATAACGTCGACTTTTTCGCGTGTGAGGTTTTCGTGATAGTCGCGATCGACCTGCATCATGGGGCCGCTCCCACAGGATGCGAGGCACTCCGCGGTGCGCAGGGTGACTCGGCCGTCGGCACTTGTGTGTCCAGCCTGAACCCCCAGCCGCTCCTCGCAATGCGCGAGAATGTTGTCCGATCCCGCCAGCGCACAGCTCAATGTTCGGCAGACCCAGACCTGATGTTGTCCGACCGGCTCGGTATTGAACAAGGAGTAGAAGGTGGCCACACCGAAGACGTGCGCTGTCGAAAGGTCGAGCGTCTCGGCCACCCACGCGGTGACGTCGTCGGATACCCAGCCGTTTTGTTGCTGTGCGAGGTGAAGCACCGGGATGCAAGCCGCCATCTTGTTAGGATAACGATTCAGGATCTGCTTCAGCTTGTCTTCGTGGTCGGGCGTCGGGACGAAGGCCATGGCTCTCGTGGCGCGTGAGGGGTTGGTCGGCCTCAGGCGCTCGGAAACTAGTAACTGGAGGCCTTCGGCGTCAAGGCTCGTCGGCAAGGTCCAGGCTCATGATATTGGAATCTTTTTTTCTCCCTTGGGCGGGCTTTCGCTTGTGGCGTGGTGGCCGGCTGCACTAGGCTCTGTGTCGATCGTCCGGGGCGTATCCAACGTGGGTAGCGCCTGCCTGTGGCGATGGGAGGTTTGCTCGTGTTCTGTCCGAACTGCGGTACCCAAAACCCTGACGCCGCGACCAGTTGTTCGAAGTGCGGCTACAACTTAACGAGTTCGTCGGCTCCGAAATTCAAGGGAACGATGC
>JAPYTK010000114.1:3790-17264 GCA_029941785.1 Polyangiaceae bacterium | reverse complement strand
GATCAGCACGGTGCTGCGCGTCGCCGCAGCTTTGCTGACCAAAGTGGCGACACGTTTCATGACCGGCGCGGAACCGAAGTCGTCGTCAGCTGGTGGTTGAATCGAGGCGAGGTGAGCTTTGAGTCGCTTGTTCTCCGCAACGATGCTGCTCTTCTCAAGGGCCTTGTTGGCGAGCTCCGCGATCTCTGCCGGCGAGAAGGGCTTCGTCACGAAATCGTAGGCACCGTGTCGCATCGCCTCGATGGCGCTCTCGACCGTGGAAAAGGCGGTGACAATGATGACCTGGGTCTGGTCACTGTGGTTGCGCGCCTCGGCAAGCACGTCCATCCCGGACCCGTCCGGCATCACCAGATCCGTGATGACGAGAGGGTAGGGGTCGGTGGCGGCGCGCAATTGCGCGATGGCGCTCGTTTTGTCGGAGCAGCAGGTGACGTCGTAGCCCTGTCGCTGCAAGGTGATTTTGAGCACCTCACGCAGCCCCGGTTCGTCGTCGACGACCAACACACGGTCGCTAGTGTTCATGGCCCGGAATCTAGAGGCCGCAGCGGTCCTGAGGCAAGGACGAAAAGTGAATAGCAGGGACGACGGGCACCCGCTCAGGAACAGTCGTCGCTCGTCGGGACGCCGCTGATCGTCTCTTGCACGATGAAGAAGGTATGATCGCTGACGCTGTCGCCGAGCAGCTCCCACACCGCTGCATCATCACATTGCGAGGCTTCGATGCGGATCAAATAACTGCCCGTCGAGTCCGTGTCGACCACCCCAGAAATGATGCCGGTGGCGAGGTTTTCCACGAGCACGACCGCCCCGCGCGAGCAGTGACCGCGCACCTCCCACACATTGGTTTCGCCACTCGCGAGCCCAATATGATCGGGGGGATCGGGCGGGGGCAGCGGCAGTGTCGGACCCAGGCAGCCGGACGCGATGAAGGCTCCACTCGTCGTAAGTAGGCTGCTCAACAATGCCCGCCGGTCGATTTGCTTGGGTGCCCTCATGGCTCGATTAACCAAAGCACGCTTCGGGTCGATGCGTAAGCACAATCTCAGCTCAGGGCGCGGTTGTCGGAGGGTAGGACCTTCAGCACGGTCCTGCCAGAGATCGCGGGCGCGGGGCCCAAAGGTGGACAGTCTTCCAGGCTCACGACGTCGCCGGCTAGGTCGTAGTCGCTGCTCTGCGTGACCTTGACCTCGACAAATTCTCCGCAGCCAGGCAGTCGCGGAAGGTACTCGGTGCCGCTCAGGAAGACTTGGCCGTCGATGTCGGGAGCTTGACCGCGGTGTCGCCCCATCTGGACCAGTTCGTGCTCTTCGCTCGCCCCTTCGACGAGAACTTCAATCGTTTGGCCGACGAGCCGTGCGTTCTTGTCGCGGGCGATGCGTCGGGCGAGCGTCATGAGCATGTCATAACGCTCTTGGGCCACGCCCTCGTCTACCTTGTCGGTCAAACTGAAACTGTGGCTGCTCTCCTCGTCGGAGTAGCGGAACACACCGACTCGGTCGAATTCAGCCCAGTTGATGAACTCGCACAGTTCGTCGAAGCACGCTTCGGTTTCGCCGGGGTGGCCGACGATGAAGGCGCTGCGGAAGGTGAGATCGCGCACCGCTTCTCGCAGTCGTTCTACGACCCGGCGTAAGCGCTCCCCGCCATGGCCTCGTTTCATACGCCGGAGCATCCCGTCGGCGGCGTGCTGAAGGGGCATGTCCACATAAGGCACAACCCGCGGATGCTCGTCGAGCAAGCGAAGAAGATGGTCACTCAGCTTGTCCGGATAGAGGTAAAAAATACGTAGCCATCGCAATCCGTCGACCTCCGCGACGCGCTCGACCAGCTCGGCCAGTTTGGTGCGCGACTCCAGATCGCGTCCATAGGCGATGGTGTCTTGCGAAACCAAGTTGACCTCGCGCACGCCGCGCTCGACGAGCTGCGTGACCTCGCGAACGACATCGTCGGGATGCCGAGAGCGCTGCTTTCCTCGCAAAGCTGGAATCACGCAAAAGGAGCAGCTGCGGTTGCAACCTTCGGCGATCTTCACGTAGGCGCTGCCATGGCGGGTGGACACTGCCCGAGGGTTGTCGCTGCCGTAGATCCAGTCCGCAGGGTTGCCAACGAGTACCCGGTCAGCGCCGCCGGCGAGCACATCGCCCAAGCGAAGCATGTCGCTCGATCCGAGAAAGTTATCAACCTCCGGAAGCTCGGCCGCCATCTCGTCGGGGTGTCGTTGGGAAAGGCATCCGGCGACCACCAAGCGCTCGCAGCGCCCCGTCCGCTTGTGCTCGGCCATCTCGAGAATGGTGTCGATCGATTCCTTCTTGGCGTCTTCGATGAAGCCGCAGGTGTTGATGACGATGACTTCTGCTTCGTCGGCTTCGGCAACCTGCATGTAGCCTTGGTTTTGTGCCACGCCGAGCATGACCTCGGAGTCGACTCGGTTCTTTGGGCATCCGAGGCTGATGAAGTGAATTTTTCGCTGGCTCATGGCATCAGGCGATGTCAGCTTGACCGAGCTCGGTCGATGCGATCGGTGAACCGCTTGAAGAGATAAAGTGCGTCGTGTGGACCGGCGGCCGCCTCGGGATGAAATTGGACACTAAAGGCATCGCTATCGGGGATCTCGATGCCCTCGCTGGTGCCATCGTTGAGGTTGATGTGCGTGCTGTGTGCTTTTCCAACGAGAGAATCGAGGTCGACGCAGAAACCATGGTTTTGGGTCGTGATCTCAACTCGACCGGTCGCGAGGTCCTTCACCGGTTGGTTGATTCCGCGATGACCGAACTTAAGCTTGTAGGTCTTCGCACCCGCGGCGAGGGCCAGCAACTGGTGCCCTAGGCAAATGCCGAAGACGGGACGCTGTCCTAGCAATTGTCGGATCGTCTCGATGGCGTAGGTCACTGCCGCCGGATCGCCGGGGCCGTTCGACAAGAAGACGCCGTCGGGCTGCAGCGTCATGATGTCGGTCGCCGACGTCGTCGCGGGCACGGCTGTGACTCGACAACCGCTGTCGACGAGGCAGCGGAGGATGTTTCGCTTGATGCCAAAATCCATCACGACGACGTGCCGGGTCGTCCCCTCATCACTCAAACCTCGTAATTTTTCGGGACACCAGTCGCCGCTGCCCTCGGTCCATTCATAGGGTCTGCTGGGTGTGACGCGTGCGACCAGGTCCTGCCCCGTCATTGCGGGGGCTTCTCGTGCAATTCGGACGAGCGTTTCGGGTGCGTCGGTGCCGATCGCACCGTTCTGCGCTCCACCGTCTCGCAGGTGTTTGGTGAGTCGTCGGGTGTCGATGCCACTGATCGCAGCGATGCCGTGGCGCGTGAGGTACGCGGAGAGGGTCTCTTCGGAACGCCAATTCGATGCCCGGTCACTCGCGTCTCGGACGATGAAACCCGCCACATGGGGCCGGTCCGTCACGCTCTCCTCGTCTTGCGGGTTGCATCCCGTGTTGCCGATTTGTGGCGCGGTCATCGTGACCAGTTGTCCGGTATACGAAGGGTCTGTGAGTACCTCTTGGTAACCGGTCATGCCGGTGGTGAAGACGACTTCTCCCACCGTCCGGCCAGCGGCGCCAAGCGCGCGTCCTTCGAACTGTGTGCCGTCGGCGAGGCAAAGATAGGCTGCGTCATTCATGCGTCTTCGGACCCCGCATCGCGAGCGTACACGATTCGGCCTCGGGCCATCGTCATCACGACGCCACCGCGGTAGCTTTTTCCGACGAACGGACTGTTGTGACATTTCGACGCGAGCGTCGAGCGGTCGATCGTGTGCTCCATTTCGGGATCGATGAGGCACAGTTCGGCGCCGCGACCGGTTTCGAGAGTCGGCGTGTCGAGGCCGATGACGCCGGCAGGGCCGCGGGTCAGCGCGCCGATGAAGCGCGCGAGAGGGAGGGAGCCGTCATCGACGAGGCGAAGCAGTACCGGGACGACGAGTTCGAGTCCGATGGCGCCGGGCGAGGCGGCCTGGAATTCGCAATCCTTTTCGATGCTGCTCTGAGGCGCGTGGTCGCTGACGATGGCGTCGATGGTGCCGTCGGCGAGCGCGGAGCGAACGGCCTCGACGTCCCGTTGCTCACGCAGGGGAGGGACGAATTTGTAGGCGGTGTCGTAGTCGGCGAGAGAGTCGTGCGTCAGCATCAAGTGGTGCGCGGTGACCTCGGCCGTGACGGAGATTCCTCGAGCCTTGGCGTCGCGCAGGAGCCGCACAGCACCTTCGGTCGACACGTGGGCCAAGTGGTAGCGGGCGCCCGTGGCTTCGGTCAGCATCAGGTCCCGGGCGACGATGATGTCCTCGGCGACCCTGGGTGCGCCACGCAAGCCGAGCACGGTTGACATCGCCCCTTCGTGCATCTGCGCGCCCGCCGTGAGCGTGTGGTCTTCTGCGTGATGCATCACCGGCAGGTCGAAGTTACGTGCGTATTCGAGCGCGCGTCGCATGACCGCGCTCGAGCGGACGCTGCGATTGCCGTCGCTCACGCCGACCACTCCGGCGTCCCGAAGGTCTGCCATCTCCGTGAGTTCTTCTCCGTGGCGCCCGAGCGTGATGGCGCCGATCGGGTGAAGCGTCGGTCCTCCTACCGAGCGGGCGCGGGCGACGATCGACTCGGTGACGTTGCGGCGGTCGTTGACCGGATCGGTGTCGGGCATCGCGCAGATATGGGCATAACCACCCGCTGCTGCCGCACGCAGTCCCGACGCGATGTCCTCCTTGTATTCCTTGCCCGGCTCGCGCAGATGAGCGCGTAGATCCACGAAGCCCGGCACCAACCACTTGCCCTCGCCGTTGACCACGTGAGCACCCTCTGCCGCGAGCATGCTTTCGCTCGCGGCCTGCGCGTCGATACGGCTAATGACGCCGTCTTCGATCACCACATCGACCGACGCATCGATGCCACGATGCGGATCGATCGCGCGGACGTCTCGGAAGACGATGAGTGGGGGGCAGGGCGCCGACCAGTTCGTGACGCTCATGGCATCGGTGCCTAGCCCGGATGATGGAACGTGTCGACTGCTTATCGCGTTGTGGTGGCCGCCCGGTGCCTCGCCAATTTCTCTTCGCGGTGTTCATCCTCGTATGCACCTTGACCCCGATGCGGCGACCAAGGTAGACAGTGCGCCGCCTCGCGAAGGTGGCGGAATTGGTAGACGCGCTGGCTTCAGGTGCCAGTGGGCGCAAGCTCGTGAGGGTTCAAGTCCCTCTCTTCGCACCCAACAATGAGCAACTACGGCGACATCTCGCGTTTGATGCTCGAAATCGAGCCCGGCCAGGATTTGCTCGAAACCCTGGTCGCGCTCGCCGCTGCCGAAGGCTGGCCTCGCGCATTCGTTCAGCTTTCCGGCCGACTGGACCTCGTGGAGGTGGCCCTGCCGAGTGGTGAAACGGAGATGTACGAGTCCGTCGATGTGCTCACGCTGAGCGGACACGTGGACGGCGCGTGTTCCCCACCGGCCTTGAAGCTCCATGCCTTGTTCATGACGCCTGAGGGGCTTCGTGGTGGAGAATTGTGCGCCGCGATGACCGGCAAGATGCTGCTGGTGGTCGACGCGCCGACGGACAGAGGGCCGGCGACGGTCAACTCCGCAGGCTCCGTTGCGCCGGGCGTCAGTCAAGCGAGGCCCGCGGCTTCTCCGGTACCGGCGGCTGTCACGAGACCCGCCTCCGCCAAGCCTTCACCGCGGCCAGAAGCGGGCAGAAACAGTCCTCGACCGTATGTACCGGGTACGTCGCGAGCCGCCACGAAGCCGTTGTCACAGAGCTTCTCGACGAAGCCACAAGTTCAAAAGATCGCACGCAAGGTCGAGGTTTTCGACGACGATGAGGAAATCGTCGAGCCCCAGACTGGCGAGTGGCTGGCGCACCCCCAGCTCGGCTTGTGCGCAGTCGTGGGCGAGGATGATTCGGGTGGTGTTCGCGTCCGCGTGCGTTCGGGGCATGTGAGGGTGTTGCGTCTCGATGCTCTGCATGTCGCGCCCGCGACGACGGATGAGGAAGGTCGTCGCGTGTACAAGATCTTGGGGCCTCGACGTCGCTGAGCCCTCGTTTTGACAAGCTCCTGACACGCTGCGTCGTTTGTTGTATGGGGCCTGTGCCGGCGGGGGGTAAGTGGTTGCGTATTCCATTAAATATGGGTGCGACACTTATTTACACTTGACGACACTACCCCTCATGCCTCACATTGCAGGCGGGGCACACCATATCTAGCCTGGCGTTAGGCGCCTGGCCCATTTCCGGGAGATCGAAATCATGGCGAACACGAGGTTTGCACTCGTGGCGGCTTGTCTTGCGGCAGGTTCGCTCATCGGTAGCGCTTGCGTCATCGAGGTTGACGAAGCGACGGACGGCAACGACAACGAGTACATCGATGGCGTTTCAAATGCGCCTGGCGACTCGCCGCCTCCTGGCGACCAGAAGCCGGGCGGCACGACTCCTGGACCGGCGGGCAACGACAAGCCCAAGCAGCCCGACAGCAGCATCGCGCCGGGCGGTGCATGCAGCTGCGACACCGAATGCCAGGCCGTCGAAGGTCGTGCCGGGATTTGTGTCTACGGCGTCTGCATGACACGTGCCTCCGCTAGCTGCTCGGGCGCCGGTTCGACGGCCGAGTGCGGCGCGGGATCGCGCTGCTGGAGCATGGAAGGCGAGGAAGGCTCGATCTGTTGGCCAGACTGCGGCAGCTACGACTGCCAAGGCAGCTGTGACGGCGACAACTCCTGCGTGCCCAATGACAAGACGAATTGCGACTACAGTTGCGGTAGTTACTGCTCCTGCCAAGTCGGTGATTGTGCTTCCGGCGAGAGTTGCGTCAGCGGCAAGTGCATGCCGGACGTCATGAGCGGTGACAACCCGGGCCCAGGTCCAGGACCCACGTGCAACAACTTGCCGGACCGCGACTGTACTGGAACGGCGGCGTATTGCGGCGAACTCGTCGGCTTCAATCCGCGCGTCACGCCCCACTACGACGACTACGCCATCAACGGTGAGACGTCGGCCAATCAGTATCGCAGCTATCTCCGGCGCGATCTCAAGATGCTCATCGACTACGCGACGGCCAAGACGCTGTGCAAGTCGGCGGGTTGGAACACCGGCAATGGCGGTGCGCTCGGGCTGGGCGATATGAGCGAGGCGAACGGTGCCATCCCCGGTACCGCCGTGAATCAGCCTGGGCACCCGAAGAGCACGCACACCAACGGTTTTGACATCGATCTGGCCTATTACCAGAAGAACACCGCGAACAATTATCTGCGCCCCATCTGTCAGCACGCCGACTATCACTGCACGAACGAGCCGCATCTTCTCGATGTGTGGCGTACGTCGATGTTCCTCGGATCCATCTTCGAATCGAACCGCGTGCGCGTGGTCGGCGTCGATGGTCAAGCAGGCAAGGTGGTCACGGCGGCGATCAACGAGCTTTGCACCTTGGGTTGGCTCGACAGCTTCGCGTGCAGCCATGTCAAGATGGCCTTCGAGGTGACGAACATGGGGTACGGCTGGTTTCAATTCCACCACCACCACGCTCACATCAGCCTTTGCCCTGGTAACACGCCTTGCAACAACGCGATGGATGCGGGCATGCCCAAAATGTCGTCGAGTTTCGACGCCATGCCGATGAAGCGCAACCCGCAGTTGTTCAAGGGATTGGCTCCTTAAAACGACCGCTGAGCGGTTTCGAACGAGAGCGCACCGGGTCGACACTTGGAGCGCTTTCTTTTTAGGTCAGTCGATATACTGAATACCCAACAGTAAGAATAATATTCTAGATGTATTATTGTCGCCCGGTGTGCACGCTGATATATTAAGTATAGTCTACTAAAGAGCCATGTTGCCACGGGCGTATGGCCCTCGAACGCGCTACAAATATAGAGTGAAGCGCGATCTCATCGTTCCTGGCACCCGCGACGGCTACGGCGCCGAACGCGATGTGGCCATGCCGCCCGTGAGTATCCCGCCTCCGGCTCCTCGAATGATCGCGGGATCCGTCGATGGCTTTGGTGTGGGCAATCCTCGATGGCTCGCATCGATGCTGCTCGTGGTGTTCGTCGGGATCTTCGCGATTGTGGGCATGGTCGAGTCCCGGTGCGCCGTCGCCGAGAAGGGTGAGACGAGGGCGGCCGTGGCGCACGCTTCGTCGACCGAGTCGGGGCCCGTGCCCAACAACTCTGAGGGCGTGAGTGCACAGCCTAGCGATGGGGAAGGCGACAGCAAGTCGCTGCCCCGTGAGACGACCATGCGCCGTTATGGCCCGGTATGGCTCGTGCGGCTGGGGGTGACGTCGCTGAGGTTGCGAGCATCTTTGCGTATCCAACGGACGCTAGCCGAGGCGAATGGAGAACATCTGCTGCTGATGGTCACGGGCGAGGACTGCCCGAACTGTGAGGCCTTCATCTCGTTATTGACCGCGCCATCGTTGCAAGAGCGGCTCGGCCCCGCGCGAATCGTTCGCGTGGATGCGGTGGCTTTCGAGCAAGAGCTGAAGAGTTTGCGCGTTCCAACAGACGTGAGGGCCGCCTTCTTCTTGCTCGACGAACAGCTCGGTCCGCGCGATGGCATCCATCACCGTGAGTGGACGAACGCCGATGACCCGCGCGAAGTTGGAAAGGTGTTGGCCCGATTTATCCACGGACGTTACGCGAAGCGGCGCTACGAGTGGTCCCCCGTGCGGGGTAGTTTGAAGCTTTGACGGGGCACCCGACCGCGCCGCTTGGAGGATGGTGCGGTATCGACGGCCATGGGCTATGCTCTGCCAGTGAGGCGGATTTGGACCGCGAGATGGTGCACGATGGCGTTGAGCCTCGGCGTGGTCGCTTGGGGCGAACCCTTGGCGGCACAGCCGTCGCCGCCCGCCTCTTCCTCAAAGCCCGTCAGAGTGGCGCCCAAGACCGCGCCCGTAACGACGCCCAAGGCGCCGCCCTCCACTGAGGGTTCGCCTGTTCCTCCGAAATCGAGCGTCCTGCCGTCGGCCACGAAACCGCTCGTGAATGAGCGGCCGGCGACGGCCTTGGAACTGCACGACGAGGCATTGTCACTCTATGCGCGAGGCGAGTACGAGAACTCCCGCGCGAAGCTCCTGGAGGCGTTGGGGCTCGACCCCGAGGCGAAACTCCTCTACTACAACCTCGGCCTCGTGGCTGAAAAAATGGGCGATCTCGACAACGCGCTCAAGCACTATCGAGATTGCCTGAACATGGAAACCGATCGACGTGAACGCGTCGCTCTCGCACGTATCGTCAAGCGCATCGAGGGGGCTCGGCTTCGTGTGCCCAAGCGCTACTCGGGAGTGGGTGACGAGACGTCGGCCGGAGTTGCCGATGCGGTCGATGCGGGGAGTTCGACATCGGACTTGCGTGTGGCGAGCTATTGGACGGGTGGTGCGGCGGTAGCTGGACTCGTTGCAGGTGGTGTTCTGGCGGGTTTCGCTCACGCGACGGATCCCGGCCGGCGGCCTGAGACGAGCGTGGCGACGCCCGTGGAAAAACTCCAATCGCAGGCGGAACGCGCGCATCGTCTCGGGCTGGGTGCGGATGTCGCCTTTGGAGTGGCTGGCGCTGCCTTGACGACGTCCGTGATCTTGTTGTTGATCGACACGAGCCGCGCGGGGTCGGTCGATCCGATGGCGCTGCCAGAGGTAGGCTTCAGCCATCGCGGAGCGAGGGTCTCGTGGACGTTTTGACCTCCTCATCGTATTGGCGTCGGTCGTTGCCGCGGCGCGCTGTCGCTTGCTTGATTGGCGTCTTGTTCCTTTTTGCCGGGTGCCACCTCGCGTTCGACGGGACTCTGCCGACCGTTCACTGCACCCAACCGAACGCTTATGGTCCTCCGGCCTGTCCAGAGAAGCAGAGCTGCCTGGCCGGACAATGTAGCGACATCGGTGCGCCGCCTGGCTTGCCCTGCGTTACCGACGGAGATTGTCAATCGGATGGGTTTTGTCTGGATCCTGCCATCTTGGGAGCACCGGGCGGCCCGTTCTGCAGCCGAGGCTGTTGTCGATCCGAAGATTGTGGGCCCGTGGTCCACGGTCAGGTCTGTTGGCCTATCAGCGCCGAAGGAGGCGCTATCTGTCAACCGGCAGCGCACCTGACGCGAGATCAACTCGGCACGAGGGAGGGCGGCCAATCCTGTGACGACTCGCTTCACTGCCGCTCCGGGCGTTGCGTTGACGGCGAGTGTACCGACACCTGCTGCAGTGACGAAGGCTGCCGTGTCGCCAAAGACGTTTGCCGGATCGCTGCATCCGATGGCTGGGCTGACGGCACATCACGGAAGCTGTGGGTCTGCAAGCGCCCCGCCTACGACGACGCCTTGCCTGCTGGGGCCGAGTGCGCGACCGGAAATGACTGTCTAGGTTCTGTCTGTATTGACGCGAGTAACGACGCCTCGTTCAAGGGGTTTTGCGCAGCACCGTGCTGTAATTCGGGCGACTGCGGTTGGATTGGCGGTGCCTTGGGCCTACGTCCGATCGCGTGCGCGGTCGGGATCGACGGCGTGCCGGCTTGCTCGGTTCTGCTCGACCCTGCGGCAACCGGTGCTGTGGGCGCGCCCTGTGACGATGGCAGCATTTGCCGCAGCGGCGAGTGCATCACCGACAACGCGGTATTCGTCGCGGAGCACCCCACCGAGGATGGATTTTGTACGGATCTTTGCTGCGCTGATGAGGACTGCGGCGAGTCCGAGGAGTTTGTCTGTCGGCCGATTAGGGCGGGACCGAAGAAAAAAGGCGCAAGTTGGAGCTTGCGCTGTGTCCGCAAGTGACAGACGATTTGCCCCGCAGTGGGAGACGCGCCTAGGCCTAATCACAAGAAGAAGTCGCTTCGCGGCTTGGATGGCGTGATTTGTCCAGAGTGCCGGCGGCACGCCCCAAAGGTACCCGCTTCCAAGTTCCTGCACTGCCCGAACTGCACCGACTTCATGATGGTGGTGCCAGATGATCTTGCCAACGCCGACGGCGATCCCTTCATGGGGCGGATCGTGGGCGGACGCTTCGCCATCTTGGCTCGCCTCGGCGCGGGCTCAACCGGCACCGTCTACCGCGCGCGCCAGCTCGCCGTAGGGCGTGAGGTCGCCATCAAGATTGTCCGGGCCGACCAATTGGTCGATGCCCAGGCCAAGGGCCGCTTTCGGCAAGAGGCGCGCGCGACGAGTTTGCTGCGGTCGCCTCACACCGTCACGATGTACGATTTCGGCGAGATCAACGTGGAAGAAGATCTCGACGAGGACGTCGATGGCTCGCTCTATTTGGCGATGGAGTTGCTCGACGGCGAGTCGCTAGGCGATCGTCTCAAACGGATGGGACCGATGCCGTTCGACGAGGCGGTGACCGTCGTGCGCCACACGCTGTTGTCGCTGATGGAGGCGCATGAAAAGGGCATCATTCATCGCGACTTGAAGCCTGACAATCTGCTTTTGGTCCGCGGACCCTTGGGCGGAGCGGAAGTCTGTAAAGTGCTCGACTTCGGAATCGCCAAGTTGCTCATTCAAGAAGGCGGCGTGGACGCTCTGGAGACGCAAGCGGGCACCGTGTTCGGGACGCCCCGCTACATGTCGCCCGAACAGGCCCAGGGCAAGGCGCTCGACGCCCGCAGTGATCTGTACGCTCTGGGCGTGATTCTCTATCACATGTTGGTCGGGCGTCCGCCGTACATGGACAACGACGCCGTCGTGGTGATGGCGCATCACATCAAGACGCCGCCGCCACGTCCCTGTGACGCGTTGCCGGAACGCCCCTTGCCCCGCGACCTCGAGAAGCTCTTGATGCAGATTCTCGAAAAGAACCCCGATAAGCGCCCCCAGAATGCGTCGGCGTTTCTCGCCGCGCTCGACGACTTGGAGCCGTTCGTCGATGAAGTACCGACTGATATCAATGCCGTGTTGGCGGGGCGACCACGCATTCGACCGTCATCACGATGGATCTTGGCCTCGGCGGTGCTCGGCGTGGTGGCGGTCATCGGTTTTGCGCGAATGCAAGACAAAACGCAGCGCGCGATGCCGATTGGTAGTGAAGTTGTCCAAGGAAGCCAGGCTGGTGGACGCTCTGGGGCGGCAACCGCCCCCCGTCTCGGTTCGGCGCATTCCGTGGGCGGTCTGGCCGTATCGGCCACGGCTTCGGCCACGGCATCAGCCGTTCCGGCGGTCACAGTCGAGCCCCACGCCGGCAAGAGGCCCCCCAAGCCACGCTCTTCCACTGGCTATCGCCGCTTCGATCTGCGTTGAAGCCGGGGCGGAAAGCTGAAGAAGGTCTGAGGGGCCGCGAATTTGTCGTCGTTCGACGCTGTACGACGCTGGGGTGACCGTGTAACGTGCCGGTCGAAATCATGGATGCGGCTCAAACGGAAGCCTTGGTTCAGCGCTTGGCGGCCGACCCGCACGACCAGGTTGCGTTGGATCAAGCGCATGGTGCGGGGACAAGTAACCCACAGGCGTATGCCTCGTTGCTTGAGCAGGTAGGTATGCGGACAGAGCCACCAGGTGTGGCCGCCCATTGGTTCAACGAATCCGCTCGGGTTTGGCAGAGCATGGGCAACGAGGCGGAGCGCAATCGCTTGTTGACCTTGGCTGCCGAGCGCGACCCGACCAATACGGCGGTCGTCGATCCTCTTGCTCAGGCGTATCGAGATCTCGGCGATGACGCAGGCTTGGTGCAGCTGCTCTCTTTGGCTGCCCAGAGTCTCGAAGAGCAGCGCACGACGCGCCCTGAATTCGGTCCGCTCGCGGCTCGTTACCGCGAAGAACTCGCTCAACTCCACGAAGAGGGGGCGGCCTTGGCCGACCCCGCGATGGAGATCGAGCACTGGATGAAGCTGGCCCTTCTCGATCCCAGTCATGCTCTCGCGATCTACAAGGCCCGCGAAGGGCTGAAGGCGGCTGGGCGAAATGCAGAGGCCATTCCATTTTTTGCCAAGGAACAAGCCCTCGTTACGAATGACCTTGCCCGGAAGGTGGCGCTGTATCGCGACGAGGCGCAAACCTGTCGTGCCGCGGGTAAGTTGGACGCGACCTGCGCGGCGTTGACCAGCGCCTATGCGTTGACCCCCGATGATTCGGGACTTGGGTACGAACTCGCCATGGCCGTGGTCGAACGGGCCGACGCAGGTGAGGCGCCGAGCGCGAGTCAAAGCGAGGCGGCGCGTGGCATACTCACCGGTTTCGCCGAGTCGCAGGACGGTGAAGCAGGCATGGCGTACGCGTGCGCCGCCCTGAGGCTGGTTCCGGGGGATGATCGGGCCTTGCAGCTCGCTGACTACTATGCAGGTCAGTTGGGCCGTCAGGCGCAACTCGTGGAGACCTACCAAGGCTACCTCGGTGCCAACCCTGCCGGTATTTGGGCGGACAAGGCGAAGACTGAGCTTACCGCGCTCGGCAAGTCGCCGGTTGGCATCTCTTCAGTGCCGGGCATCTCGGTCGCACCCGCGTCCTCTTCGGCTCCCGCCGACCAGCCTTCGGCTCCCGCCGACCAGCCTTCGGCTCCCGCCGACCAGGCTTCGGC
>JAPYTK010000114.1:0-3690 GCA_029941785.1 Polyangiaceae bacterium | reverse complement strand
CTTCGGCTCCCGCCGACCAGGCTTCGGCGCCCGCCGACCAGGCTTCGGCTCCAGCGTCAGGGCCGGTCGAGGCGAGTCCTCCACCGGAACCCGAGCCCATGGGGCCAGACCAATTGGCCGAAGCCGGAGCGACGGCCGCGAGCGAAGGTAAGCTCGATGAGGCCATGGCTCGGTATCGGGCGGCGCTCGCGCTCGACGCCTCCCATGAGGCTTCGCTCGGGTGGATTGAAGAGCAGTTGCGGCAGGACAACCAATTTGAGGAGCTGTCTACGGTACTCACGGCCGCCGTCCGCAATGGATCGCTCGACGAGTCGACTAAGCTTGGCATGATGCGCGATCTCGCTCTCATGAGCGAAGGAAAACTCGAAGATCCGCCAGCAGCGATCGAGTGGTGGGGAGAACTGCTCGCACTCAATGACGGCGACGAGCAGGCGCAGAAGCGGCTCGAAGAACTCTACGAAGCGACGGAGCGATGGGACGACCTCGTTGCTCATGTCGCGAAATTGATCGCGGCGGACGGGGATGTTGAGGCGCGCATCATGCGTGAACGAAAGCTGGCCCGACTGCATGCCGAGAAGCGTCAAGACGTTGCTGCCGCCGCCGCCGCATGGCAGCGGGTGTTGGAGTTGACGCCCGGAGATGACGGCGTGATCGCGTCGGCGGTCGACGCTCTGCTCGGGAGCGACCAGGGGCCAGCGGCGGTGCAATTGATCGTTCAGGCTTTGGGCGATGTGACGGATGACCAGGCCAAAGGCCAGCTGCTCGAACGCCTCGGGTCCATTCGCAGCGAACTCGGTGACCAGGGCGGCGCGGCGGACGCCTACGCAGAAGCAGCGGCGCTCCTCAAGAAGCCGTCCTGTTGGCAGCTCGCCACTGATGCGTACGAAGCCTCGGCTCGTTGGGCGGATGCTGCTCACGCCATCGAGCAGCAGTCGCAATCCCAAGAAGGTGCCGAAAAGGCGGCCTCGTTGGCTCGTGCAGGGCACCTGCTGTTGCGCGCCAACAACCCGGCCGCAGCGCTGGTCCTTCTCGAGCAAGCTGTCGAACTCGAACCGACCAACGATGAGTGGGCGGCACTCGTCGAGCAGCAGTACCACGCGCAGGAGCGTTACCCCGCGCAAGCCGCTTTTCTCGTCAAGCGCAGCGCGGCTCTCGAAGGGGAACTCGCTCTCGCGACGCGCCATCGGGCCGTGCAGATCCTTCTCAGCGTCGGTGACGACCAACAAGCCGGCGAGGTGCTCGCCTCCATTCTCGAGGCCGAGGAGGACAAGCTCGCTCTGCAGTTGCAACTCGACATCGCAGAACGCGGTTCGGCGAACGAGGACGTTTGCGCGGCCCTCAAGAGACTGACGGCTATCTGTGAGGGCGAAGAAAAGCTCGCCTACGCCGCCAAGGAAGCGCAATTCCTCGCCGAGGTCGCCAATGAGCTGCCTGCGGCCGTGGCTTGTTATCAGAGCATTCTCGATGACATCGACGACAAGAGCGCCTTCGCGCTTTATGCGCTTGCCGACATTCACGCGAAGCTCGAGGATCACGAAGCGGCGGCATCCGCCTATGTGCGTTTGCTCGAACTCGACAACGTGGGTGAAAAGGCCCCTCTGGCGTGCCGCCTTGCGGAACTCTACGAAGGCCCGCTCGATGACGCCGAGAAGGCGCTGACTTGGTACGAACGCTTTCGAGAGTGGGTACCTGAGGATGCGACGGTGCTCCCGAAGATGGTGTCTCTCGCCGAAAAACTGGAGAATTGGGAGAAGGTTGCCAACGCGTTGACCGAGCAGTTGGGCCAACAGGGGAGCGAGGTCGAGGGCGTGCGACTCGCCTTGAAGTTAGCCGCGATCCTCAACGACAAACTCGAGCGTGGTCAGGACGCGCTGTCGGCACTCGAAGGGCGTGCTGACCAAGGCGACGAGCAGTGTCGTGACGCTTATGTTGGTTACGGGCTCGCGGCCGATTGGAAAGGGATCGTAGCGACCAAGCTCGTCGAGTGGAACGAAACCACCATCGGGAATGATCGAAAAGAGGCACTCGGGCGTGCTTTCGCTCTCTTCATCGAGGTCGAGCGCGAGGCTGACGCGCGGACGGTGGCGCTCGATCTCTTGCGATCCGGCGATGCGTCTGCCGAGATGATCGCCAAGCTAGAAGAAATAACGGTGCGTCTGAAAGACCTAGACGGCCTCGCCTCTGTCCATGCATTGATGGCGAAAGAGCTGGAGGGCGAGGAACGAGCGGCGGAGCTCATTCGGCAAGCGGGTGTCATGATCGAGGCGGGCGCCGGTGGCGTCGACGCGATCCAACACGGCGAGGCTGGCCTCATTGGTTTGGAGGCGGATGTCGTCGAAGGGCTGCTCGCCCAAATCGCTGGCCTTACCGAGGCGCCGGGCCACATCATCGATTTGTACGAGCGGCAAGTTGGGCGAGCGAAGAAATCCCAGGACCGCGTGCAGTTGCTCTCGCTGGCTGCTCAAGTTGCCGCGAAGCACGGTGCATTGGACCGTGCCCGTGGATTTCTAAGCTCGGCTTTGACGGGGGGGGTACACGAGGACGCGCTAGCGACGTTGGAATCGGCCGCTCGCAGTGTCGATGAAGACAATGTACTGCTCAGTGCTTTTGCTGAGGCTCTGGCTGCCGGGGGCAAGGGCTCACGGGATGGTGGTCGGACGCGCAGCGCTTTGCTACGGCGTGCCGCGGCCATCGCTCAGCGCGACCTCGGCGATGTGGATCGTGCTTTCGAGTGGATGACCGGAGCGCTCGTGGCGCATGTGGACGAGACCTCGCTCGATGCCTTGGGCGGGCTTGGACGCGACGTGGCAGACATGAGTCGCGTCGAGCAATCCGTCGGCGTGGCCTTGGACAAAGTTCACGACGGCCCCCTCGTCCGCATGTTGCTCAGATTTCGAGCTTCGCTGCGCCAAGAACATCTCAATGATGATGCAGGGGCAGCTGTGGATCTCAAACGACTGCATGACTTGTCGCCCTCCGATCAGGCGCTCACCAAAGAGCTATCGAGTCTTCTCACCGCGCTCGGAGATCATCGAGGCATGATCGAGCTGTACGAAGACCAGATCTTGCGTGGTCGCGAACCTCATGTACGCGCGGAGCTTGCGCGAAAGGTGGCACGGATTTGGGAGAGCGATATCGGCGATGCGCGTGAGGCCGCCGATGCGTGGCGTCGTGTGCTGCGGATGAAGGCTGGCGACAAGGAAGCGGTGGCTGGACTCGAGAGGGCAAAGGCCGGCAAGCTCAAGAAGGCACCGCCGGTGAGGACATCGGTCGCGCCGCCGCCCCCGCCGTCCATCGCCCCGCCTGCGGTGACGAAGGTTCCCACTCCAGAGGAACTCGCGGTGCTTGAAGATGCGGACCAAGGCCCAGCCGCGGAAGCGGGAGCGGATTTTTCCGACAGCACGGCGGAAATGCCCGCCATTGACCTAGAGGCCCCCGCCGCCCTGATGGGTGCGCCCGGCGGCGACCAACAGGACGTGGCTGCCTATGGTGGCTCGATGGCGTCGCCCGAGCCACCGGCCATGGCGTCGCCCGAGCCACCGGCCATGGCGGCAGCAGCGTATGACGATGGCCAGCAGGGTGGCTATCCGCCACCTGTCGATCCGGCCGCGGGGGCGTCGCCCGAGCCACCGGCCATGGCGTCGCCCGAGCCACCGGCCATGGCGTCGCCCGAGCCACCGGCCATGGCGG